>JACQYP010000070.1 GCA_016208205.1 Candidatus Desantisiibacteriota bacterium | reverse complement strand
GGCTTTACTTCCGGTATCTTTTCAACTTTTTCGGGGTTAACCTTTACTATTGATACAGGCTTTTCTTCTAATTCCTGCTTTGCAGTGTTTACTCCCTCAACAGGCATTTCTTCTACATCACTTATCTCAGTAGTAGAAGCAACCAATAAAACAACAAATGTAGCTGATGAAATAATAAATAATCCAATAACTGAAGGCAATAACCATCGCTTCATAAAAAATCCTCCATTCTATTATTTATAACATAGTATATCAAAATTTGCAGGAGATGTCAAGTATTTTTTTGGCATGAGCAACAATTCTCATTTTGACTTTTGGAGCAAGCCAACCGTGTTGGCGTTCTTAAGATAATAACGGCATCACGGATGCCTTGCTCCAAAATAAGTATCCCTAAATGGTAAAGTTATTTCAAAATGAGAATTGCTGTGGTATGAGCAACAATTCTAATTATGGAATATTCGGATCAATTTTAAGTTGACTTTTTGTACATTTATGCAACGCTCACGCGGTTATTCAAAAAAATGTGAAAAAACTCCTTGACAAAATCCAAAAAATATGGTATTATAAATACATTAAATAATTTGAAGGTTGGTGATAATCATGCAGATTTCAGTCAATCAGTCAATCAGTCAATCAGTCAATCAGTCAATATAGACAATGTGCTTGTCGAGATGCTGGCACATCAGTTTCTGAACCAAATCACAACAATATTAATGATAATTACAATAAGCGTTCTGGCATAATTAAGCTGGAACGCTTTTTTTGTGTCTGATGAGGTTTTGCCTATTCCTTTGGCAAAAGTAGCACAGACATTCTTGTCTGTGTTCCTGAAGATTGTCCCTGCTGGCGGGGTCAGGGTTTGCGTCATTCCTACCCCCCGTTCCCCACTTTCGTGAGGACAAGCTTCACGAGGGTAAACTCCGGCAGAAATCCAGAGATTGTCCCTCGCTGTCGAGGTCAGGGGGTGGAATTCCCCCTTAAAAAAGGGGGTCAGGGGGTTGTAATCCCTCAACCATCTGTTCTTAACCATGTCATAATTATGCAACCCTGCATAATCAATATCTCTTCTTAGGCAGGAGTCGTATCATGAGGATAGCACCAATTTCAGATTATATGCCTGGTGGATTGCTTGTTACCTATCGGGACGCAAAGGGTTCAAGGGTTCATCAAATCGATCCGGAGATTAATCATGACTGGAAAACAGGCTCACCTCATTCCAAGATACACTACGACTGTTTCACTGCTCGCTGGGAGGGCAAACTGCAAGTTGATAAATCAAACGAATACACCCTGTATACCCATACAGATGAGGGGGTTCGTGTCTGGGTTGATGGTAAATTGCTGATTGATTGCTCCCGAAATAATGTAGAGAGAGAGGATAATGCTAAAACATCCCTTACCAAAGGGCTTCATGATATTGTTATGGAATACAATGAAAATTATGCCGGTGCAACTGCCAAGCTTTCCTGGTCGTCCTCATCCATGTCAAAGCGAATTATTTCATCTGCTAATCTTTATAGCCCCACCCAGATAGCCAATAATGTCTCGCCATTTGATGACCTGTCAGCATCTATAAACAAGCGTATTGGGCAGTCTGGCTGGGAGGATGTTATTGAACAGGTTTCTGTGGCCGGCACAGGATACAAAAATCTTGACTATAATCATGATAATAAAATAGATACAAAGGACTTGGGTCTGGTTTCACCAGAGCTACAGGATACGATTGAAAAGCTCAATAATAACATTGGCAAGAAGGAGGGTAATGTCGGCTGGGAGGATTCGTATCGAGAAGAAAAACACTCCAGAAGGGTTGGGTGGCGTCGCCGCTGGCAAGAATATACCACTCAGGTACTCATCCAGGAGGGGACGAAGCGGCTTGACCTTAACCGTGACGGCATAATAGATACCAACGACATCTTTAGCCTATGGACAGAAAAGGGTAATCCTGAGGTCAGCCTTAATCTCTTAAAAAAGGCATTCAATCGCATGGCTGGGGATCTTAACTGGGAGGATTTGCTACGGCCAATCATGGTCAAGGGTGCCAAGAATTGGGATTTTACGGTTGATGGTCAGGTTGATAAAGAGGATCTGAAGATGTATTTTGGAGCCATGTACAAAAATGGCACATTAATACAGGCTGAAGGGGACAAGAATATCTACCTGATGATGAACGGAGAAAAGATATTTGTCCCAGATAAGCAAATCCTTGAGGTCTTGAGTTTGGACAAAAACGGAACAACCATTATTGAGTCAAAAGAGCTGGAACTTATCCCTACCAACTATATGGATGGTACCATTCTCAAGGATGAACAGACTAAGCTATATCTTGCAGAAAGCGGATGTCGTCGTCCGGTTGAAAAAAATACCTTGACTAAGCTTGGGTTAGGGGATGGATTTGTTGCCGAGATAAAATCATCCAATGCCCCTCCACTTGGTGCTGAGATCAAACCCATACCCTATGAGCCAAACCGGGTGCTAAAATCATTAGAAGATGGAAAAATGTACTTGACATTCCTGGATAAAGGGGTTAAAATAGTAGATGGTGTAGGCTATACAGATTATACCCTGCAAAAGATTGGTATACCAGATGCCATAACCCGGGATGCCTTGGGGCTTGGAACAAAGGATACGACCATTACCATTCGTGCTAAGGGTGATGCTGCAAGAGGGACATATCCATTGATACAATTGCGAGTAGATGGACAGGTGGCAAAGGAATGGTTTGTAACAGACAATTGGACAAATTATTCAGTTACACTACCCTTAAGCAACGGTAAACACTCAATAGATGTTGTCTATTCAAATGATCAGGACATATCGACCAGGATAAATACCTGGGAGGAAAAGACTGGAAAGTGGTGGAAGGGAACAAGTCGCACCATTGTGCATACAGATACGGTTCATGATGTTATTGCAGACAGAACGCTATGGGTTGATTATATCCGGGTTGGCGAACAATCCGTTCAGGCAGAGGATGTCTCAAAGGTAAGCTATGATAAGGGTGAAAGCAATAAATTTGAAAACTATTTTGATGGCAAGGATTTAACCACAGCTACGGAGAAGATGGAATGGGCAGGGGCATTGAGATTTACAACTGATGTGAATAATAATATCTGGATGACAAATAATGAGTTAAAAGAGATAACAGATATGAAGGAATTGGTTGTAGATGATAAGGGCAATGCAATATTAGAGAATAATGCACCAAAATTAAGATCAATGAATTTAGATAAGATATTATACGCTAATGGTAGCGTGCTAAGAGCTGATGGCAGGTTGTATCTGGTGTCTTTTGGCATAGGCAGGGAAATAAAGGATGACCAGACCACGCTTGAGGCATTGGGGATAGATGCAAACAAGATTGTGAATGTCTCAAAGGATAAATTGCCTGTGATAAGCCAGGAGACTGCCGTTGAGATAAAATATGCAAATGGGACTGTATTGAAGGATACGGATGGTAAATATTATCTGGTGCAGGCAGGGACAAGGATGTTGATACCTGACAAAACAACACTTGAAGCGATGGGATTATCTCAAAACAATAATAGAGATCTTTCAAAAGAGCAGATGGATAAAATTCCAGCAGCTGCCACATTACCGACAATCAAATATGCAAACCAGAGCCTTGTTAAAGGTTCTGGCGAGACTGTGTATATGGTTATGGGCGGTAGAAAGATGGCTGTACCAGAGGGAGAGACGACATTTAATGGGTATGGGCTTGACCGAAATAGTGTCATAAATATAACGGATGAAGAGCTGGTATCTCTCCCTACAGATGATGGATTAGAAAGGATAGAGGTTCATGATACCCAGACAATTAAGAATAAGACATTTCAGAGATTGTTAAGTGCAGCAGTAAAGTTTATACCGGTGTGGGGACAGGTATACACGGCTGTATCAGCCTTAACCGGCAGGGATTTGATAACAAATGACCGGATGAGTGCAGCAGATATGGGATTGGGACTGCTTGGCGGAATAGGCAGTCTGGCAAATACAACGGCCAGTGCAGGCAAGTTAGTAAGCATTGGCAAAAATCTTGGTACTCTTGGTTCCAAACTCAGTGATTTGCGTACAGCAAGCATAGCCATAAGAGGCAGGGATTTCCTTGATAAAGACCAGAAAGTAGGTGGAATCGGGCAGATACTTGGTGGCATATCATTCCTGGGAACAACTGGATTTGATAAGATAAATGGGGATAAAATTAGCAAACTCAGCCAGAGTCAGGTTAATGGCTTGAGCAATTTGTATCGTGCCGGGGCAATGCTGGATGGGGGAGTGAGTGCTGCAGAAAAGGAGAGTCTGGCAATCGGTATGGTGTCGCCGTATTTTTGCTGCAGAAAAGGAGAGTCTGGCAATCGGTATGGTGTCGCCGTATTTTGGGAATGCGATTGGTGCTGGGGTAAATGGTGGGGTCAAGGCAGGGGTGCAGGAGCTGGGCAGGTTTGGGACGGATATGGTGGCAGGGGTGAAGACCCCTATGGATGTAGCCAAGGCATATGCTGGTAATAGAAGGTATGAAAGATATGTAGCCGGTGATTTGAATGTAGACAAATTGGGCAAGGATGAGATTGTTGATTTGATGAAAAAAGTTGAAAAGAATAGAGTGGATAGTAAGATTGGCACTGTTGGTGGTATGGTTACAGATGTGAAGGAGTAAAGTGTTGCTGAGAAACGATTGACAAAGTTAAGGGATGAGCTTGCGGAAAGGATGACAGATACGGAGTTGGGGCGAGAGATTGTGAGTTTGGAGAGGTTGCAGGGACATGGCATAAGGCTTGCTGCGGAACAGGAAAAATTATTAAATGCGTATCGGGGTGAATTGGCAACAAGAATGATGGTGTCAGAGGCAAGTAAAAGGGTTGAATTGCCGGATGGGTCGAGGATGATGGCTTCTGGTGGAGATGCGGAAAAATTTATCTTAAATACACTTAACACAGGAAATACAATAGTTGATATGGCAAAAGCTGGCAGTGATGCAGCTCAAAAGGCAATAGATGATGTAGGAACAATACTTGGAAAGAGACTAAAAACTCATCAAGAAATGCAGGATTGGGCTAGTATACTTAGGGATTGTAAAGAGCACGGACAAGGAATGGATATAAGAAATCCATCGGTAATGATTCAAACATATAAGGATGCGACTGGAAGAGATTTAACTCTAACAGTATGGGAAAAAGCAACTATTGCAGCTGCCCAAAAGGCATTTGAAGAGTATATAAAAAGCAAGAATCCACTTTCAAACTGATAATTAATTTATATGGATAGAAAGGAGTTTTTTGGGGAGATGAGGATGCTTAAAAAAATTGGGCTATTTCTAATATTTATAGTTATAATTGGATATTTTAGCTGTAAAGAAAAGATGAAACTCCTTCATCCTATCCTTCCTTCTACTGAAATTATATTTGTGAGATATAACCCATTCAAACCATTTAACGGATACTCATTGTGGGGAATGGATAGGGATGGAAAGAATCAGGTAAAATTACTATCAAAACAAAAGTTAATTCTTACGCCTTCTTGGTCTATAGATGGAAAGAAGATTATGTTTGTTTATGCTGCAGGAATTT
Organism: Candidatus Desantisiibacteriota bacterium; assembly: GCA_016208205.1. The sequence continues at coordinate 1,010 of JACQYP010000070.1, read as the reverse complement.
GGATAATTGATACAACAACAATGAAGATAAATAAAATACCAATAAAACAAGATATAAAAGTATCTGAGAATGCATGTTGGTTATCAAATAGTCAGCAAATTGTTTTTACCAAAACAAATGAACGAGAAATTTACATGATAGACATCTCAGGGAAAAGTTTAACAAAATTGCCAATTGTTGCAAAAAGCATACACTATATTACATGTTCACCTATAGAAAATAAAATTTTTATTTCTTCCCTCGAAGAAAATGGATACAAAATTTATATAACAGATAATAAGGGGAAAAAGATAGAACAATTAACAGGGGATTTTTCCTCAACAAGTTGTGAGGGTTCTCCTTGCATTTCCTTAGATGGAGAATTGATTGCTTTTAATAATCGAATTATGAGGAAAGGCAGTAAAATAGTTTTACAAAATCTTAAAACTAAAGAAAGCTATGAAATTTTATCCTTTCTTCATCCTATAGAGCAGGCTAATTCTATATGTTTTTCTTCTTCTAAGAAAAAACTTGTTTTTGCATTTGCACCTATAGAGATATATAAATTAACAGGAAGATTTAGTAATGATATTTATTCCATTAACATAGATGGCAAAAACCTAAAGAACCTGACAAATACCCCAGATTGGGATGAGTCATCTCCCTCATGGCGACCAAGTTGTAAAGGAGCAGAGTCAGGGTCAGACTCAATACTGTCCGGCACAATTCTTGCTTGTGATTTTAGGTATTAACCTGAAATTGGTAAGTTGTCAATTTCAGAATTAAATTACCCAGAAACCATTAACACAAGCAAGAATAAGATGTTTGTTTTTGAGGATATAGAGGATATAATATTAAAGATAAATGAGAACGAATAGTGTTTATGCAGAAAAAAGGCATATCAATGCCTTTAGCATTGCTGTGGGCAAAACATCCCCTGTAATACGCAATTTTTCTTTTCAGATGTAGTTTGGTCTTGTGGTGAAAAAGGTCAATAAGACTATCAATCTGTGGGTCAATTTTTAGGTGGA
>JACQYP010000012.1 GCA_016208205.1 Candidatus Desantisiibacteriota bacterium | reverse complement strand
GTTGGCCGGTAAGGACACTTCGTGAAAAAGTAGGAACAGAAACATATAATAAACGGACTCCAGCAATGATGGCTGGACTTAGCAACCATGTTTGGACAATGCAGGAATGGGCAACCTTTCCTGTAAAAACTTAAGGAATTAAGGGACACAAGGATAAAAACAGAAAAAGAAGAAATTGTTTCGTCTTTTCCTACGCCGGATGAGCTTTGGAATGATGTCTTTGCTGAGCAAAACCAGTGGCAAGATACTTTCAATAGTGTTCCTTTTGAAAATGTTGGCGGAACAAAAGGAACACGATATTATCAGGAAATTGCTGTCAACAAAACCATGGCTGCCATAGCAGATAACAAATGTAATAAAAGAGAAAAGGAATTTACAAATCATCCCATCCGATTCAAAGCAAGCATACCTATTAACACCAATACCTCACTGCATTCACAACATGCACCGAGCGTATCACCTGTAACCCCATCAATCGTACCAATTAGATACCTTATCCATATCAGGACAAAAAGAGGGATAAGAAAGGTCAATAGCATTCCCTTCCATCCGATTAACGCAAATGTCAGCCCCACGGTAAAGATAGTTGCTATCAACAATCCAGGGATACCTGCTTGCGAGATAAATGCTTTTGCCTTACCATCCTCTCTGGCATAATGACCAAGACAGCAGGCAATAACTATTCCCCACCGTCCCATTAACGGCATCAACAGCAGTGTCTGATTCTTGAACTGGGGCTGTATCTCTCCCAAAAAACATACCTTCATAGCCAGAAGGCATATCAAGCTGAGTACCCCCATCACGCCAACGCAACTATCACGCATAATAGAAAGAATTCTTTCCTTTTCCCTTGCTCCGGATAGACCATCTATCGTATCAGCTAATCCATCAAGATGAAGTCCACATGTCAAATAGATAAGAATAATAATTATGAGTAGATTTACAGTAGGTGGAGACAAAAAAAGAATCTTTGACAGGAATAGATTTGCCACAATCAGGATACAACCCAATATACAACCGATTGCCGGGAAGAAGGCTACAGATTTACCCAACCCTTTTTCGGTTACCTCAATATTTGAATTTATAGTTAGTCTTGTTAAAAATTGGAGGGCAATGAGAAAGCTATACATGATATGATTTCCTAATTATTCAGTATCTGCTGAATGGAAGACAGGAGGCAGAATTCAGAATCCAGAATTCAGGAGTCAGGAGTCAGGAGTCAGAGTGAAAACAGCCTCTACAGCAATTCTGGATTCTGACTCCTGACTCCTTTTAACATCAGTCTCCTTACTTCTCTTTCCCACCCTTTTTCTTTTTCACGATCTCCGGCTCACTTGGTCCCTGTTCTACAACCTCTACAACCGGAACAGTTAATGTTATCACAACCTGTTCAGGATCGCTCAATATCTCAATTCCCTCACCCATCTGGATATCCTTTACATGGATAATATCTCCTGTCTCAAGGGGTGAAACATTTATCTCAAATTTATCCGGTATCTGCAGGGGTAATGCCCGCACCTCTATCTCACGGAGCAAGATATCCAATACCCCTCCTGTTTTTTGACCGGAAGCGACACCAACAACCTCAATAGGCACCTTAGTCTCAATACTATCCTCAAGGGATATTCGATAAAAATCAGCGTGAAGAATTGTCCCATTATAGGGATGAAGCTGCCAATCCTTCAGGACAACTGTTTCTTGCGTATTATCAGTTAAAGTCATACTAACAATCGCATTTCCCCCTGCAGTTATTACTCTTGCTAATTCTTTAGCATTTATGGTTAAAGAAATATTGTCTCTTTCTCTACCATATAAAATTGCAGGAACACTGCCATTTGCCTTTAATTTCTTATTGGCTTCTTTTCCCTTCTTTTCACGAAGGGTTGCGTTTAATTCTACCTGATGCATATCTTTTTCCTCCTCAACTTACTGACGATTCTTGATGTATCCTTAGTTAGTGCGTTTGGGAAACGCACCCTACCAGACCTCACACAAATAGAGAACTTACTGATGATTCTTGATGTATCCTTACAATTGCATCTGCCAGAAATTTTGCAACCGACAGGACTACAAACTTATCACTCTTTTTATCCCCAAGAGGAATAGTATTAGTTGTTACCACCTCTTTAAGCTCAGAATTATTAATTCGTTCTATGGCATTGCCTGAAAACACACCGTGTGTGCAGCAGGCATAGATATCCTTTGCCCCATATTGTTTTAATGCTCCAACAGATTGGGTAATTGAACCTGCGGTATCTATCATATCATCTAAAAGGATAAGGTTTTTGTCCTGGACATTGCCGATAACGTTCATAGCCTTAGCCACATTTTTTTCTTCCCTGCGTTTATCAATAATGGCAATAGATGTATTTAATCTCTTTGCCACAGCTCGTGCCCTTTCCACCCCGCCTGCATCAGGAGAAACAATCACCAGATCATCGATAGCCTTATTCTTAAAATAATCGATAATTACAGGTGAAGCAAAGAGATGGTCTACAGGGATATTGAAAAAGCCCTGAATTTGTCCTACATGTAAATCTACAGTCAGTATCCGATGTATCCCTGCTACAGTAAGCAGGTCAGCTACTAACTTGGCTGATATAGGCACTCGCGGCTGAACCTTTCTATCCTGTCTGGCATAACCATAATATGGAATAACTGCTGTTATGCGTCGTGCAGAGGCTCGCTTGACAGCATCGATCATTATTAGTAATTCCATGAGATTCTGGTTTGTTGGTGGGCATGTAGATTGTACCAGAAAAACATCTTTTCCACGAACATTATCATTTATCTGCACACATGTTTCCCCGTCGCTAAAGCTGTCAACCTCTGCATTGCCCAGCGATATACCCACATGATTACAAATCTCCTCTGCCAGTCCTCGGTTGGCATTTCCTGTAAATATCTTTATCTCGTCAGCACCCACATTCTCCCTCCATCTAAATTTATAAGTCTTATACTTGATGTTCAAGTTTTCCATTATGAATAACTGTAAACTGTAAAATGGATAATGAAAAATTGAAAACTACTGTATTTTGCATGGTTTGAGCATTCTTCTTAAGTTCTTTCATTTCACATTTCTCATTTTACAGTAGCCATTTTACAGTTCTTCGTCTTTGTCCCCTGTGATAGCCTGAACGCTTACAAAAAACTTGAACATCGAGTTATAGGTATTATATCCTCTGAAAAACAACGGTTGCCTTATCACCAACAATAGCATCAATAATACAGGCATGTGGACCAATGACACAATCCTTGCCTATAACACTCTGTCCAAGAATAGCGGTAAATGGATAAATAACCGTATCCTGTCCGATACTCACGCTCCTATCAATAAAAACTGTTTCAGGAGAGATGATTGTTACCCCATTATCCATCAAATCATTGAGGATTTGTTTGCGAAGATAGGTTTCAGCTACAGCCAAACCCTGTGCATTTGCCGGTGAAACCATCTTCAATGCTGCAAATAGGGCAGATACCTTAAAGCAATATGTTCCGGTATTGATTGTTTTTATTGCCCTTTCTTCTGAAGAGGCATCTGTTTCCTCGACAATCCTTAACACATATCCCTTATTATTCTTAATTAGTCTCCCATAACCGGTTGGATTTTGCACCTCAGATGTTAAAATAGTTGCCTCAGCCCCAGAGCTATGATGAGTTTCAATCAATCTTTCCAGGGTATCCTTAGAGATCAAGGGCGTATCCCCGGAAAGAACAAGAACATCACCTCTGCCTTTATCAAAAAACCGCTCCGCAGACTTAACCGCATCCCCTGTGCCAAGTAGTTTTTCTTGAACAGCTATTTCTACTGCCAAAAGTGCTACTTCATTCCTATCATTAAGGAATCCTGCTACCCTTTCTCTTTGATGTCCTAAAACAATTACTCTTTTTTGGATACCAAGCTCATTCAAGGTATCAAGTACATAAGCAATCATTGGCTGACCACAAATTGGATGTAATATCTTAATCAGCTTAGATTTCATCCGCTTACCGAGTCCTGCAGCCAGAATTATTGCCCCTATATCATTTTGTTTCACCCTTAAATGCTCCCTTAAAATAGTAAGCGTTCAGCCATCAGGTTTAAGATTAATCAGCAGTTTTAGGAAAGCAAAGAAAACTTATAGCCTCACTATGCCTTGATTTTACTGGTTCAAAGCTGACTGCTGACACCTGACAGCTAAATGCTTATTAATATTATCATATCATTTGAGTTTTGTCAAGATTTTTTCCTTCATGCCCGGCAGCAATTCTCATTTTGACTTTTAGATTCACCGCAGAGACGCAGAGGACGCAGAGAAAAACGCAGAGAAGTATGTTGCATAATTCTTTATAGACCAAGAACTCAGCTGTGAATCCTTTATTGGCTTTTGATATATTGTAACTACTCAGCTTTACCACGAAGTTTGGAGTGCGAGAGCTTACTTGCTCTCGCTTTGCTTTGCGAAAGCTTACTTGCTTTCGCTCTGCAAGTTACTGTACCGCGAAAACGGCAGCAAATAAGCTGCCGTAAAAACAAAGCGAAAGCAAGTAAGCTCATCGCTCCAAATAAGCGGACTTTTGCATGCAAGCTGAGTAGTTACGATATATTCATCATTAGCATCTCTTTTTTCTCCGCGATTTCTCTTGCGAACTCTGCGTCTCTGCGGTGAAAAAATGCCTAAAATACTAAAATGAGAATTGCTGTCAAAACCCTGCCAGATAAAGAAGCAACCCGCAACTCAAACCAATAATAAGGTTTATCAGCTTTATTAATACAGCATCCCTTGGTGTGCAGGATAATAGAGGCAGCATGCCGTGACCATCCTGGATAATGGCACTTGTCAGAAGCACAGAAAAGGGAATAACCCCTTGAGCAAACATTACGACAAAGATAAGGTGCGGACCTGATTCAGGGATTATGCCGACTAAGGCAGCAATAAGGATTATCCAGATCATATGTGCTTGTGCAAAGGATTCTAAATTCCAGTGTTTAAGCCCTGTATCTACTACAATCAGGGCAAGAAAACTCCATAGGAATACCCGCCATAAATGTTTTTTAATAATATGATTCCAGATATGTTCCTCAAGATAATGCTCTGAAACAGTCAGCACAATAAATAATGCAAGGATAATAGTCGCAATAATTAATCCTCTTTCTACAGCACACTCTTCTGCAGCAACCACTCCTCCAGCCAAACAAAGAAAAAATATCAGAAACATAGATAACAAAAGAAATCTGACAAAGGTAATTTGCCGGAGGTGTTCAAAAACACCCTTCCAATCAAGTATCCTGCATCCTTGATCATCCAGATGCAATTCGGATAGATTACACGCAAGACAGGGCTTAATCCTTAAGAGTGGTGCTAATTTGTCAATTATCCAGCCGCATATAATACCTAAAATAAAAAGAACACCAAACAAGATTAAGGCTTGTTTGGGAAACATTGCCAGCATAACAAATGCCTCATCCCCGGAGGCAGCAATCATACTTCCGGCCATTGCCCCAAAGCTTAAAAGCCCGTGGACATAAAAAGAGACATTCATAAAGGCACCAAGACAACCGGGTGTAACAGCAATGGCTGAGGAGATGCTATATTGCCTCCAATAACTACCCTTTATCAACAGGCTTAATCTTCCCCGCGTTAGTACCTGAATATAATCAACAAGCATCATCATTACCAGAACAAGAATGGTTATTATCAGAGCGTTTTCTAAATTTTCCATGGCTTCTCCTGCTTTTTAAAACCGCTGATGAACGCAAAAAACGCGAATTGTAACTACTCCAGACTTCTACAATGTGACAAGAAAATTTTTGGACATTTTGTAACGAAATTGAAGATATTCCGTAATAGGTCAGCAAGCAATAAGGAAAACTACCAACCCGTCATTGCGAGGAGCTACTGCGACGAAG
>JACQYP010000055.1 GCA_016208205.1 Candidatus Desantisiibacteriota bacterium | reverse complement strand
TTTTACCGTAACCTCTATAGAATCAATAAAAAAATGTGGCGAATCCATGAGATATGATGGGGTTTGAATAACAAGGGCACAAATCACACCAATTACTACCCAAAAACTTATCTTTCTTATCCGTTGAAAAAGATTTTGGGCTATCCTTTTGCGTCCCTTTTTACTTCGCCATTTATCCTTTCCTATACTTAGCTTATTTGCTAGTCCTCTCCGTCGTGACATATTTATAATTTCCTGTGGTAGTAACCGTTCACGGTTTACAGTTATCGATTCACGGTTAATATATTTACAATCTGATTTAACTGTGCACTGTGAACCGACAACCGCAAGCGGTTATCTTACCTCTATAATAAGCAGAGCAGAGCATCTCAAAAATAAGCTCATCATAATTCATGCCATCATTAGCAGCACATGCCGGCAAATCACTTAAATTTGTCAATCCCGGGATGGTGTTAACATCATGCACAAAAGGAGTTCCATCATCTGCAACAAGGATATCAACCCTGGAAAATCCCTCACATCCAAGAATAAGATGAGCATTAATGGCTGTCTGACATACGGTCTTGTATATATCCGCATCCAATCTTGCCGGAATAATAAATTCGGTCATTCCTGATGTATATTTAGCCTCATAATCATAAAACTCATTCTTGCTCACTAATTCTAATATTGGCAAGGCACGCATTTTTTTGCCATTGCCAAGAATACCCACGGTTACTGATTGACCATGGATATATTTTTCTAAAAAAACATCCCTGTATTTATCTGTCAGCTCATCAATAATCCCTTTTATCTCTGACTCATCCCTTATGATGGTCACCCCTACACTCGAGCCCTCTGATATTGGTTTAGCTATTAAGGGTAACCCTAATTTACTGCTCACATTCTCATCTGTCCATGGGAAACAAGCATAGTCAGGGGTTGGTATCCCTTGCTCCCTTAATATTCGTTTAGAAGCTACTTTATTCATAGCTAAAGCTGAAGCCAGAACACCTGATCCTGTGTACGGTATTCCCATAACCTCAAGCAGACCCTGGATACTGCCATCCTCTCCGTACCCGCCATGCAAGGCAATAAAGGCAACATCCATCACTTTTATCTGCTCAATAAAATCATTATCAGCAGGATCAATGATAAATGTTTTGAACCCTTGTCGTTTTAATGAGTCTAAAACATTGTTCCCTGAGCGAAGAGAGACCTCTCTTTCTGAAGATACCCCTCCTGCCAATACCCCAATTTTTTTATGTAGAAAATATTCCCTTAAGTCCATAATCCGTGTCCGTTGTCCGTGTCCGTGGTTGCATCCCTTATCAGTTTCTATGAAAATACCCCTTCCGGGTTCTTAAAAATACTTCCAGCACCCCTTCTCCTATATTGGGCATTATACCTCTTTTTAAGAATCGAGTTTACTACACTAATGATACCTAAAAAATCTCGTTTTGTCAACAACAATTCTGCATTAATTACAATATATTTTTTCAAATTGCTATTTCTGTAGGAAAATTCAACGTTATTTCCTGTCAATACATCAAATTTATCGTCTGCAGAAAGTACTTCTATTTGATTAACTATATTTCCGATACACCCTGTCTCTGTTCCTTTGTGCCTCTATGCCTTCAATCTCTCCCATAATCTTTTCCCTACCTTCCAGATATCACCAGCGCCCAGTGTAATTACCACATCTTGCGGGCAGAGGAATCCATGTAAAAAATCAACTATTTCATCATGGGTTTGTAAAAACATTACCCTTGAATGTCCGGATTCTACCAGGCTTTTTACAATCAGGGAAGCATCCACCCCTTCTATTGGTTTTTCGCCTGCCCCATAAATATTTGTAACTATAACCACATCAGCATCATTAAAGCATTGCCCAAAGCCTTTTGTCAGTGCTTTTGTACGGGTGTAGCGATGTGGTTGGAACACAGCCACAACCCTTCTGCCGGATGATTTGGCAGCAGCCAGGGTAGCTGCTATCTCTGTGGGGTGATGGGCATAATCGTCAATAATTGTGATATTATTATATTCTCCCACTATCTGGAACCTTCTTTGCACACCGCTATAGCCACCAAGGGCATCAACAATTTTTTCAAACTCAATGCCCAAATCCAGTCCAACAGCTACAGCAGCTAAGGCATTGGATACGTAATGCATACCCGGCACCTTAAGCCTTATTCTGCCAAGAGCTGTATTCTCAAAGACTACTGTAAACTCTGAAGAAAAACCATCGAGATGTATCTCTTCTGCCCGTATCTGTGCTTCTTTGGTCAACCCATAGGTAATAACCCTTCTTTCGATTTTGTCCATTACTGTCTTAAGGTGTTCGTTATCAAGGCAAAGGATGACGCTGCCATAAAATGGCACCTTGTTCATAAACTGCACAAAGGTATCTTTTATCTGGACAATATCCTTATAATAATCCAGATGCTCCTCATCGATATTTGTGACCACAGCAATAATTGGAGATAACCTTAAAAAGCTGCCATCGCTTTCATCGCTTTCAGCTACTAAGTATTCTGAGCTGCCAAGCCGGGCATTGCTGCCAATATCATTAAACCTGCCGCCAACAACCACTGTTGGATCCATTCCTGCCATAGAAAGCACCAGGGATACCATGGATGTTGTGGTTGTCTTTCCATGTGCACCAGCCACAGCAATCCCATACTTTAGCCGCATCAATTCAGCCAACATCTCTGCCCTTGGAATAACCGGTATCCGCTTCTCCCGAGCAGCTAAAACCTCTGGATTTTCTTTTGAAACAGCAGAGGAATAGACAACAACATCAGTATCATCAATATTTTTTGAGCTATGCCCGATATAAATCTTTCCACCCAATTCCTTCAACCTTTTAGTAATCTCTGTCTCAGCCATGTCTGAACCGGTAACATTGTAGCCTAAGTTTAATAATACCTCAGCAATGCCGCTCATCCCTGAACCGCCAATCCCAATAAAATGAATGTGTTGTATTTTTTTGAACATTTTTCCCTCCTTGTAAATAGGTTATCGGTTATCAGTTATCAGGTTATCGGTAATTCAGCAACAACCAATTATTGCTTTCTCTTCACTGATAACCGATAACCTGATTACCCGATCACCGATTACCGATTATCTGTATCACCCTATCCACCGCACCATGTGGATCCATGCCAAACCCTGCATATCCCTGTCTCATTCTGTCTAATTTTCTAACATCATAGGTCAATTCAGCCATCACCTCAGCCAGCCTTCCCTGGGGTAATTCAGCATCAAGCACCACCCTTGCTGCCCCACATTGCCCTAACACCCGTGCATTTTTTTCCTGATGGTTATCTGTGGCATAGGGATACGGGACCATGATTGCCGGCACACAACAGGCAATAATCTCAGCCACAGTTGTGGCACCGCTTCGACATATCACCAGATCAGCAGCTCCATAGGCATAGTCCATATCATTGAGATATTCAAATATCCGATACCCTGGACCAGAAACATTTTGGCATACCATTGAGTAATCGTCTGAACCTGTAACCCAGATAATCTGCAAATCTTCCAGACCAAGGCTACCCTTAGTTAAAGCCTCTATGACTGCCATATTTATGCTTCTTGCCCCCCTGCTCCCACCAAATACAAGCACAGTAGTCTTATCTGTTGAAAGGCCAAACCTCTCACATGCCTGCTGTTTTTTTACCTGTCCAATCCCTCCTCGAATAGGATTGCCGGTAACAACAATCTTTTTATGCGGCAAATATTTGGAAGATTCAGGCATAGAAACAGCTATTTTATCTACAATCATTGCAAGCATTCTTACTGCCAATCCGGGTAGAGCATTTTGTTCATGCAGCACACATCTTATTCCTAATGTTATTCCAGCAAGAATTATTGGCACACAAACATAACCGCCTGTTCCCAGGATAACAGAGGGCTTAAATTCCAATAAATATCTACGGGATGCAAAAAATGCTCCTATTAATTTCCACACTACCCTGAAAATTCCAGGCAGTGTTCTATTCCAGCCACAAACATCAATTCCCTTAAACTCAAATCCTTCATGAGGGACAACCTTAGCCTCAATTCCATTGATATTACCAATAAACAGTATCTCTGCCTGTCTTTTTTTCAAACCATATGCAATTGATATCCCGGGGTAAAGGTGTCCACCTGTTCCCCCGCCGGTAATAACTACTCGCACTTTTCACCTCGAATCAGGAAGATGGTAATCAGGTATCGGTAATCGGTTATCGGTAATCAGGTAATCAGGTAATCAGATAATCAGATAAGTATTTACTGATAACCGATTACAACTCATCCCCTTCTCACAAATGAACCCTTGGCAATATTCAGCAATATTCCCACAGACACCATATTAAAGACTAAAGCAGATCCGCCAAAGCTAATAAACGGCAACGGCACACCGGTAGTTGGCAATACCCCTGTTACCACACCAATATTAAGAAATGCCTGGGCAACAATAATAAATGTCAGGCTAAAGGCAAGTAAACTGGCAAAGAAATCATCTGTAGCCAGGCATATCCTTGTCCCGCAATAAGCGAAACCAACGAATAAGAGAACAACCGCAGTAGCAAAAATAAATCCACCCTCTTCCCCGATGATGGCAAAGATAAAATCTGTTGATGACTCAGGCAGGTAGAACAGCTTTTGCTTACTCTCACCCAGTCCCACACCAAATAAACCCCCGGACCCTAACGCAATCAATGATTGGATAATATGATACCCTTTATCACCGGCATCTGACCATGGATCCAAAAAAATAGTTAGCCGTCTGACACGATATGGTGACTTAAAGGCTATAAATGCCAGAGCGGGAATTGAAACCAGAAGCAGAAAAAACATGTGCTTTAAGTTTATTCCTCCAATAAAGAGGATAACCATGCTTACACTAAAAAGCAGGATAATCATCCCAAAGTGGGGCTGTTTCAATAAGATAGCGATAATAAGCAATAAAAACATCAATGCCGGCAGAAATCCCTTGAGCATACTCTTAAGATGTGCCTTTCTCTTGACAATAAAATCAGCCATCCAGAGAATGAGGCATAGCTTAATCAGTTCTGACGGCTGAAAAGTAAGTCCTACTATCTTTAACCATCTTGTTCCTCCACCTATTCTGTAGCCAACATGCGGGATAATAGTCAGTATCAATAAAAACAGTCCCACAGCGATAATAATTCCTTTATACTTACGAAGCAGCTTGTAATCAGTCTTCCATGCAATAAGCATTCCTATACTGCTGATACATATCCAGAGGATTTGTTTCTTGAACAAAAAATAGCTATCCTGTGTAAACTTTTGAGCAAAGATAGCACTGGAACTATAGATCATCAATACCCCAATACCTACTAAGGTAATGGTAATCAAAAATAAAATAATGTCAAATCGAGCTCGAGAGTAATTCATTATTTTTCCTTTCTGTACAGAGAGGCGGCATAAAGGCACAGAGGCACAGAGGCACAGAGATACAGAGATACAGAGATACAGAGAATATGGCAATCCTATATCCGCATATTCAGCATAAATTTTCGTAACCGTTCACGGTTGTCGGTTCTGAACGGACACCGTATATTGCTGTCATTCCTGCGTATGCAGGAATCTCCCCATCAGGTGTCCTAACCCTTCCTTTTGGTCTCCACGGGCATAAGAGCTGTTCTTTTGTATCTATCCATTGTGAACGATTACAAATTTTCCTTATATATAGCTTCCTTCTTACTTTGTGCCTTTGTGCCTATCTGTACACGCACTATCTCCTTAAAAATCCTGCCCCTTTCCTCATAATTCTTAAACATATCAAAGCTTGAACATGCCGGAGAAAATAACACCGTATCCCCTGTTGACGCTGCTTGATATGAAGTCAGGACTGCCTCCTCCAGAGAAGATGTGCGATAACTTGGCTTAAATCCGGATTCCTTTTCGATCCTTTCAGCAGCCTCACCCAATAGGACCATTGCCCTGACCTTTTCATTCAATAAGGGGGTTAATCGTCTGTAATCACAACCCTTATCCTTGCCTCCAGCGATAAGAACAATTGGAGATGGAAAGCTGTTTAAGGCACAAAGCACTGAGTCAACATTGGTTGCCTTGGAATCATTGATAAATCTTATGCCATTGATAACCTCTGTCAATTCCATCCGATGTTCTACACCCTTAAACCCTCGCAGGGTTTTGGCAATTATCTCTGATGGTATTTTCAGCAGCAGGGCAACAGCTGTTGCAGCCATAGCATTTTCAAGGTTATATGGACCAGGGATTCGGACATCCTCCTGCTTGCAGATACTCAGTCTCTGTCCATATATATTTGCTACAATCTTTCCGTTCTCTAAATAAACCCCGCTATGATTTAATCTTTTCTGCCTTGAGAAATATATTTGCTCTGCCTCACCATGCCTGGCAAGGGAGAGTACGGTATCATAATCAGCATTAAGAACACTAAAATCAAAGGGCGTTTGATTATCAAATATTCTTGCCTTTGCTCTGGTATATTCGTCCATGTCTTTATATCTGTCAAGGTGATCAGGGGTAAGATTGAGAAATACAGAGATATTAGCCCTGAACCTGTCTATTTCCTCTAATTGAAAGCTGCTTATCTCTAAAATTACAGCCGTATCCTTTTCCAACTCTAATACCTTCTCACACAAGGGAGTACCAATATTCCCCCCAACAAACAGGTTCATTCCTGATGTTTTAAGTATTTCACCTATCAGGGTTGTTGTGGTTGTCTTGCCATTTGTTCCTGTTATCCCTACAACCCTTTGCCCCTGCAAACATTGCCATCCCAGCTCAATCTCAGAGATTACAGGCACACCACCGGCAATACTTCTGGCAATAACAGGGATATTCCCCGGAATACCAGGGCTGAGAACTATTAATTGTGACCCATCAAAGAACTTAGGCGTATTCTTGCCTGTTTCAATCTCTATCCCTGACAGCCTCAACCCTTCAATCCCGCTATCAAGGCTATCCATGGGCTTTGTATCCGTTGCCCTGACAATAGCACCTATTTTATGTAACAACTTAGATGCTGCCAGACCGCTTCTCCCAAGCCCGACAACAGTAACTATTTTTCCTTTAACATCAATCATAGGGGTATCCTTTGCAATTAAAGAATTCAGGAGTCAGGGGTCAGAGGTCAGAAGGACAGAATTGCTTTTGCTCTTTCCTTCTTCCTTTGTGCCTCTGTGCCGTTGTGCCATTGCTGTCTTATTCTGTCTCCTGACTCCTGACCACTTTTCTTCATCTCAACTTAAACGTACTCAAGCTCACAAGCAAGAATATTCCGGCAATGATCCAGAATCTGACAACTACCTTTGTTTCTGACCATCCCTTTAATTCAAAGTGATGGTGGAGGGGTGCCATGGCAAACATCCTGCGACCGAAAAACTTAAAAGATGCTACCTGAATAATTACAGACAATGCCTCAATGACAAAAAGTCCACCGATAATCAACAGCAATAACTCGTTTTTTGTCAATACAGCTGCGGTTCCTAATATCCCTCCCAGAGACAGGGCACCTGTATCACCCATAAAGATTTGAGCAGGGTGAGCATTGTACCATAAAAAGCCTATGGATGCACCAAGCATTGCCCCAAGATAAACGGTTATTTCCCCGCCACCCTGGACATAGATGATCTTCAGGTATTCTGCAAATTTATAATGCCCTGCCAGATAAGCCACCAATATCAATCCAATGGTATCCAGAATAACTGCCCCTATTGCCAATCCATCCAGACCGTCAGTAAGGTTGACAGCATTCGATGTGCCTACAATAACCAGCATCACAAATGGGATAAACATATATCCCAGTTCCCATGGTTCACCACTGACAAAAGGGATAGAGACGGCATGTCCGTACACCAAGTGAGAAGGAAAATAATAAAGATATGCAGCTATGCTTCCGGCAATCACCATCTGCCCAATAAACTTATATCTCGCAACCAATCCCTCCGGTTGTTTTTTTATCAGCTTCAAATAGTCATCAAGAAAACCAAGCCACCCAAACCCAACAGTTACAATAACCATTAAAAGGGTAAATCTGGCATCCCATCTTGCCCAGATGGCTGCAGATAAGAGCAAGGAAAACAGGATGATTACACCACCCATGGTTGGGGTTTCAGACTTAGTACCATTAGTCTTATGATGATCCACTCTCAGAACCTGACTCATCTTGTATTTCTTGAACCTATTTATTATCCACGGGGTAACAATAAAGGAGATGAAAAGTGCGGTTAAGGTAGCACAGGCTGTACGAAGGGTAATATACTTAAAAACCCTGAAGATAGAGGTTATGGTCTCTGGTGCATATAGTTTTTCGTAGAGAAAATAATAAAGCATGGACATCAACCATGGGACAGTATTCTCCCATGTTCCTCCCAGTTTTTTAAATAATAGCACACGGATAACACGGATACTACGGATTCTCGCGGATAAAAGAATCCGTGAAAATCCGTGTCATCCGTGTGCTATTATTATTAAATAACCAATCCCTCAACTATCCTCTCCATCCTCATCCCTCTGGATCCCTTAATCAAGACTGCATCGTCGGGCTTAACCAATCCTTTTAAGATAGATAGAGCCTCCTCATTATCCTTGCAAACAAATGTTTCCACCCCTCTAACCTTTGCCTCAGAAGCAGCAAAGGCAGCATCCTGTCCAACGGTTACTAATATATCTACGCCTGTATCACAAGCACATTGTCCCATTTCCTCATGCAAGCTTTTGCTCCATTTCCCCAATTCCAGCATATCACCCATAACCATTATCCTGCGACCAGAGCAGGCAAGCCCTTTCAAGGTTAATAAGGCAGCCTTCATTGAGCCTGGATTGGCATTATAGGCATCATTGATAATTCTTATGCCAGCCCTTTCTGTTATCTCCATCCTTGAGTCAGGAAGCTTGAATTCACTCAGAGCCAAAGCTGCCAGACTCAAATCCAGCCCCAGAGCGACCAGCACGCCACAAACAGCTAAGGCATTATAAACATTATGCCTGCCAGGGATGGGGATAAACATCTCCTGAATTTTTCCGCCAGCCCAATGGACATTAAAACTTACCCCTGCATCATTCTCCCTAATCTCTATGGCAAAAATATCCGCCTTTTCATCTATACCAAAAGTAATTACTGTTCCCTTGTGTTGCTGAGCCATCCTTGCCACAAATGGGTCATCAGCATTCAGTACCGCAATCCCCTCCTCCCCCATAGCCTCTATCAACTCAAACTTTGCCCTTGCTATGGCCTTCTTATCCTCAAAGTGGCCAATATGGGATTCAGCAACATTGGTTATCACCCCAATTGCGGGTCCGGCAATATTTGTCAAATATGTAATCTCGCCCGGGTGATTCATACCTAATTCAACTACACAAAATTGAGTAGAGCTATCCATCTCAAGAAGGGTTAATGGAAGCCCAATAGCGTTGTTAAAATTTTTCTTATTCCTCAGCACCCTCCACTGTTTACTTAAAACATCAGACAGCATTTCTTTGGTTGTGGTTTTACCGTTGCTCCCGGTAATACCAATAATGGGAATATCAAACTTATTGCGATAGTATGCCGCCAGATGACCAAGGGCAGCTGTGGTATCCTTTACCCGGATAGCACATACCCCTTGTAGCACAGACATTCTTGTCTGTGTTGAGTTTTGTTCAATCCCTAATTCATCCGAGAATATGACCCCAGATGCACCCTTATCAATTACCTCTCCAATAAAGTCATGCCCGTCAAAGTTTTCACCCTTAATGGCAATAAAAAGCTGACCCGGCAGGATTAATCGGCTATCTATGGAAACCCCGGCATCCAGAAACCATTCCCTATCCCCACAAACAAGCTCACCTTTGGTAGCCGTTAAGATTTCATCAATATTAATTGGTATCATATCCTTTTTCCTTAAGAGCCTCCCGTGCTACCTCCCGATCATCAAAATGAATGGTCTTATCCCCGATTATTTGATAATCCTCATGCCCTTTTCCGGCAATAAGTACCAGATCGCCTTGTCTGGCAGAATTAATGGCATGAAAGATAGCCTCTCTTCTATCAGGGATAATTTTATACGAATCAGAAATTTGTTTAATTCCTGCTTCTATTTCCCTGAGAATATCCTCAGGTGCCTCTGTTCTCGGGTTATCGTTAGTGAAAATTATCTCCGTACTAAGCACACCGGCAATACCGCCCATTCGAGGGCGTTTGGTCCTGTCCCTATCACCACCACACCCAAAAACCGTAATAATTCTTTTTGGAGACAACTGTTGGCAGGTTAAAAGGACATTCTGCAAGGCATCGGGTGAATGGGCATAATCAACAATGACCATAAATGGCTGTCCACACCGTATCCTTTCAAACCTGCCGGAAATGCTATCAACAGACTCAAGTGCCTGGCTTATTTTCTCCAGTTCCACACCCTCACTCTCTCCAACCCCTATGGCAGCAAGGGCATTATACACATTATGCATTCCCAGCAAATTCAGCTTGAATCTTACCCCCTGATAAAGAAATGTGGTATAATCCTGGGTTGTTTCTATTCTTTGAGCAAAAATGTCTGTTTGTTTTTCAATTCCATACCCTCGAACATGAGCATATTCCGGATGAACAGTCTTAATTATCTCCTCAGCAAATGGTGAATCCGTATTAATAAGAGCCAATTTAGGAAGTCCCTTGTCGCTTGCCTCCCCAAGTGATGAAAAAAGCTTTGTTTTTGCCTTGAGATATTCCTCATGGGTATGATGAAAATCTAAATGATCAATAGTCAGATTAGTAAATACTGCGGTATCAAACTCACAGCCATTAATTCGGTCAAGGCTTAAGGCATGAGATGAAACCTCCATAACAAGATGGGTACACTTAGAATCTATAGCTTTTTTAAGTAATTGCTGCAATTCTATGGAATCCGGTGTAGTATGTGCGGCATGTATTATTTCTTTTCCAATTTTGTATTGAGTAGTGGAAAGTCTGGCAACGCTATATCCGGCCATATTAAGAATAGCCTCGATAAGATATGTACTCGTGGTTTTACCATTGGTTCCTGTAATTCCAATCATTTTCAGGTGTTTTGAAGGAAATTCATAAAAAGCAGAAATTATTTTACCCATTACCTGACGGGTTGAAGCAACCTTTATGGAAGTAATCCCTGGTAGAACAGGCACATTTTTATCAATCAGAACAGCAGTTGCCCCTTTTTCTACAGCCTGCCGGATAAAATTATGCCCATCAGCGGCAAATCCTTGAACACATATAAACAAAGAATCATCGACAACATCTCTGGAGCTGGCAGCAATATTTTTTATTTGTATATCCGGATTACCGTGGATATCTTTTTCATCTAGAACACCTATCAATTCTTGAAGCCACACATTTCCCCCTTCCATTTATTGTAGACGAAGCGTCTCGCTTCGTATTCTCTTTAGTTGACAGAGGAGTCAGTGATTGATAGGGAAATATATTCTCTGTCTTTAGACAGTTTTGGACAGGGACAAACCCTGTCTCTACAACAATAATCATTTGTTATTAAAAAATTTAGTTAGCCACGAATTACATGAATGAACACAAATAAAATTAGGGAAACGGTTCATTTATTTGTCATTGCGAGCGAAGCAAAACAACCTCTTATTGTTTTCTCATATGAATACGAAGCGAGACGCTTCGTCTACTTTTCCGATGCCTCAGCCTCATTTGCTGCAAACAGACCCCTGGCTATATGCTTGGGCACTTGTTTCCAGATACATGCCCATTTAGAATTAGCCTCTTTCTCAGGTGAATTTACTACTTGCGGAAGATAAATAACCTCTATTTTTTCCGGGAATTTTAAGCCCATTTGTTGAGCAATATCCTCAATCCGTTGCGGAGATTTCAGGCTGGCACATTCTATCTGAAGGATAGTATGAGTATTTTCTGCTTTCATTTTTTGTTTCTGCAACTCAACAATCTCATAACCCATAGATGTAACCTGGATATGTTGCCATATACACCAGAAAGCAATAAATGATACAACAATCGCAGAAAAAATGTAGCCACTTACTGTTTGTGTTACTACAGATTTTTTAGGATTACCAAGCAAGGCTAACATTTTTTCACCCTTCCTTTGTCCCAAAGAAGATATTTCTTCAGAATACAATATAATCCCCCCCTGTTTTTTTATGTAGAGGCAACCCTTGCGGTTGCCCTATTCTCCATGGTTACCCTATATTATCAGGGCAACCGCAACGGTTTGCCCCTACATATATTATCGATGTTAAGAATACGAAGCGAGACGCTTCGTCTACAGGTATATTATCGACACCTTTGCATATTTTCTTTATCATCTAGAATGCCACAGACTCACACAAATCCCAGTTAAGCGAGATCCCCATCCCAGTTTACATTTCTGTGCGAGTCCTTGGCACCAGAGTAACCGAGAATCTCATTTAATTCTCGGTTGCTCTGGAAAGAGATAAAATTCGTAGTGACCGCATCCTTGATCAGAGTCGAGGACAAGTTTATGCGGTTGCTCATGCTAAATTCACTCAGCTTGAGCAGATTACTACGAACAATTAAGAAAATTGCTGCATATCTTTTCAGCTACCCGCATCTTGGCACTTCTCGAAGCAGGATTTGATATTAGCTCTGATTCTTGAGGGATAATCGGTTTTCTGGTTAGAATTTTCAGCCTTTCTTCCTTTGCTTTCTCAAGAAAACTCCATTTTACAATACGGTCTTCCAGTGAATGAAAGGAAATAACCACAATTCTTCCTCCTTCTGATAGTCTTGAGATAGCTGTATCTAAAGAGGTATCCAATATCTCTAATTCATCATTAACTGCTATTCTTATTGCCTGAAATGTTCTGGTGGCATAGTGTATCTTAGGGTATCTTGCTCCCCTTGGTATCCCTCTTCGAATAGCCTCAACCAATTGAAAGGTAGTGTCGCAAGGACGATTCCTTACAATTGATCTGGCAATTCCCCTTGCCCACCTTTCCTCTCCATAATCCCTGATTATCTGAGACAACGCAGCTTCAGAATACTCATTAACCAGATTCTTTGCTGTAGAGACACCCCTATTGTCCATTCTCATATCTAAAGGACAATCCCTCTGAAAGCTAAACCCTCTCATCGAATCTATCTGAAAGGTGGAAAGCCCAAGGTCATAAAGAATGCCTGTGACCTCACCTATCTTATGTTGTTCCAATATGTTGAGCAAGTTCTTGAAATTATCGTTAACCAATATAACCCTATCTTCAAACTTTTTTAACCTTTGCTCTGTCAGCTTCAGGATTTCTCCATCCTGCTCTATTCCAAGAATCCTTGCACCATGATTTAACAAGGCTTCTGCATGTCCACCAGCTCCAATGGTTGCATCCACATAGAACTTGCCTTCTGCCGGACTTAAATATTGAATAACCTCTTTGAGCATTACCGGGACATGAACTTGATCCATCGTAATAATTCACCGCAGAGGCGCAAAGACGCAGAGAAAATTTAGAGTCTATTCGCCATACGCTTGATTCCATCTCTTAGAACTTGTGTATTTCAATTGCCACACCAATTATCCTTATCTGTTATTTGATTAATTTCCATGTTCTCTGTGTCTCCGCGTCTCTGCGGTTAATTGAAACGGTGGCGATCCATCAAATCCATAACCCACTTAATTCTTGAGTAACACTCTCTGACAAGGATGTCTCCACCATTTTTTGATACTCAGTCTCCCACAATTGCCTATCCCAAATTTCCAGCTTGTTCATTCTCCCAACAGTAACAACCTCTTTCTTAAATCCCCCATATTCTTTAAGGTTTAAGGGGATATTTAATCTTCCCTGTTCGTCAATTCCACATTCAGCAGCATCTGCACACATTCTGCGAATTATATATTCAGCCTCAGGCTTGATCGCAGCTATCTGTTTCATCTTTTCTACAGATTTTTCCCATTCCTCACGGGTATACACAGAAAGACATTTATTTAGTCCGGTAATAATAATTTCATTGCTTGCCCCTTGCTTCTCTAATGCCCTTCGAAAGGATGCAGGGAGAATAACTCGACCCTTTTCATCTATATTATGAAAATACTTGCCAAGGAACATCCTCTACTTTCCTCCATTCTCCATCAATATTCTTCCATAGTGATACCATATTACACCACTTATCTATTTTTGTCAAGTATTTTTTATATCTTTTTTTATTTTTTTTTAGCTATGAACTATAGGGTATACATATTCTACCTTATCAGAAAATGTCTACCATATATAGTGTATACCTAAAATAAATCAGGTGTCCTTCATGGCTGAAAATATTCCTAAATGTTCTGTGAACGCTTACCGATATATTATACGAGGAGATAATGGCTATGGGATATATTCAACAATGGGAAAAGGAATGGGATAAGTTTTATGATAGTGAAACAAACATTATCCGGCATCCAAGTGAGAGTGTTGTAAGATTCATAAATTCTACCGTAAAACAGGAAGGGAAAAAGGTGGAGAGGATACTGGATGTTGGTTGCGGCAATGGCAGGCATATTGTCTATCTTGCCAAGGAGGGATTTCGTGTCTGCGGCATAGATATATCCCAAAAATCACTTGATATTGCTGCTAAATGGCTATCAAGGGAAGGGCTTTTGGATCCTACTCCAGAGCTGAAACAAGGTTGCATTACTGCCATCCCGTATATGAATGAATACTTTGATATTGTCATCTGTTTTGGTGTACTTGACCATCTCTTTTTTGATGATATTCAAACAGCTATTGCTGAGATTGACAGGGTGCTAAAGCCTGAAGGAATTGTCTTTTTAAGCCTGCGATCTACCAGGGACACAGATTGTGGACGTGGGGATGAGGTGGAGCATAATACCTTTATGATTAATGGAAATGTTGAAGCAGGATTGCCTCAGCACTTTTTTGATGCTGTAGAGATAAAGGACATGCTTGTTGATTTTTCTTTGAAATATATAGAATGTGAGGAGCGATTGTACGGTGATTTTCTTTCTTATATCTACTCCAGATGGGTGGTTGTTGCTGAAAAAGCAAGCATGAAGATAGGCTGTAGGTGAATAGACTGTAGACTGTTAGGAAATAAAGGCAAGAGGGGTTTATTCCTTCAAACCTAACAGCCTACAGTCTACAGCCTAACAGCCTAACAGAGTATCCTGAACATACAGCCTTCTTCCTAACAGCCCATCATATGCTGTCCAATTATTGTTTGAATCAGTCTTTCGTCCCATAATCTGTATAAATCGCTTTACCTGAGCACTCAGATTATCTGCATGATGGAGGGCACATGCCTCAAGGGTTTTGGGTCTCTTGGGTGAGCCAAAGGCATATTCGCCATGATGGCTCAGGATGATATGCAACAGATTTATCCTCAAGGATGAGGGGAATCCTTCTATGGTTTCAATCCTTTGTGATACCATTTTCTCACCCATAACAATATGTCCAACAAGCTCACCTTCATCTGTGTAATCAACACATAAACTATACCTGAGTTCATCAATCTTTCCAATATCATGAAGGATTGCCCCTGTAAGAAAGATGTCCCTGTCAATCTGCGGATATATCTCACAAATAACCTCACCCATCCTGAGCAATTCACAGGTATGCTCCAATAATCCGCCAAGATAGGCATGGTGAACAGAACGGGCAGCAGGTGCTTGCTTAAATTTTGATAAAAAATCAGTATCACTGACAAAGGAATCCAGCAGCTTTTTCAGATATGGGTTATTAATCCCCGCAATAACCTTGAAGAGATGGGCAGTCATTTCTTCAATATCCTTATCTGTCTGTGGAAGAAAATCATCTAATTTATATTCTGTATACTTAGAGATAGAATCAATGGTTATCTGTATCTTGCCCCGATATTCCCCTGCACGGCCATTGATCCAGACAACATCCCCCTCCTCAAACAGGGTGGTGTAAAAGTTAGCGTTTTCCCAGGCAACAGCATCCACAAATCCTGTTTTGTCCCCAATCTCAAGCGACAGATATTGCTGAGGCTTATCCTTAAACTCACGCATCTCTTTCTTTTTTACTGCAAAACAGCTCTTGATTATACTCCCTTTTTTCAGCTCAGAAACATATTGCTTTTGTGTAACAGACATTGTGTTTACCATCCTTTTTTTATATATTTAGGTCGAAACTCTTCTCCAATTCTTCCCTTTTCCCTTTCTCCTTACATTTCCCGTCCTTACATTTTCCCAGATAGAACAGCATTGGTTTTCCCAAGAGGGCTGAGATCTTCTCCGCGAAGACCTACAAGTACGCTTGTACCTGATGCATCAACTTTCAATTCACCATATTGTGCCTTTGAATATAATTTGGCATCCCCTTCTTGAAACATGAACGACTCTGCACACAACCAAAGTTTATCCTGACCTCGATTGCGATAGAAGAGAAGCCGTTCATCTGCCTGCAAACTTTCATCTTTGTGGATTCTCACGAATTTAGCCACATTGTTTTTATCAAGCGAGACAACGATGAATCCCTTGTTCTTTAGTTGATCTTGTGGAATTTCTCTGGCAATAGCATACCTTAACCTCATATAATCACCCTGTATAAGTGAACGGGGATCAACAGGAGCAAGGCGAAGTAGCATTGTACAGCCATTTGTAATAGTTTCTTCTTTCTTCAGAATAAGGAGATTGATATACACAATAACGAATACCAATATGCCCCAGAAAAGAATCTTCTTCACCCTGATACCTCCTCTGGTTGAAGGTTTTTTACAATCCAATGGACGACAAGAAGTATTACGCCGCTTCCTGCAACAACCCATGATTTATAAGCAAGGTCAATGTTCAAAGCATAATAGAAGACTATGAGAAAGCATGGCAGGAATAAATATGACAGCACTGTCAATATGCGATCCCCAAATGTATAGCCTACGACAAGCAAACCGATTGCAACCAGAATGCCGGGAGTTGTGAAAATTCCCAGAAGGATAGTGGATAGAATCGCAAGAACCAGCCATGGCTCGTTAAGTCATTTCAATCCACCGGCTAAATGAAGATAGAGATATATCAGACTACCTGCCAGCAATATACTTGACGGCCATAGTGGTTCATCAAAGTTTTTTCTCCATATATCTACCTGTGAGATGTTCATAAAAAGAAGCGTTATCGGCAGCATGATTGCAGATGAATAGAGCAGGGGTGTAAGCAAGTGAGGGCGTTTTCTGTAGAACAACAATGTACCGACGAGAAATGTCTCTGCGGCAATGAGGAGATGAATGAGAAAAAATGCCTTTTCCTCAATAATCCATGTTGTGATAAGTACCACCAGTGCTGCTGGGGCTACAAAGCGATAGATAGCATTATTATAGAAAGGGTAAACTATTACGCAGATAATAGCCTGGATGATAACTGCAACAGAGAGTTCATGTGGATGAAAATTCTCTATTATTCCCGCTACTATCAGGATATTTCCTGAAAATGCCAGAGCAAGAGAGAGTTGACTAAAGAATATAGCCTTATTTATCTTAGTGATGAAAATTGCAACAACAAGAAAGATGATCCCCGTAATGGTTGTCAAAAAATCATCCTTAAATATACGAGATATATAACAAAACGAGATAAAAGACAAGGTAGCAAACCACGCACCGAAACCAAGAAGAATGTGTATGTAAATCGGGTCTTTTGATATCTGATCAGATTTGTTTAAGCTTTCCTCGATTTTCATCATCTCTTTTTGGCTTACCAGTCCCTGGACATCCAGACATTCAAGTATTTCTCTAATCGTGGGAGTATTGTTGTTCATTGCAAAAATTCCTCCATTCCTTTATCCCGTTCATTTCTTCCACTTCCTCCGCCATTATTGCAGCAATCGTTCTCAGCCAGAAGGCAGCACCACTTACCAACCCTAATATAATCAGCGAAAAGAATAAGTACGGACCACTATCATTAAAATTTGAGGAGTCAAACAAAGCTCTTGCGACCATTGTCAATATAACAATACAGACATTCCATATAATGAGTGATAGGGATACCATATCACGAAGTTTATATCGATAACAGATATATCCGCCTACAATGGCAATAATCCATGTGCAAGCGATAAAAACAGTCACCACTTTTGCACTTTCAGAATCAACAATCTGATTAATAGTAGGAATCAATAGAGCAACAAGGAAAGTAGCCAGTAAGATGTTGCAAAGCCACCTTTCTCTGAGCCATTTAACTCCTCGCAGCATAGCAGCTTCGCATAAAGCTAAAGCCAAACCATTGATAACTGCCACAGCGAGACAGAGGTATTCATAGGAAATAGAGTAAGCAGGAGACCCTACCTGAGCCCAGTATAGAATTACTCCGGTATTTAAGATGATGAGCCATAATAGCCAGAGGGCGTCAAATTCTGAAATAACAACCCAACCAAATATCAAAATCGCCCAGCCAATAAATAATTCAAAGGTATCAGCTCCTGTCTGATATATCTGTCCATAAACAGCTAACAGGACTCCAACCATGACCGAAGCACACAGCAGCAGGACTTTACCGGTGAGTTGTGTTCTTCCCTGCAAGTAAGAGCCAATGATACAAACTATAATTCCCGATTCAATCAACCCAAACTTAAAAAAACGCCCCATTTTTGACCAATTATAAGCAAAGAAAAAAATGATTCCAGCCAGTACCAATGTATTGCCAAAGATAAAAAGCATTTGTCTTGCCCATGAGAACCAATTAGAAATTGGGCGTAATATTCTGCTTGCAGCGATGAATGCATCATCGTTTAATAGTCCATCTTGAGAAAACTTATTGATGATTCTAATATCCAGACCTCGTGATTCCACATATGCTACCTCAAGTAACTAAGTACTTAAGATACAGCATATCATGGTATATATTGGTAGTCCCAAATGTCCAATTATCTTGCAACCCCTTGTGTTTCATTGATTCACCCTTTGACATTCGAAGCTAATTCACGAGGTCTGAATATCAGCTTTTTTGTCTAATTTGGTAAACTCCCTTGGCGTAGTTTCGATTTCTTCTTTATTTGTTTTTATATCTGTTTTTTCTTTTACTTTTTCCTTTCTGAATGCCTTGCCGCAGAGACCACAAAATAAGGCATCTTCTGTATTATTTTCATAGTTGCAATCAGGACAAATCATATTTTCTTAGCCCTCCATGCCTTTTTATAGGGTCAGACCCTGAATCTGAACTGCTACTGCCTCTGCTTAATATCTGGATTGAATACAAAAAATCCCATTTTTCTCTTTATCTCTTCAATGGTATATCCCATATTCAACAAGATATCAACCTCTGCAGCATAGTTTGTCTCATCAACCGGTCCATGGCAGCCTATACAAGGGATATTGTGCGACGGACATCTTGCCTTGCAACCGGTAATAGTGATTGGTCCAAGGCAAAACATGCCCCTGTTTACCAATAAACACTCATTTTCCACCATCTTACACTCGCTGCACAAAGAGAAATTTGGAAGCTCTATTATGTCACCGTGAAGAAATGCCCTGAATATCCTTAAAAACCATTTTTTTTCTATGGGACAACCAGGGATAGATAAGTCAACCTTAACAAAGTTTTTAAGCGGTTGTGCAGGCAACACCTCTGATGCGGAAAGTGCATCAAAGCATTCAACCTCTTTTTCTCCATATACATCCTTAATCATTTCTGCTCGTGGGATATCATTCCTCATGGCATACATTCCACCCCAGCTTGCACAGGTACCCATAGCTGTCAGGATAGCTGTCCTACTTCGTATTTCCTTTAATCTCTCAAGGTCTCTCTGGGTAGAAACCGTTCCCTCGACAAGGGCAATGTCAATACTTGTTTCCTCATTCCCTGTCTGAGCCAGACAGAAAGATTTAATATCAACCTGTGAGGCAATCTCAAGCAATTCATCCTCACAATTCAGGATAGTAAGTTGATCCCCGGCACAGCTTGTTAATCCATATATTCCAATCTTTGGTTTTGACATTTTTTACCTCAGACTACCTCTTGCATATTCATAACATCCCAGTAGGTAAATATGGGTCCATCAGTACAGGTATACTTATGTCCCACGCTGCAATGAAGGCACTTACCAATACCGCACTGCATCCTTCTTTCTAATGACATCATGATTTTATCCTTGGAAAAGCCACATTCAATAAGCTTTTGCAAGACAAATTGATACATGATCGGCGGGCCGCAAATGGCTGCATATGTTGTTACAGATGAACCATTCCTGTCAATAGACAAGTTGCTCTTACTTTGTATCTCTACGCCTTCTGCCTCCTGACCCCTGTCTCCTGCCTCCTCTGTGCCTTTGTGCCTTTGTGCCTTTGTGCCTGCTTCCTCTTCCCCCAATCCAGCCATATCAAACAATCTTGTCACAACCCCGATATTTGCCTTCCATGTGCCTGTATCATCTTTGTCTACAGTCAGAAGACACTTGATATCTTTTCTATCTAAAAGAGAAAAAAGCTCATCCTTGAAGAGCATCTCCTTTGGGGTTTTTGTGCCATACATCAGGATTATATCCTTGAAATCATCCCGATTGTCAAGGCTGTACCAGAGTAATGATCGTAATGGAGCCATACCAATACCACCGGCTATAATCAAGAGATTATTCCCCTTAATCCTTTCCATGAAATAGCCATTGCCATATGGTCCCCTTATTCCAATAGTGGCATTTTCTTTTAATCTAAATAAGGCATTTGTCACCTTACCGGCTTTTCTGATGCAAAGCTCTATAATCCCTGGTCTTGTAGGTGATGATGATATGGAAATTGGTGCTTCACCTGTACCAAGAACAGAAATCATCACAAATTGTCCCGGTCTATGATTGAACTCATTCCTTATCTTTTCATTATCAAGTCTTATCTGAAAAAGTCTGACATCATCTGCCTGAGGTGCTACCTCCATTTGAGGAATTATTCTA
The DNA here is from genome assembly GCA_016208205.1 of Candidatus Desantisiibacteriota bacterium. The sequence goes on along the minus strand of JACQYP010000055.1, from coordinate 1,777 downwards.
ATTATTTTTGCCAAATGTGGCATATAGGGGTTAGTCATTATTTTTTACTCCGCTTGCATAGTAGAATGTAACCGTTCACGGTTGTCAGTTTACAGTTCACAGTTTTTTTAACCGTGAACCGCTAACTGGTAACCGTAAACAGTTACCAGAATCCTTTCTACCAATCACTGATCGATGAATCACATCCCTTGAATCTTATTAGATTCAGCAACAATGTCTATTTTAGCCGGGCAATCCTCAATACACCTTCCGCAGCCAACGCAGCTTGGTCTTCCAAAAACGCCGGCAAACGACTGTTGTTTATGCAACCATCTATGCTTAAACCTGTCTGAACGGCTTTGTCTGAAGTTATGCCCCCCGGCTACCATAGCATGATCCCGGAATAAACAGCAATCCCATTGCCGCCTTCTCTTGCCTGATTCCATGTCCATGTTAATATCATCAAATATTCTGTAGCAATAGCAGGTAGGACAAACCATGGAACATGTTCCGCAACTGGTACATCTATTACCCAACTCATCCCACAGATTGCTTTCATACTCCAGATCCATGATTTCCGGCAGATTTCGGATATCAAGAGACCTTTTGAATGCCTTTTTTCTTGCAAGGGAATAGTCTTTGTGAGCATCAATATCCTTATGGGTTATTTCCTCAAACAATTCCCTGGAGAGGTTCAGCATATCATCACCCTTGCTTGTACCAATCCTGACTAAGTATGCATCTGGTATCTCGGAAAGAAACAGATCAAAACCAATCTCTACATAATCTGTAGCCATAGAGCTACAGAAACAGAATTCATCCGGCATACAGCTCAGTCCAATTAGAGAAACATTTTTTCTTCTATTAAAATAATAATCGTCTCGATATTTTCCGGAAAAGACAAGATCTAATGTGAGAACGCCATGTATATCACAAGCATGCACCCCAAAGATAATATCATGGACATCAAGTTGTTGTTCTGGTTGGACAAATCCGGTTTTGGAAAATTCAAACATGGTTTCTGTAGGATGATAAAAGTATTTTTTTAATGGAAGGATGGTTCTATGATAATCAAGCTGTATATTAGAAATATCGCAAGGCTCATTCATCTTTCGAAAGACAAAGGATTTTTCCCCTTTTTTTATGGGTATATGAACCTCACCCATCTTTCTTAGATTCAATATAAACTCATGGAGATTATTTGTTGGTAATTTTAGAAATTTCATGTTTTATAACCACACAGATTAAAGTGAAAAGCTAAATAAGTGAAAAGGGAATATAGAATTCAGAATTCAGGAGTCAGAAATGAACACATTCTGTATGCAGAATTCGGCCTTCTGTATTCTGAATTCTGAATTTTGTATTCCCTTTTCCCGGTTCAATAGTATGACTCTCTTCAATTAAACGGATTGTTTGCCATTTTGCTCCATCAGGGAATTTCTTATTCAGACTACCGTCTGATTTAACGATACGCCAATAAGGTGACGGTTCTTTACCATCAACCAAATCCTCTGCATCATTTTTGTAATATACCACAAAAGACTTGGTTTGTCAAGAGATTATTGTCGATGTTACAACATAACCACTCAGGTAGGCTTGTCCCTGTGAATACAGGGATAGACTGAAGACTGAAGGCCGAAGGAGAGAATCATGTGTGATCATAGGAAACTCAGGACATTTGAACTGGCCAACAAAGTTGCGATGTCGATTTATCGACGAGTAGGTTTTGGTCGCCTTGATTTGGCCAATACATGAGAACTAACAGCCTTCAGCCTTCAGCCTGAACACCTGAGTAGCT
>JACQYP010000028.1 GCA_016208205.1 Candidatus Desantisiibacteriota bacterium | reverse complement strand
GGATGAAGGTTTTTCTGAGGAGCAACCGGGGGAATTTTCCAGATATTCTTGCTCATTTCTCCTTGATAATCCTTCAAATCAATCTTGTTTGCTTGTTTCTCTTCAGATGAACGAAAATGATAGATATTATTTTCTTCTTTTTTCCCTGCCGGCTTTTGGAAAACTAATACATATTCAGCAACCAAACTTGGATAATAATATCCTGGATATGGGTGTTGCATTAAGACACCGCTTCTTTTATCCTTTGCAATCTCTTTTTCCCAGATGATATCTTCTTTGAACTGCCAGCCTATTTCCTCCATCCATCCTGTAAAGTGAAAAGGTAATGGTACTCGAATACCATTCCACCCTACTGGGGAAATATTAACAACATTATGCCCTCCATGTTTAATAATCCGATACAATTCCTTGAACCGATCAGTCAAAAATGTTCGATAAAAGTCATAGGATACTTCTTTGTGTCCCCTTGAATCGTTTCCCTAATTCTAATGCTGAAATAATTTGTAACGCCTTCGTGGTTCCAATTCCAGGGAATTCGATTAGATTTTCTATGGTAATTGAATTATTTAGATTTATGCGAATATGTTCAACAAGTTCTTTACTTAAATCAAAGACATTTTTTTCTTTGGAGCCATGTCCCAAAATAATAGCAATCAAATCCTCAGTACTTATTTGGGCTGGATTCTTAAATTCAAGTAATTTTTCTCTTGGTTTTTTGGATTCGTTATTCATTGTCCCTCACCCTTGCACTCGCTCGTAACCTACTTTTGCCAGCCAGCGTTTGAAAGGCTTGGCTTTGGGGGAAGGAGTAGATTGAATAATACGGAATAGTGTCTCCGTGTTGCACAATCAGTGAGATATTTTTTGCCATCTGCTGCTTCTATTTTCAATTGTCCGATATTTTCGGACAACTCAACAATCCTTCGTCTGTAAGCTTTCGCACTCCATATCTCAAGCCGCAAGCAGTTACAAAAATTGCACCGGCATTTTTTCTCCCCACTTCTTACTCTTTACTTTTCCCTTTTCACTGACCCATACCTCAGACATCAACAGAGGATATGTGCAAAACCACAGGCAAGAATGCCTGTGCCACTCTGACTACTCCCCTATCTCCATCGGCACGCTTACCTCCGGAGCAGCGGATACAACAAACACACTTGACGGGGCAGATTTGAAGCTATCCCCTGTCTTATTCGTAACCTCTAAAACGCAACTATATTCTCCATCCGGTACAATCTCTTCCCTTTCATCCTTGCCATCCCAGACAACAGATGCCGGGATAATATCCTTACCCTCAAAATGCCTTACAGTATTGCCTTGTTTATCGAGTATGGTCAGTGACCATTCCTTTATTTTTTCTAATTGTCTTGCCTGAATCTTTATCTTTGTCTGGTTAATCTTGCCTGATGGTGAAAAAACATTTGGTTCAGGGATTAACTGAATGCCAAAGGTATCAAATAACCATGTCAGGGATAGACGATGTGATACACCAAGCTCCTGTGATCCAAAGGAATAATCTAATCCATACTTATCCCGCTTTACACCAAAGCCAATACTTGCCCCATTGTTGTCCATACCCATTCGCAAGGCAAGTGTTCTCTTTTGCATCAAGTATTCGCCGCCAATTTGTGCCTGAAGAGATTTCTTAAGGGTTTTATCCACATCCATGGTAAGGGTAAGATTATTATCAAGCATTCGTGCCCCAATCCCTGTGTGAATGGAAAGCGGAAATTTTTCGTCTGTCTCCTTTAGTTTTAATCTCGGTGAGATGATGTTCTTTAATGTAAGCCCAAGGCTGAGATGGTTCCATGGTGAGAAGAGCAAACCGCCATCTATGCCTATCCCTGTATCACGGTATGAGGCAAGCTGCTGGGAAACAAGCTTCATATTGACACCATAGCTTATCCTTGGGATGGCTCGCCTGGCATAGGAAACAAGAACACATTGCCTTGAATCCTTAAACTCACCCAGCTCCTCCTGACGAATATTTGTCTCCTCGAGCTTTCCTGAATTGAGCAGGACAACCCCCAGCCCTAACACACCTGCTTTTTGAGTAGGATAACCAAAGCCCAAAAAATTGTAGAATGTCCCTTCAAAAAGGGGAGAGGTCATGGCAGTTACCTGTCCGCTCTTTATCTGGGTAAGCCCGGCTGGATTAAAATAAATCGCAGAAAGGTCATCTGAAAGCCCGCAAAATGCCCGCCCCATACCCATAGCCCGGGCCCCGACACCCCAATTGAGGTATTCACCCGGCAAGCCGGAGTATTTTGTTTCTGCGTTACAGACAGCACACGAAATGATGGTAAATAATAAAATAATGCTTTGCTTCATTTGATAGAACCTCTCAAATTGCGAATCTCGAATTGCGAATTGCGAATTTATCTTTTCTCAGATTCGCAATCCACAATTGCAGATTCGCGATTTATTATACCAACCCTTCTTTCTTAAGTATCCACATAATTTCTCCATCAGTAATTGTAGCTTTCTTTGGTTTGATGTATATTGTTAACAATCTTATTTTTTGTTCTTCATCAACAACATAAGTAATAATTCTATAGCCACCCTTTTTGCCTTTATGAACATCTGAACTTGCAAGTCGTATCTTGTAAATTCCCTTTCCCAAAGCCGTTCCTTCTTTGGGATTTTGTTTTAAGATATTGGATAATTCCTCAAGATCATTCCGGATATGAGAATAACTCTTTTGAAGAGTGCGAACCTGTTGCTTAAAATGCTCTGTTGGAATAATTTTATAACTCATCTAAAAATTCCTCAAGGGTTTTCTCCGGCAGTTTCCCTTTTCTTTGCATTTTTACATCTCTACAGGCTTGTTGCAAACCTAACAATATGCTTTGTTTTTCTCGCAATACTTCTAACTCTTCAGATATTCCTTTCCATATCTTAAGTGGAAGAACAACCTCCTGAGGCTTTCCTCTTTCATCGGTAAGATATCTTAGGCTTGAAATGGTCAAAGTTGACATAATATACCTCCTCATATTTAGATAGTGGTAACCAGTTACAGTTATAACATCCTCTCCAAATGTTTCAATATGAAAGCGAATTGCTGATTTTGCATCAGAAAGGGCTTCTTCATAGGTATCTCCTTCTCCTGCCACAACCCCCTTGAGTCCTAATGGATATGCTGTATAGCCCTCAGAATGCTTCTCCACAACGATCTTAAACTGTCTCATAACCAATGCCTCCTTATTTACTTCACCACCCCTATCTTCCTACTCATAACCACATCACCCGATGGATATTTAATAATCACTCGGCAGATATAGCTGCCATTACCTACAACCTCTCCATCACCATTCCTGCCATTCCATGGTATTTGCTGGACACCCTGTTGCCCTGCCGGCATATCCTTCATCCAGACCAATTCGCCAAACAGATTGTATATTTGAATATGCACGTCAGCTGGGCGAGTGAGATAATACTGAATAGTTGTTTCTTCTCTGAACAGATTGAATGGATTGGGAAAGTTTGTCAGTGTTTCCGTCTGGATAGGTGAAACGAAAACATTGGCAGCATATTCGCATCCAGGATGATTGCTTGAGTCTACGAAGCGATAGCTGATTATATGTTCACCAGGGGAGTCAATGGTAAAGGGCAATGAAAATTTCTGCCATGATAGCTTATCCAGCTTATATTCGCAGGTAAAGCTGCCAAATGATGTCAGATAAAATGGTGTGGCTGGGTTAACATACATCATCCCTTCCCGGGTATGGCTGTTTGCACCGGCAGAAATCTTCGGTACAGGGGAAATAACCTGAAAGCTGACCCGTCGTGTGTTGAACAACCCGTATCTTGCCTCAACTGTTATGCTTCCGGTGGTTGTGCCTGCGGTTATATTGATGTCTGCCTGACCGGCTCCATCCGTATAGACAGTACCTTCCTCAATGCTTTTCTGACCATCAGTCACCCTGAAAAATTTAACAGGCTCGCCAATTTTTGGTTTTTCTGTCGGCTGATATATCAGCTTAGCCGTAATGGTAGCTGCCCCACCGGCTAAGACTGCATTTGTTGAGACAGAGCAGCTGAGGATATAGGCTGTAATAGATACCTCTGAATCACCATCAATTACCTCTTGTGCCCAGACCCTTGTCCCTTGTTCGCCGGTAACCATAGATATCCATTTGATTGGTTCCTGTTCGTCTTCCTTAGTGGCTACAGTAATAGGTACTGTTAAGATGGCACCTTTGGGCAGGTAGTCATAGTTATTATTTGGAGTCAAGAGTATGTACTGCCCAATATTGATGCTGTTGCCTATAGCAGACCATAATTGTTTGGTTGATACCACAGGAATGCCAGCCTCAATATAGGTAAAGCCGAATGGTATAATTATACATACTTGACTAATCCCGCTATCACCCAGATTGATTACAGAATAGTTAATAGTTTGAGTAGCACAGGCATAAACCTCATGTGGCCAAACTAAGCAGCCTGCCCTTACATCAACAACCTCAATGGTGTTGGATGTACCTGAGACATTGCCATCTTTGATGCTAATTTGCACGGTTTCAGGCTTCCTAAGGGTAATGGTCATTGGCATGGTTATGGGTCTGACTGCTATACCTTGTTCAAAGACAATGGCTGGTGGATAAGACGGCTTGTTGCCATAGCTATCCTCGCCTGGTCCAGAAAAAATAAGCAACCTTGTGCCAGAATAATTGGTATCAATATTGCCAAAGCTATCCATTGCCTTGATGCTTCCAATATCAAACGGTTGACCAGCAGTTACTGGTGATGGCAATCTGATATCAAAATATGATGCCGTCCCTGGTGTAACATCAATAGTTATTGTGCCAGAGATAATTAAGTCAGAGACCCATATCCTTGTTTGAGTGGCGTTAAAAAGGGTAAATCCTGTAACACTACCTATCCCGGAATCAAACGACTGATTGCCATTATCTGGGCGAAACCCTCTTGTGCCTTCATCCCATCCCCAAATGAGTGGATGGAGGTCTGTATAGCCTTTAGCATCATTGCCATAGACATCCTTAGCCACAATTGTAATGATAAAGGGGCGCCCTGCTGTTACTGTGCCTTGATTGTATGTGGACAGGACAAACCTACCCGGATTAGCAGGTGTAGCCACAATCTTTTGAGAATAGCCGCTGATATTGCCCTGTTCTACCTTTATCATCGTTTCCTCAGCCCGGACAAGACTCATTTCAAGCCTTTGGGCCACGACGCCAGAGGCAAAATTGACTATTTGTGAAGGATAGGTGGGTGTGCCAGATATTGGTCCTTGTCCGGGTCCACTATAGATAAGTGATTTTGTCCCGCTGTATTCTGCAGCAATATTTCCAAATGCATCAAGAGCAGTGATGGTCAGGGTAAAGCTTGCTCCGACTACGACGCTGCTACCTGCAGCAATTACCTTGAATGAGAAAGCCGCATTAGATTTGACTGTTATACCCAAAGAGCTGCTGGTAAGGCTGCCGATTCTTGCTGTAATGCATGGAAACTCTCCTGCACGAGTAAGGATAAAGCCGGAAATCCTGCTTACCCCATTAGTAAATGCCTGTTCTCCATCGTTTGACCTGGTTGGTGTGCCGTTATTTGGTGAATTTCCGGCAGTCCATGACCAGACAACAGGAAGGCTGCCGGAGTAGTTAGTTACTGTATTGCCTTTTTTGTCCCTGAGCGTCAGGATGACAGAAAATGATATGCCGGCTGTTTCTGTGCCTTGATGCTCGGTAGTAACCTCAAGACTTGTTATGCTGCCCGGCTTAATTGTGATGGAATTGGAGACACCGGAGATATTCCCATCAGTAACCCGGAGCTGCACGGTTTCTGCTACAGTCAGGGTGGTTTGGAGCAGGCTTTGCGAAATGCCCTGATTAAAGTAAACCGGGCTGGTATACGATGTCCCTGTGCCTGCTGGATTGTAGGTTAATACCTTGCTGCCGGTATAGGTTGTAGCTGTATTTCCGCAAATATCCTGAGCAATGATGCCGGTAAGATTGAAGGAAACATCCATGGTTACCGGTGTTGGGGCAATAATCCTGAAGGATGCGGCTTGCCCTGAGGATACGATGATTGGTGATGATGTCCCTGTAATTGTGCCAAATTGTGCCCGGATAACCGGGGTATCTCCTGTATTGGTTATCATGAATCCGGGGATGGTTACATTTCCTGTCTTGAATGTATAACTGCCGGAGATCGGCAGGACAGGGGAACCATTGGCATTCTCCCATGCCAGATCAATCCTCTCAGTGCCCATATACTCAGTAGGGTTACCCAATTGATCACAAGCAATAACCTTTGCTGCAAATGCGACCCCTGCGATTTCTGTGCCTGAGTGCTCGGTGATAATTTGCAAATGGTGAATAATGCTTGCCGGCTTAACCGTGATTGGGCTTCCTGTCCCACGAATATTTCCTTCATAGACAGCGATAAGTGGTGTTTGCCCGGTATTGACAAGGGTAAAGCCGTCAACTGTGGCTTGTCCCTTGTTGAATGCTGCTTGCACAATACCCTCTGGTTTTACAGGTGAAATGTTGCCAACAGGGATAGCATTCCACCAACAATTGATGTCGTGATTACCTTCATGCTTGGTAGCTATGTTGCCAAATATGTCTCTTGAAGTGATATTTATTGAAAATGGTACACCCGCGGTTTCAATATTATCTCGTTCTGTCCGGACATCAAAGCAATTGGCACCACCGGGCAACACCGTGAGCATGCTTGAGGCGTCTATTATGCTGCCTGCTTGAACCGTAATGGTTGTTGTTCCGGCACAGACAAGTGTAGTTCGCAATGGGGTTGTGGATATGCCGCGGTCAAAGAAAACATCTGTAGTGTAAGAAGGTTTGCCTGCCCTTGGTCCATCATTTGGTCCGGTATATGTTATGCTCTTGCTTCCGCTATAGGTTGTCGCAGTATTACCAAAGGTATCCTGTGCAGTGATAGTGCCAAGCAAAAAGGAATCACCAGCCGTGGCTGTACCAGGAGCAGAAAGTTGCAGGGCAACCGGGGATGAGGCATTGACAGCAATAGGTGATGATGTTCCAAAGATTAGTGTGCCGGAACGAACAGTAATGCGAGGCATTTCCCGGGCATTCACTAAGGTAAACCCAGCTGCACGAAACAGGAAGCGTGCTGCTCGGGGTGCCGGTCAGGTTGCCGTAAGGGTCGATAATGATCAGGTTAACACCAAAACCTATGCCGGAGACTTCAGTATTATCATGATTGGTAGCAATATTGAAGCAGTCATTCTTGCCCGGATTAACCTTAATCGCAAGAGAGCCTGCCAGCAAACCATCATCTACCCTAATAATGGGTATTTCATTAGCATTAAATAAAACAAATCCAGGGATAGTCGTCTTTCCTTGCATAAATATTCTGCTGCTATCGTTAGGAATGATTGGGGATGCTGTGCCATAGGGTGCAGGGCTTGCTGTAGATGTCCAGCTAAGAAATTTATTACCCTCATAGGTATCAGCTGTGTTTCCATAGATATCAATCGCCGTTACTGTTACTGTGAATGCATAGCCGGCATTCACCCCTGGTTGTTCCGTTGTAAGCATAAAGGCATTAGGGGATGCCGGCATGACATTGAATGTCAGACTGCCGACTATACCTGTAGAGACATCCTTTACCCACAGTATTGCTGTTTCAGCACACACTACGGTAGTTTTTAGCTCTGTGCTGTTTGAACCTCCTGCAAACCGTACCTCTGTAGTATAAGATGGCGTACCTGATATTGGTCCATTTTGAGGACCACTGTACAGAAGGGTATGAGTGCCACTATAACCTGTATCAGTATTTCCACTCTCATCAACCGCAGTCAGTGTTGGCAGCTCAAAGGAATCACCTGCACGGATTGACTGTGTGGGCTGATTAAACCTGAATGTTGCAGCTGCACTTGCTATGTTAGCTGAAAGTATCAATAATAAAATAATATAGAATCGTTGCATGATATAAGGCATATCACTTCCTCATGTGTTTGTATGTAAGGGCGGCTTGTGAATCACACTCTTACATTGTAACATATTTAATAGGATAGGTCAATAGAAAAAATACGGATTATAGGGGTCTCAAATAAAGAAAAGAGGTAACTGCTCAGGTTGTCTCCCTTCACGGTTCAAAGTTCAGGGTTGTTGCGTCTTTCATCGCTCTCTAACCTTGAACCGTGAACCAGAGTGGTTACATATACTCATCGAGGTCACAGAAACGACAGACTGTGTAAAAACTCTCAATTCATCACGATAAAGCAGTTTAGAATTAGGTAATGTAGAGATCTGTAAGAGATTCCAGTATAAAATATTTAGAAACAGGAAAAAAGGTAAATATATTCCTTTTTTTACTTGATT
>JACQYP010000011.1 GCA_016208205.1 Candidatus Desantisiibacteriota bacterium | reverse complement strand
GTGATGCCGTTTTATATTACGCCAACACGATTGGCTCGCTCCAAAATTCTTACATGTATCGTGGTAGCAGCCCTTTGCTTACGGTTCCAATGTCAACCTTTTTATTGGATTCCATATATCAATGCAAATAACTCAAAGATGGTCATGGATAAAACAGGGAAACTGGGAAGGATGCTTAATGGTTTGCGAAAATCTATATCGAACAAATGTAACCCCTGACCCCCGATTCCTGACCCCTGATTTCACTTATTTGAGGTAATAAACATGGCGGATACAAAAACAACATTTGCGATTCCACAACTGCACTGGCTGCAAAGGGCAGACATGGGGATAGCCTGTTTCTTTTTGTGTGTGATTATCATGCTGGTCATGCCCCTGCCGCCTGTGTTTATTGATATGTCCATAGCCCTTAACCTTACCATGGCTGTGATGGTTATTCTGACTGTTACCTATGTTGTTAAGGCTACGGAATTCTCTGTGTTTCCATCGCTTTTATTAGTTACAACCCTGTTTCGTCTATCCATTGAGGTTGCTACCTGCAAGCTCATCCTTGGTGGGCGGGGGGAAGAGATAGGGATTGTCAAGACATTTGGGTCGTTTGTGGTTGGCGATAACATAGTTGTTGGGATTATTGTTTTTATTATCCTGACGGTTATTCAGCTCTTAGTTATTGTTCGCGGAACTATTCGGGTATCAGAGGTAGCTGCAAGGTTTACCCTTGACGCTATGCCGGGTAGGCAGATGGCTATTGATGCTGACCTGAATGCCGGGTATATTACTGAAAAGGAGGCATCTGAAAAAAGGGTTGAGGTAAGAAAAGAGGCGGATTTTTATGGCTCCATGGATGGTGCGACTAAGTTTGTTCAGGGAGATGTCATTGCCGGTATTGTGATTACTGTGATAAATATTGTGGCAGGGCTTGGGATTGGGGTTTTTATGCGAGGTGAATCAATGGGGATTGCCTTTGGAACATATACCACCTATACCGTTGGGGCAGCATTAGCCGCTCAAATCCCGGCATTTCTTATCTCAGTTGCAACCGGCTTACTTGTTTCCCGCACAGCATCAGACCATAACCTTGGGACAGATGTAGCTCAGCAGCTGACATCCTCGCCCAAGATATTATGGTTTGCAACAGGTATACTTGCCTTTTTTATGTTTACCCCTGTGCCCAAGATTCCATTATTTATTCTGATGTGCGGTATGGGGTCTTTAGCCTATATCATGACAAATGCTATAAAAATCAGCGAGCAAAAGGCAAGCGAGGAAAAGAAACAGGATGAGAAGGAAAGGTTGAAAAAGCCTGAGAGTGTTGCGGAATTGATGCAGATGGACCAGATGGAGCTGGAGGTTGGATATGGATTGATTCCCTTTATTGACCAGGAACAGGGTGGGGATTTGATTGACAGGGTAACGGTTATAAGGCGGCAATTAGCCCTTGACCTTGGAATCATTGTTCCACCCATAAGGATCCGAGATAATATCCAGTTAAGGCCAAATGGTTATAGTATAAAGATACGGGGGCTCAGGGTAGGAAAGGGTGAACTGAAATTGGATAAGTTTTTGGCTATGGGACCACAAGGCAGTCAGATTGAATCTATGAATGGTGAGGAGACAAAGGATCCTGTATTTGGTGTAACAGCTTATTGGATAGCTGCATCTGAACGGGAAAAGGCAGAGGCTGCGGGATATACTGTGGCTGATTCGCTTTCCATAATAGCCACACATGTAACTGAGTTAATAAGAGGGAATGCCTGTGATCTGCTTGGTCGTCAAGAGGTGCAGATACTTGTTGATACCCTGAAACAGAATTATCCGGCTGTGGTTAATGAATTAATCCCTGCAGTGCTTTCACTTGGTGAGTTGCAAAAGGTTCTGCACTGCCTTCTCATAGAAGGTATTTCTATCAGGGATCTATTAACCATATTTGAAACCCTTGCCGACTGGGCACCAAGAACAAAGGATATTGTCTTTTTGTCTGAAAAGGTCAGGCAGAGCCTTGCCAGACATATTAATCAACAATATCAAGGAGAGGACGGCTTTCTTTCTGTCATTACCATTGACCCTCAACTTGAGGAAAAGATAGCAAATAGTATCAAAACCGGATCTGAAGGGGAACAGCTTAACCTTGACCCAGGTCTATTACAAAAAATACTGACATCGATTCAGGAAATAGTTGGACCTGTAGCAAAACAACGGCCTGTTATCCTGTGTTCGTCCAGGATACGAAGGCATGTTAAGACATTGGTGATGCGGATATTGCCTACTATGGGCGTGATTTCTTATAATGAGATTGGATCGGATGCTCAGGTGAGGTCTGTGGGGACGATTAGTATAGGCTGAAGGCTGTTAGGAAAACAAAGGTGAGGATAGTTTTGGACATCCAAACCTACAGTCTAATAGCCTAAATAAGGGGTGAATCAAAATGATGAAATATAAGACTTATGAGGCTGAAACATTACAACAGGCTATTCTCAAGATGACCATTGATCTGGGGAAGGATGCCCTGTTGATTGATCAACGCCATGTTCGGTATGGCGGTTTATTTGGTTTGTTTGGAAAGAAGATGGTTGAGGTGACGGCTGCAATACCTATGAAACCGGTAATTAAGCAGGCACCATCATTTCTGCCTTCATCCCCATCGATTGGAATGAGCAAGGCTGTAAATATCCCATCGCAAAAACCAGGCATACCGGCACGCTCAAATACCGCAATTGCTTCTCTTGCGGCAAACAGGATAGAGATTAAGCCTAAAGAAAACTTGCCAATAAGGGAGATTGCCCCTCTGGCAGAAACAGATGTAGTTAATCTGCTTCAGAAGGAGATGCGGGAGATAAAGACAAAGATGGACACCATGATTGGTGGAACAAGTAACAAAATGAATGTGTATCCAGGGAAAACAGGTAATCTTTATATGAAGCTTCTTCAAAGTGAGCTGAGTGAGGAATTAGCAGAACGGCTGATTAAACGGATAATTACTGAGTCGCCCGGCGGATTAATAGATGATGAGGAATTTATAGAAATGAGGGTAAGAACTCATCTGGCAGGGTTAATCCGAACCGCAGGACCTATTCAGCTTGTATCCGGTGTGCCCAGGGTAGTAATCCTGATTGGAACAACAGGTGTGGGTAAGACCACTACCATAGCAAAGCTGGCTGCTGATTTTGCCTTTGATAAAAACAAAAAAGTGGCATTGATTACAGTAGATACATACAGAATTGCTGCGGTAGAACAGTTACGGGCTTATGCAGATATCTTAAGCATCCCTCTGGAGGTAGCCTTTTCTCATGGAGAGTTCAGGGAAGCCATGACAGCTTATGCTAATTACGACCTTATTCTTGTTGATACAGCCGGCCGCTCACAGAAAAATAGCCTTCAAATGGCTGAGTTAAAGAGCTTTATTGATGCTGCAGGGTATAAAATGGATGTGAATCTATTGCTTAGTGCTACAACCAAATATCGGGAAATGATAGATATCATAGAAAACTTCAAGAGAATAAACTTTCACAAGATAATCTTTACTAAACTTGATGAAACCGTTGGTATGGGAACAATCGTTAATGTTTTGAGCCAGATTCCTCAGGGTGTATCTTATATAACTGCAGGACAAAATGTGCCGGAGGATATTGAGGTGGCTGAGGCTGCTAAGCTGGCGAAGATGATTATTTAGAGAATCGGGAATTGCGAATTGCGAATTGGTAGTTGCCAGACTGTTACGAAACTGATAAACAGTGTCAAGGGTATACCATATATTGTGTGCTTTGTATGGCCAAATTCTTATTCCGTAACAGCTTGTCGCAACCTAAAGGTTACGACGACGACTATAATCCATATCACTGATTCACGATTCACGATTCACGATTCGCAATTCCCGATTGCAAAGAACAGGGGTGATGGACGATGGCTGATCAGGCAGAAAGACTTAGAGAATTAGTTAGGCAGAAACAACAGGCAGTGGTAGAAGATAGTTCTACATGTAAGATAATAACTGTAACCAGTGGCAAGGGTGGGGTAGGGAAAACCAATTTAGCCTCGAATCTGGCTATTTCCTTTTCTATGTTAGGGCAAAGGGTGCTGATAATGGATGCAGACCTTGGGCTTTCTAATGTAAATATTATTACAGGACTTATTCCACCCCCCAAATATAATCTTTCCCATGTAATCTCAGGGGAAAAGGATATCCTTGAGGTGATTGCTCACGGGCCATGCGGGATAAAGGTAATTACCGGTGCGGTTGGAGTGACCAAGGTAGCAAATATGGGGACAAAAAAAAGAAATGATTTTATTGAAACATTAGATTCCTTGCTGCCATTGTTTGATCTGATATTTATTGATACATCCGCAGGATTGTCTGAGAATGTGCTTTCTTTTGTTATGGCTGCTGATGAGGTTGTTCTGGTAACCACACCTGAGCCAACAGCTATTACCGATGCCTATGGCATGATCAAGGCCATAGCTGCCAAAAACGAGGATATTAAGGTAGGGTTAGTGGTTAATCGTATTCAGAATATTATTGAAGGGAAAAAAGTTTCAGATAGAATAGTGCATATTGCTGACCAATTTCTTGGGCTGAAGATAGAAAGATTGGGATATATCATGGAGGATGCCCTGGTCAGAAAAGCGGTGAGTGAACAATCCCCATTCTTTGTCTCTTACCCAAATTCTAATGCAGCAAGTTGCATTTCCCATATCAGGAATAAATTAGCAGAGATTCCGGAAGAAAATCATAGGGGCAAGGGCTTTTTTGGACGGCTGTTTCAGGGATTTCAATCTGTGTTGTAGGTTGTAGGTTACGAATACAACCTACAACCTACAACCTACAACATTAAAGGATATAACCAATGCGGATTGTTATTATTTCAAGTCTGATTATTTCATTCTTTGCAGCCCTTTTTATGGGTGGGCTTACCTGTATGAAATTTATTGGGGGCATGCAGGGACCTGAGGTATTACTGATTGTCCTTGGACGGGCAATACTTACCTTTGGCACATTTTTTTGCCTGTCACTAATGCTTGGAACAATCTTAAAGATACATGTACCTCAGTTAGCTTATCTTCTTATTGATAAGGAAATAGAATATACTATGCCTATGATTATACCGGGCGAGGCTAAGGAAGAGGAAGAATGGCCAAGCTTAAAGGTAGAGGAAGTAGAGTTGGAACGATCTATATTGCCATCCATGGCTCAGGAAGAGCCAATTATTTATGGTCATGAGCAAGCTGAACAGATTGCTTTAGCTCTTCGTACATGGATGTCGGATGATGAGGATAATGAGGAAAAACTTGAGACCTCTGAGACTTGAGTATAGTAGCTGAAGCGTTCTCGTTTCAGGTTCTCTTCCCAGACACTCTATATTGATAGGGTGCGTTCAGGGAATGTACCCTACAAATTTACAGTTTGTGGCAGTAATTATGGAGTGCGAAAGCTTGCTTTTACTTTTTCGCTGCCTTAGACTAAAACGCACCTGAAGGTGCTTGCTACATATATTAAAGCGGTAGTAAGTAAGCTACCGCACTGTAGCCGCAAGCGGCTGCTATAGTGGAAAGAGAAGGAGATACAGATATGCCGGTACAGAAAACCGAAGAAGAATTATGGCAGGAATATAAACGAACAAAAAACCCAATGATTCGGGAAGAACTGATACTGATGTATTCTTCGATAGTTAAATATATTGCTGGACGGATTGCAATTAATATGCCTCCTCATGTTGATTTTGAGGATTTGCTCTCTTACGGGATTCTTGGCTTGATTGATGCTATTGAAAAATTTGATACTAATCAGAAAATAAAGTTTAGAACCTATGCCTCAACCAGAATCAGAGGGGCAATAATCGATGAAATCAGGCATCTTGACTGGGTTCCAAGAACCTTGCGGCAAAAAGCAAAGATATTGCAGGATGTTTACACTTCTTTGGAGTATAAACTTGAACGATCGGCAACCGATAAAGAGGTAGCAAAGGCAATGGGTGTTTCTGTAGAAGAGCTTTTCAAGCTCCTCCAGGAGGTAAATACTACTACCCTTGTCTCGTTAGAGGATGTATTGTGCTCAAAGGATGATAGCGATGAAGTAACAGTTATGGATATGGTTGAAAGTTCTCCAGAAAATGGGCCGGACAGATTGGCAGAAGATAAGGATATAAAAAACATCCTCATTTGTGCCCTTAATAAGCTTCCAGAAAGAGAAAGGGAGATTATTGCCTTATATTATTATGACGAATTAACCTTGAAAGAGATTGGAAAAGTCTTAAATGTTACTGAATCCAGAATTTCTCAACTACATAGCCAGGCAATCCTTCGATTGCGGGGACATTTAATCATGATGAAAGGGACTCTGTTGTGAGATAAAAACTGTTCATGGTTTACAGTTATCGGTTTACGGCTACAAAAAACTGTGAACTGTAAACTGTAAACCGTTACCTGGGGTATTTTGAGATGAAACAGCTTATAATCATAGTAATAATAGCGTGCTTGTCCGGTTGTATAGGGCAACACAGGGTTTGTTATGAAACTTGTCTCTTAATGGATACTATTACAGGGATCAAGGTAGTTGGCGGTGAAAAGAAAAATGCAAAAAAGGCGATAGATGCTGCCTTTAAGCGGATGAAGGAAATAGAAAAGATTGCCACCGTTCGTGATCCAAAAAGTGAGATTTTTAAGATAAATCAACAAGCAGATAAATCTTTAGTTGATGTGTCCTATGAGATGTGTGAGATATTAAAGGAATCATTAAAATATTCTAAGATTACAGATGGGGCATTTGATGTTACCATTGGTGTCCTTTCTGAGTTGTGGAATTTTGCTTCAGCCACTGCTCCTCCGCCAAGGATGAAGATAATAGATAGTACCTTGTTGGTGGGGTATGAAGATGTGAAATTTGATATTAATAAAAGACAGGTGCTCCTCGGCAGAAAGGGAATGAAGATTGATCTAAGTAGTGTGGAAAAGGGATATGCAGTTGAAGAGGCAGCTAAGGTTCTTACAGATGCGGGTTATCATAATTTCTTGATA
Source organism: Candidatus Desantisiibacteriota bacterium (assembly GCA_016208205.1). The sequence goes on along the minus strand of JACQYP010000011.1, from coordinate 6,512 downwards.
AGCCTTGGTGATAATATTAAGGCTGTTGGTACGAATCAATGGGGGTTTCCATGGAAGGTTGGCATTAGACATCCAAGATCCAGGAATAATATCCTGACTACATTAAAGCTTCAGGATATGGCTGTGGCTACCTCCGGGGATTATGAACACTATTTTACCTCTGCCGGTCAGAGATACCATCATATCCTGGACCCGCAAAGCGGGTATCCGGTCTCCAATGGGTGTGTGTCTGTAACGATAATTACCCCATCTGCCTTTGTTGCGGATATTCTTTCAACTGCGGTTTTTGTTCTTGGTCAAAAGGCAGGCATGGATATTATTGAGGATTTGGAACAGGTAGAGGGTGTTATTGTTACAGATAAAGATATTCTTGTTTCATCCGGTTTAACGGAAAAGATTCAGGTGAGAAAATAGAAAAAGCAGGTTGTCAGGTTCAAAGGTTCACGGTTTGCTCTCTTAACCCTTGAACCGTAAACCAATATTGTAACCGTTCACGGTTGTCGGTTCTGAATTGACACCGTATACTGCTGTCATTCCTGCGTATGCAGGAATCTCCCCCTCAGGTGTCCTAACCCTTCCTTTTGGTCTCCACGGGCACAAGAGCTGTTCTTCTGTATCTATCCACTGTGAACGGTTACTTATTTCTTAACTACTAACAGCCCACAGCCTTCTCTCCTGACAGCCTACAGCCTATCTACCTGATTTCCCGACAACAGCTCGCAGCATCAATGGGGTAATTAACACAGAAACTATCACCACAAGGATTATAGCTGAAAAGACATCTTTGGTCAGCATCCCCAGATTCAGACCAACCGTGGCAATGACTAAGGTCAACTCATTTCTTGGGATAAGGGCAATACCAATAATCAGTGAATCCCTGAGATTAAACCTGCCTATCTTACCGCCGATAAACCCGCCCATGACCTGGCTAAGAATAGTCAAAAGGACAAGCACTGAGCCAAATAGCCCGATATTACCTATTGACTTAAAATCAAGCAAAAGTCCGATATTGAAGAAAAAGAACGGGACAAAGAATCCATTGGAAATACCACTTATCCTGTAACTCATTGTTTCTGTCTTAAACCTTGGGATTATGGAGATAGAGATACCAAATAAAAAGGCACCGATAATAGCACTCAGTCCCATCTTTTCTGTAAGATAGGCAAGCATAAAGAGTATGCCGATGATTATGGCAAAGGTTGCCTCTTCCACAATCATTCTATCTATTAACCGGGAAAGCCATGGAAAAACATATTTGCCGGCTAAAAATATCAATAAACCAAAACCGCCTGTCTCAAGGAAAATAATGCTGATGGTATGGAATGAAACATTGCCTGTTTGAATAATTCCCATGATAACAGAGAGGATGACCAAGCCAATAAAGCCACCTGCAACAGCTGAAATAATGATAGCACTTCCAGCCGCAGTAGCCAGATACCTCATATCACTCAGGGCACGAAGGCTAACCCCAATACTGGTAGCAGACATAGCCAGACCAACCAACAATGGCCCGTTGATTGAAGAAGACTGCCCGAAAAATTGTTGATGAAAAATGATTGCTGCCAGAAAGCCGCCAAGAAAGGGGAAGATTGTCCCCAGAATAGCTGTCGGCAATGACCTGATAATAGAGACAGAAAACCTTTCCAATTCAATTTTTTCAAATCCTATGGAAAACAACAAAAAGATGATACCTATCTCTCCAAGAAGTTTAATCGTTGCAGCAGAATGAGTAAGACTGCCATCACTGGTAGAAATGATAATAAGCTTAAGTAAAGGCCCAAGAATAATCCCTAAGATAATTTCACCAAAGATAGACGGAAGGCTTATCCTCTCAAATCCCTCTCCAATAAGCTTGATAAGGATTAATATTATCCCTATGGTAAAGATGACATCCATGCTCACAACTCCTTTTACAGCCCCATCATACTTAATATCCGACCAACAACATCTATCTTGCCTACTATCCCCACAACCCGTTTATTCTCAACCACAGGGATACTCTGTATCTTATGCTCAAACATGAGGTATGCAGCCTCATCTACTGTATCATCAGGGGAAAGGGTTATGGGATGAAGGCTCATGATTGAGCGAATGCTTGGGATGCCCAGAAAACATTTTTCGACCAGCAGTCTGTTTCTGGTTGAGCCATGAAACAGGATGAGCTTTAACAGATCTGTCTGTGAGATTATGCCTACAAGTTCGTTATCTTCATCTATTACAGGAAACGAAAGGTAGTCGTACATCTCAATATCTGCTGCAAACTCAAGAAACTGTCCATCCTCTTTAACCGTAATCACATCATGGCTCATAATATCCCGAATCTTTTTTTTACCAAAATCCTTACACTTTTCCATTATCGTATAAAAATCTATTCGTTTGGACATAAACGCCTCCTTTCTATTGTAGACGAAGCGTCTCGCTTCGTATCTTCAACGAGCCGAGACGGCTCGTCTACTTATAAGAATACGAAGCGAGACGCTTCGTCTACTGTAACTCATTTTGCAACAGTTGCATATCTATCCAGGCATCCTTTTTCCATGCAGGGTGATAAAGCAGGGCTGCCGGATGGTATGTAGGCAAGAGTTTAATCCCTTGATAATCGAAAAATTTACCCCGCAAGGTACTTATCGTATTTTCTGTTTTAAGCAATGTTTTGGCAGCAAAATTCCCCATACACAGAATAATCTTTGGTTTAATAACCCTGATCTGAGCAATAAGGTATGAATTACATGCCTCAATCTCATCGTGATTAGGGTTTCTGTTGCTTTGCGGGCGGCATTTCACGACATTGGTGATATAAACATCTTTCCTTTCGATATGGATAGCAGCAAGCATCTTAGTCAATAACTGCCCTGCATCCCCAACAAACGGCTGACCCTGTATGTCTTCCTGTGCCCCTGGTGCCTCCCCGATAATCATTAATTTTGCCTCAGGATCACCTGTGCCAGGGACGATATTTTTTCGATATTGTGCCAGACGACACCTTTTGCAACCCTGAATCTCCCCTTTAATCTGTTCAATCGTATCAATATTTAAGCCTTCCAAAGGTTCTAAGCCTGCTGGAGGTTCAGCAATTACAGCCGCCACTAAAGGTTGTCCTTTGCTGCCAGAGGGTAGGGGAGTGATCTCCTCTCTGACATGGGCTATCACGTAGGGGCAACCCCCTGTGGTTGCCCTCTTTGCCTCTGGAGCAGCACCCCTGACAGGTAATGGTATCCTTATCCCTGTCTCTTGCTCGATATATCTTCTGGTTAGCTTTAGTAATTGAATGTATTCATGATGCAAGTCAAGCATGGCTATGTGTATCCTCATGTGTAATTACTCAGGTTGTCTCCCTTCACAGTTGATGGTTTGCTCTCTTAACCCTTGAACCATGTCTGAGCAGTTACAGTATATGGCTAAATAAGGCAAAAGTCAAGAAGTTTTTTTGTTGACATGAGACAAGATTTGTGGTAAGATATGCCTGCATTTGCAATAAAGTCGGCAGATCTTGGGCAAAAATGTGGAACTGGGATCATAGTAGATTGCGGGCATCCATTCTCGGATCTCGGATTGAAAAATCCACAGCTCCTCTTACTGCGGTTGTCAGGTTGAAATTAGTTGAGACAAAAGATGATGAGGTTTGTGTAGATGTAGTTGTAAAAAATGTATCTGATTTGCTTGCCGGTGAGTTTGTAAACAGGTAAGGTGGGGGTGATCAGGTGATTGGAGAAATATTAGTCAAAAGTTCCGTCGTAACCGCTTGCGGCTTGAAATATGGAGTGCGAAAGCTTACTTGCTTTCGCTTTTTCGCCGGCTTAGACTAAAACGCACCTGAAGGTGCTTGCTACATATAGCTAACGCGGTAGTAAGTAACAGGTTAGCTGCAGGGACAGAAGATATTCTGCCCCTGCAGGTTTTTCAGATAGGCTATTACTGATTAGTTCCGAATGAACCGAATGAACAGGAAATCCGATGAGTATTTCCTAAACCACCGTAAGGTACAAAGGCATAATCAAGCCGGCAGTTTCTGATATGAAAACCTGCCCCGGCTGTAACGCCTCCCTGGTCGATGCCCGATTTATATCCTCCACGAATAGCAAATGTATTATTGATAAACTGATATTCTGCACCGATATTTACCCTGAGATCATCATCTACAGGCTGGTTAGCATCTACAGCCACAAGCAATCTGTCTCCCGGTGTTCTGTAAGCACCCCCGATTTTGAAGATTATTGGCAGGCTGTCACTCTCATTTACAAATTTTACCTTTGTCCCCAAATTCTGGACAGTAGTACCGAGTGAGAGAGATTTGCTCAGCCTTAGAATTGCTCCCATATCCCCTGATATAGCTGTGGCGTTTTCTGAGGCTATTTTTTGTCGAAGCAGTTTCAATCCCATTCCTATTGCAAGATGTTCCCTGAGTGTCTTTGCATAAGTAACCCCTGCAACCATATCATTGGCATCAAAGCTGCCAGTTGTATTGCCAAGGGCATTGCTACCGGATAGCTCGTCCATGGTCAAGCAAGCCATGCTCATCCCTGCTACTCCATCAAACCATGGCCGGACATAGCTTATAGACTCGTGCCGAAGATCATCCAGCCATTCTTGATGATTCACAGAAAATTGAGCATTTCGTATTTGAGCCAGCCCTGCCGGGTTGTAATAAATATTGTTTACATCACCATTCACGCCACAAAATGCCTCACCCATGGCTGCGGGTCTTGCGCCCACGCCAATCTTAAGCAGCTGTCCACCAGAACTTCCATTTTCTGCAGCATCTGCAGAAGTGTAACATAAAAACCCAACACCTATTACTAATTCAATCAATAATCTATTCATTTTAATCAACCTCCTTGTGGAAAATTTGGTGTGCAATAGGATAAGCCTATTGCACACCATTAAGCTAAATCCTACCGGATTATAGCGATCTTACCTGTAATCTTCTCGCTATTACCAGTGATAATATACAAGTAAATACCACTGGCACAAGAAATTGGTTTCCATACAAACTCATCCTTGCATTCGCCACTTTCTACTATCAGCTCTCCAACGATATTATATATCTTTATTCTCCACTCTCCTGATTTCTTAAAGGTAATACCTTATCTTGTTATTATACCCAACATTTTTGGACCACCAATGGGTGCTGTCGCCATATTTTTCAAACCCACTGCTTTGATCGTCAATAATGATGTCAGCATTAGCTATTTGCGGCACCATGAAAATTCCCAGCATCAGTGCCGCTACGAAAAAGCTCATTAGTATCTTTTTCATTTCAGTTATCTCCTAATTAAAATTTTTTTGTCGAGACACGAATCCATACCTGCTGATAAAGAATAACCACCCTCAATTTAACCACCCCCTTTTCAGAAAACAATTTTTATCAAACTTGACTTTTCTGCATCCTTCTGTTATAATAGAAGCAGAAAAAAGATTGTTTTTATTTTCTATCTTAATAATAGCATGATAATTTTTATTGATCAAAGGAACGGATAGGGTATAGATAGGGTATGAATAGGGTATGCAAACCTTAACTCAAACATAGAGAAGTAATTACAAATGGTAATTGCATATATCTATCATGCTATGGTGGAGAATAAAATATATGGATAAAGATAAGCAAAGGGAAAATGAGCGAAAGTTTGAGGATTGGGAAAACTTAGAAACGGGTGGACGCCGTTATTTCTACGAAGTTCAAGGCCGTTACGGATGGAATGCCCAGTATATTAAAGAAGTTGATTCATCAGAAAAAACAATGAGGTTTTATCAAGAAATTTATAATGAAAAAGGAGAGTTGGTTGAGGTTCACGAAAAGTATCCAGTGGATAAAGGGCATAAGAGAACTTAAGGAGGTAAATTTCAATGAAGGTTACAAGTAAAGATGTAGCTCAAAAATTAACAGATTATCTCTATCATCGGATTACACTAAGAGAATTAGTAAATTGGGCAGAGTTAATGATGATGGAAGCTGAGTTTGATAAGGGGAATTTTGATACTATCCGGGATATCATTAGCCGTTTAGGATTAGCTGATGTGAAGACATTTGGGATTGCCTGGGAGGACTGTGAAGAGTTCTTAAGCCGTTTAGGGTATCAGGTAAAAGTATCAGTTCAAGAAAGATTAGCTGCTGCATAAATAAGAGCATTATCTAAGCTTGGCTGTTAGTTTAGCACCTGTCCCCGAATAAAAAGCAAATGGTGTGGTGTACATATCTCCAATTTTATCTGTAACCCCTCCAACCAGAACAATCTTTCCTTTAAGTTTTTCAGATACAGGTGAGCTTAAAACATCGTCGATTGACATCTTCCTGAATGCAAACGAATCATTATCAGACTCAGCAAAATTCACCAGCATCTGACATTCTTTATCTACCGGAATCCGGCAGAATATCGGCTCTCCTCAGATTAGTGGGAAAAATACATTTTTCTGACTTGAAATAAAAGTCCTTTTGGTGTATAATAGAGTAAATACACTGGGAGGTGGATAAAATGCAAGGAGGAATTCTTCTATTGAGTAGTCTGACAAAGCAT
>JACQYP010000042.1 GCA_016208205.1 Candidatus Desantisiibacteriota bacterium | reverse complement strand
AAGTTTTCGGAAAAGATGAGCCATCAGGTATTGATTGAGCCGTAGGGGTATGATACAGATGAACTTTACCTGAATGGGCTTTCTACCAGTTTGCCTGAGGCTGTTCAGTTGGAAATGCTGCGGACTGTTCCTGGATTAGAAGAGGTTAGGATACTTAAGAAGAAAGGCACATTCGGGGAATGTGCACTACAATATGGATATGCTATAGAGTATGATTTTGTTTTCCCAACACAGCTCAAGCCTACCCTTGAGACAAAGTTGATTGATGGACTGTATCTTGCCGGACAGATAAATGGTACCTCTGGATACGAAGAGGCTGCGGGACAAGGGATTATGGCTGGAATAAATGCTGTCTTAAAAATCAGAGGGCAGGAGGCATTTATTCTTAAAAGGTCTCAAGCCTATATTGGTGTCCTGATAGATGACTTAGTCACAAAGGGAACAGGAGAGCCGTATAGAATGTTTACCTCAAGGGCAGAGTATAGATTGCTCCTGCGGCATGATAATGCGGATCAAAGGCTTATGGAATATGGATATAAATTTGGGTTAATATCAGAGGAACAGTATCAGGGGCTGGAGAGGAAAAAGATTTTAATAGCAAAGGAAAGGGAGCGATTAGAACATATTACAGTTATGCAGGGCAATAGCAGGGCAGGCAGTGTCCACCTCTCGCTACAAGGGAGTCAATTGGGAGAAAAATTGGGGGAATTAAAAGAACCTTGCTTCCTTGCTCAGATTTTACGGCATCCAGGGATAACATATCAGGATATTGAGGAGTTTTTATGTGATAGAGATGCTGCCTTGCCAACGACAGAGATGCTGCCTCAACAGGAATTGTCTCCGGAAATAAAGGAAGCAGTAGAGATAGAGATAAAATATGAGGGATACATAAGAAGGCAGTTAGCCCATATCGAGGATTTCAAACGGATGGAAAACTGGCTGGAAACAAGGGAAAAGCTTTTTGCAATAAAACCTGTTTCCCTTGGTCAGGCTTCAAGAGTATCAGGGGTTCGGGTGTCAGATATTTCAGTGTTGATGATTTATCTGGAAAGATTGAGAAGGGAAAAGGGCGATAAATTGGAGGAAAGCAAAAATATCAAAAGACGAGGAGGAACATGAAATGAAAGGGATAAGAGATACTTCAAGTGAAACTTATCGCCAGTTGATAGGCAATGGATTAGGATATGAAATCCCTAAGTTTCAAAGAGATTATTCATGGGAGATTGACCATTGGGATGATCTCTGGCAAGATATATGCCCATTAAATGCAGAGGAAACAGAGCATTATATGGGTTATCTTGTTCTGCAAAGTTCGGATAATAAAAACTTTCAGGTAATTGATGGACAGCAAAGGCTCGCTACCTTGAGCATAATTATTCTTTCGGTTTTAAGGTGTCTGGTGGAGTTATCAGAGAAAGGAATTGACGCTGAACAAAATGTTAGGCGTAAAGAAGCATTAATGAACAGTTACATAGGGTATTTAGATCCTGTAACACTTATATCAAGAAACAAACTAAAACTAAATCGCAATAATGATGATTATTATAGAAACTATCTGGTGCCACTGCAAAATCTGCCCATTAGAGGCATTAATTCTTCTGAAAAGCAGATGAAGAATTGCTTCTTGTGGTTCTATGAAAAGATTAAAAAAGAATATCTTACAGGTGAGTCACTCGCGGGATTTATTGATACTATCGTTGATAAACTTTTTTTTACAGTAATAAAGGTTTCCGATGAGTTAAATGCCTTCAAAGTTTTTGAAACACTGAATGCAAGAGGGGTCAAGCTTTCATCAGCTGATTTGCTAAAAAATTACTTATTTTCAGTGGTAGATGCAACTGGCCCGCATAAATCTGAATTGGATCAAATGGAATTATTGTGGAGTAAGGTAATCGGCAAGCTTGGGAGTGAAAAATTTCCTGAATTTTTAAGATATTATTGGAATAGCCTCAATAAAACTGTTAGGAAAAATGACCTTTTTAAGGCAATCCGAAAGAATACTAATACAAAAGAAGCTGCTTTTTCTTTAATTCGTGAATTAGACACCAATGCAGATATATATATGGCACTACAAAATCCTGATGATGAACTTTGGAGGGGCAAACGGAAAATTTCAAGCTATCTAAGAGAGCTAAATCTGTTTCAGATAAAACAACCTTTTCCTCTTCTCTTGGCTGCTTATAATTCTCTGGATGAATCTGATTTTGAACGCGTCTTAAAAGCCTGTTCTATAATTTCATTTCGTTATAATGTAATTGGTGGATTAAACCCGAATGAACAAGAAAATATTTATAATTTGACAGCATTGAATATCAGAAGGAATAGACAATTTAATATTGGTGAGTTAAGAGATATTTATCCTGATAATGAAAATTTTAAAACTGAATTTGCAAGCAAAATATTCAAGAGAACTCCCAGAAACCACAAGCTCATAAAATACATATTTGCTAAGATTGAGAAACATAAGTATCATACTGATATTGACCAGAATAGCGACTTTTATACTATTGAACACATAATTCCAGAAAGTGCCGAAGATAAGTGGAGTTATCTTGGAGATGAAGTTATTGATAGATGTGTTTATCGTTTAGGAAACTTGACTCTTTTAGAGGGAAACCTTAATAGGGAAGCAGGAACAGATTGTTTTGAAAACAAAAGGGTTGTTTATGCCAAGAGCAGTATCCAATTAACCAAAAAAATAACTGAATATTATAGGCAGTGGAATGAAGAAAACATATCTAAAAGACAGGAGCAGTTGGCTGTTGAAGCTAACTCTATATGGCGATTGCAGTTCTGATTTATAAGATTATATTTTGACCCCAACCCTATATGTTCCCATTATGGTAATTGTACGCAAAATATAATCTGGTAGGGTTCATTCCATGCACCATTTGGTTGCAATATACATTTCTCTACAAAAAACTTGAACATCGAGTGTAATTGATATATTGAACATTGATAATTGTACTAAGAGGGTAGCTATTTGTTAATCATACATGCTGCTGAAGCATTAAAACAAGGGGCAACTGAAATGGGGATTGCATTAAGCAAGTCTCAGATTGAGCAGTTCATGTCCTATCTTGCCCTGCTTGCGGGAGAGGCTCAAAGGGTGAATATTACTGGAATTCGGGATGAGGAGGAGATAATAACCAGACACTTTCTGGATTCTCTTAGTTGTGTATTAGTCGTGAACTTAACCCCAGGGATGAGGGTGCTGGATGTGGGGAGCGGAGCCGGGTTTCCTGGCGTACCCTTAAAGATATATGCACCGGAGATACGATTAACTGTAATGGATTCAAGTCAAAAGCACCTTAATTTTCTTTATAGTCTGCGGGGCAAGCTAAGGGAGAACTCTTCTATCAATTGCGAGTTTGAGATATTAGAGGGAAGGGCAGAGGAATATGGACAGTCCAAAGAGCATCGAGAGGCATATGACCTTGTTGTTTCCAGAGCTGTAGCAAAAATGAACATTCTGGCAGAATACTGTCTGCCATTAGTAAAAAGCAACGGGAGCCCCATTGGCAGCGGATTCTTTCTGGCTATGAAGGGGCAGGCAGGAGAGCTTGAGGCAAGGGATGCAGAATCTGTTATCCAG
>JACQYP010000041.1 GCA_016208205.1 Candidatus Desantisiibacteriota bacterium | reverse complement strand
AGCAGGGATATATCTGCCGGACAAGGCAGCAACAAAGGCATCCAGCTCCCTTTGCCCACTTATGGCTATCCTCTCCTCCAACTCTGCCTGCTTGCCCAATCCCCCTTCAATAGAAAGGATTGCCTCTGCGGTGCTTTTGCGGTATTTTTCATCTGGCGATTTGCCAAAGGTATGCAGCCCGAAAGGGGTGGTCTTTTCCCCGATTTCCCTGATGTAGTCGTCCAATTTTTCTACCTGTTCCGGTGTTGCAATGGCGGACAGTGAAAGGTCAGTCAGGATTCCCATTTTGCGGGACAGAACATTGATCTCTTCCAATTTGACGGTTGCTAATTGGGGGGACTTCTCTTTGGCACTGTTATAATCGCTGATAAAGGATGCCAACTCCTTCAGTTCTTGATTCATACCGGCCTTGTCAAAGGGCGGGGTCATATGGTCAATCACCACTGCCATGCCACGGCGTTTTGCCTGCAAGCCTTCACCCACATCATCCACTATATAGGGGTAGATGTTGGGTATATCCTGAATCAATGCCTCCGGCGGATCTTCTGCGGTAAATCCAACCTCTTTGCCGCTAAGCCACTCATGTGTACCATGCGTACCGATATGGGCAAGGGCATCTGCCCCAAAGCCCTTCTTCAGCCACAGGTAAAAGGCTATGTACTGATGATGCGGCGGCATGGTTATATCGTGGTAAAGCTTTTTGACATCCTGCTCCCAGCCGCGGGAGGGTTGGGCGGTAAAGAGGATGTTGCCATATCGAACAGCAGGAATAACGATATTTCCCTGCCATGTCATGATATTATTAGACTCAGGACTGCCCCAACTTTTCAGGACAGACGCCTTGAACCCTTCAGGTAACTCCTCAAACCATTGTTTATACACCTTGATAGGGATAAGTACGGCTTGACTGCCAGAGGTGCTACCTCCACTTCTTGCTAATTTGTCAATTTCTGCAGGAGCCCAATTGCCGATATTCCTGCCATAGGAATGAATATCATTAAAAAGCTCATCCTTGCTTTTTGGATGACTGCCGATATCATAGTTCTCTGCCCTCAACCTGTTCAATATCTCCCACAGGCTCTCCGGTAGAACATTAAGGTATGAGGCACCGATATTCTGTTTGCCGGGGGGATAGTTATAATAAATGATGGCCACCTTCTTATCCTTGTTCGACGAATCCTGAAGGTTTATCCATGCCTTTACCCTATCAACCAGCCTTTCAATCCTCTCCGGGATAGGTTTTTCCTCAATGTACTCAATTCCTCCTGTATTACCCCTTCTCCCCTCAGGGGAGACGGATGGGATGAGGGGAACTACCATCCTTTCCTTTGAGGCAATGACCGTGGGTTGAATCAGACCACCCAATTCAGGCAATGCCACCTGCCATGTTCGCTCAAGAATATCAAGACCAACCGGAGAGGTTTCCCATTCTGTCAATGATTGTGTGTAGAGGGTAATGGCATTGATTACAGGGACATTCAGCTTGCTTAAGGTTGGTATGGTAACCTCTGGATTCACGCCAATATTCATCCCCATAGCCACCACAAGCCTTACCCGACTTTTGCCGTTTTCATCCAGGAAAAATCTTTCAACAGGGATATGAGATGGATACCCAAATACAGGCAAGGGATTGAACCCAGCCTGTTCAAGGCTTTGCAGTAGAGCATGCAATGGTTTTGTCTGGTTCGAGGTAAGGCTGCTCCTCCAGAAAACTACCCCTATCCAGGGTCTTTCTTCCTTAAACAAGCCACATTTTTTGTAATCCTCAAAGCTCTCAAACACACTGCCTGCCCTGTATATCCCAAACTCTGGGAATTTGGTTGGCTTTTCATAGGAAACATTCAGTCCCAGATCCCTGTTCATTACCAGCAGCACCATATTTTTTATGTTTTCCACGCCATTTTCCCTGTAGTATGCCTTAGCCATTTCATCGTCTATAATACCCATATCACGATGTTCTTTAGTGTAATTTCCACCTACTCCATAAACCTTGCCGCCATTTTTTATTACCTGCTCAATATATGGCTTTGCCAATTCCACTGCCTGTCTGTCCATAATAAGGAGAAAGAAGATGACCTTTGCCCTGGCAATATCTTTTGCAACCTGTGATTTATTCAAAATGGAATGGCTGGTATATATCTTGAAGTTTATCTTTTGCTCTAATTGTGGGTATTGGCTTTCTATTGCTCTGGCTGCCTCAATTGCTACCTTTGAGTTGATATCTCCAAGGAGAAGGCTGACTTGCAATGATTCTGCATGAGCAGAAGACAGAACGCAGAATACAGAGCACAGAACACAGAATAAAAGGAGCAATTTCTGCCCCCTGCCTTTTCTATTCCGGCACATAAATTGTCCTCCCGTCTTTCAATTGATAGGCTATCCCGAGCCTATCTCCCTCACCGCTCAACTGCTTATCTGTCACCTTTTTCACCTTGATCTCCTTGCCCTTTTTGGTGATTATTTCTATCTGTCCATCAGCGGTTTTTTTGGTAATGGTCACCTCTGATTTTGGGTCAAGCAAATCAATCATGTTATAAGCCATAAACAAAGCCATCATCATGCTGACGATAAAGACAACGCTGGCATCAAAGAGATTCGCCACTCCGGCAATAGGGTCCTCAAGCGGTTGTTCGTATTTTTCAAATCGTGTTCGTCTTTTCAAAAATCGCATTGTTTTTCTCCATGAAATAGGGCAACCGCAAGGGTTGCCCCTACTTACATTCTGCATTTCTGAGCGTCAATTCCGTGAGATATTCCATCTCCCTCATATCTGCTCTCAACCATTTCTCTTTTACCGTAGACATAAGGTATGCTGCCACACTACAGGCAAGCCCTACAACCGTAGCAGTAAATGCTGTCACCATATTTCCAGCCATCTTAGTCATATCCCCCTGGCTAAGGGCAGAAAGGGCAACACCCATAGGTATCAGCGTGCCCATCAGTCCAAGGGCGGGACCAACCCGGATGGCAAATCTAATCTTATCTAATGATTTGACCATATCAAGCTCTGATGCCTGAAGAAGCCTCTCCAGATTGATGTCTAATTCTGCCTTATTATTATTTTTACACATCAATTCAAGCATCAATTGATACCTGCGAAATGGCAATGATATGCCCTGCACCCTATCAACGAATTCACGCAAAAACCCTCCAAACGAAATAACCATCCAGAATACAAGCAGAACAAGCCCGGCAACCACCGGATAAAAAAGGGCAGATGAGATAATATACAAAAATGTCTCAAGCCCGGCAAAGATATTCATTGTTCGTAGCCTCCTATACAAAAAGTGTTCCCTTTCCCTCCTCAGGAATATCCTTTAACGGAACGGCAGTAATATTCTCAGAAAGTTTGTAGGTTTCTTTACCGGGATATACCACCCAGAGATGTTCAAACTCTAAGTTTTCCATAGCAATCTTCATGGATTTTGTCAATCGTGGGGCATCTGCATACTTGAATTCAACGCCCCAGTTTTTTCCGCCATGCTGCCAGAATAGATCCAATTCAGCCCCTGAGTGGATATTCCAGAAATAAAATTCCTGATCTCTTTTTCCAATGCTCCTGCATACACACTCTAACGCAAATCCTTCCCATGACGCACCAAGTTTGTTATGCGAATAAAGCTGGTTTAAGGTTTCAATGCCCATTAGAGAGTGGAACAAGCCTGAATCTCGAAGGAATATTTTGGGTCTTTTGACAAGTCGTTTCCCAATGTTTAAGTACCATGGCGGCAAAATTCTTACCATGAAAGTACCTACTAAAATCTCAATTTACTTTCGAACTGTCATATCAGAGATTCCAAAAGAACGGGCAATCTCAGCATAATTAATAATTTGTCCATGATAGTGACTAAGCATAGTCCAGAACCGCCTGAGCGTATAAGCTGGAATATTGATACCCAATTGCGGTATATCTCGTTCAAGAAATGTGGCGATATAGTTTTCCCGCCAGAGTATACTTTGTTCCTCGGTTTCAGCCAGATAAGATTTTGGTAATCCACCCTGAATCCAGAGTCTGTTAATATTTTCCATACCAACATTGTGTAAACTGAGACCACCAAGATAATAGTAAGCAATCCTGCCGGCAAGCGATTCAGAACTCTGCTTGATCAGAGTACTTGAAGCACTGCCAAGTATTAAATATTTCTGGCTGGGATTATTATCTACCAGATAACGAATGAGAGGAAATAAATCAGGCAACCGTTGAATTTCATCAATAACAATCAATCCTTTAAGGTCTTCAAAAGCAAGTTGGGGTTGTTCCAATCTGGCCATGTCTCTTGGATTTTCAAGGTCAAAGTAATGGCTATAATCAAATTCTCGAGCCATGGTTGTTTTCCCACACTGACGAGGTCCCAGTCCACACTGACGAGGTCCCAGTATCGCGGTAACCGGAAACATATTGATTCGATTCAAGATGTTCTGGAAATCAATCTTTCGCTTAATTATCTTCATCATAAAAATCCCCTGTTGATCGGTAATTGGTAAAATGATATCATAAAAACATTGAAATGTCAAGCGGGTAATATGATTTTTCAAAGAAAATTGTAATTATTCAATTGTTCGTAAGCATTCAGGTGTCAGCCCTCTGCTTTCCAAAAAACCCAATCAACATCGCTGAAAAAAGCAAGGTAAGGACTCCAGTAGACGAAGCGTCTCGCTTCGTATCCTCAACGAGTTGGGACGACTTGACTACAATAAACGATTTATATATCTCCTTTGCCTCTTCAATCTTTGCCGGCAGTATTAAGGTGGCAAGAAAATAACACCCAATGGTAATCATGCAAAGCCCAAGGCTTATCCGTGGATTTGCAGATTTTCTCAAACGGCTAAGGGTAAGGAATAAAAGCGACAATAGCACAAAGGCACACCCCAATCCCAACCCCACAACCAATGACGGAAGTTTAACCACATTCAATGCCGCCCAGATAGAAAAGGTGATAGCTGTGAGGCAGACAGGGCAGGGAATTATAAGCCACAAGGCATGTCCTAACCTCTGCATTTCGTGTCCCTCTCCATGGATTCCTGCCTTCGCAGGAATGGACGCGACAAGAGACTGACCTCTGCATTCCCTCTCCCTCTCCGCGTCTCCGCGTCTCCGCGTGACATAAGGTATGTCCCGACTTCTTTCTCCTGACCCCCGCTCCCTGCTCCCCGCCCCCTGTATCACAAACATCCCCCAGACAATCATCCCCATCGCCATCCCTGCATGAAGATACGGACCTTTTCTTAGAACAGGCTCAAGAAGTTTGATAAGCTGGCTTGAGAATATAGCCATCAGGACAAATAATACCAGATACGAAAAAAATATCCCACAGATTCCTTGCCATCTCAAGCCGCTAAAACCCAACCCAAAGCCCAGCTTGATTGCAAGTATGCTCAGGGTAAAGAGTATGCCAATTAGCCACAGAATGATATTTAATTCCATAATCTGCTCCAATGTTCTTCCCTGCGAATCGTCTTGACTCGTTGAGAAAACGAAGCGAGACGCTTCGTATTCTGTTTAATATTTACATCCTACCTCAAAGGTAGCCGTCCTGCCAGATGCCTTGTAATTTTGATAATACTGTCGATCCAAAAGATTATCCACTGCTAATGACACCCTCAAATTTTCCTTAAGCAAATAGCCAACCTTCATATCTACAGTATCCACCGTATCATACGCACCATAGACCCCCTGAACAACATCACTATTATTCGAGTTAGCATATATCTTATCGCTAAAATGCCAGATACAGGAGGCATCAAAGGCATTTCTGTAGAAGGATAACCCCAAATTGTACGACTTCTCATCAATACCCATCTCCCATGATTGCGTGGTCTCTGGAGAAAGCTCAGGATTACCCGCATAAGTTTTGCCAGAAGATGAAACCCAGGTGCGATATAACTCATAGGTTGTTGGTGGTCTGAACGCCTTGCCCCAGGAGGCACGAATACCATCCAGATTGTACCACCCCTGACACTTGTAGAGCAACCCCACCTTAGGAGAAAAGGCAGAGCTATCCCTATCTGCATATTTGACTGATTTTGTCCCATCAAGTAAAGAGGCATCGTATCTCTGCCAGGAATCATACCTTGCACCCAAGAATACCAACAGGTTCGTAATCGGCTCTACCTCGGCCTGAGTGTAAATAGCCATCAACCTTCCGCTGCCTCCTATTCCATATGTTGGCTCACCCGTTAGTGAGGCTTCATCCTTCCAGTTGCTTACCTTGTAATCTTTGGCTTCAGCCTTATCCTGACGATAGTTCAGCCCCACAGTAACGATAGTTTCCCCCCTCCACGGAATATCACCAGAAACATCAGCATTGAGGGTATTGCCCAGTGTCTTGCTCAACTTACCATTACCGCCATGATAGGTGGCACCTGTTTCTGGTGAAATATAGAAATCATCCTTGCAATTCAAGTTTACCTTCCCTTTTAATGCCACACCCCCAATCAGTGTCCCATAATCCAGGCCATAAGTATCAGGCTTGCTCCTTCCCCAGGTGGATAGGAAATCCTTTGGGGAGATGGTCATCTTGCCCTCACCTGATAATTCCATGGTGCCGTTATCAGTTGGGGTTCCAGTTGGAGTTATGAGATAACTTTGTGGGTCACGATAGCCATATTCATATCCTCCACCAGTATACGACAACGAAAGATTAGATGCAGAACTCGGGGAAATCTTGAATTTGCAACCATAGTGATTCTGATCCCAATAGTTTTTGCCCTTATCCCCAATCAAATAAGTACTGCTACCCACGGAGGTCAGCGTTTTCTCCCAGCCAGAGACTTTGGTTGCGGCAGTGCCCGAACTTACAGATTTAGTCACCAAATCCGTCCTATCCCCCTGGCTTGTTTTTTTCTCAAGGTTGATGGAAAAAGACAACCTGCCAATATTATTCCCATAATTCAAGATATGGTTATAGGTGTTAAAGGCAGATGCCGAGCTTTTAACCTCAATCGCCTCCTTTTCAGGCATTTGAGTAATAATATTTATCACCCCACCCATTGCCTCACCACCGTAACGGCTTGAAAATGGACCCTTGACCACCTCTATCCTCTGGACATTCCCAATCGGCAGGCTACCCAAATATGTTCCACCGCTGTAAGCATCATTTATCGGTGTTCCATCAAGCAGCACCAATGTCCTCTGCCCACCGCTAAACCCACGCAGTGTAACCCTGCTCATTGTGTCTGCAAATTTTGTCCGCCTCTGGCATGTCCCGGCCTCATACTTTAATGCCTCATCAACAAATGTCACCTTTCTTTTCTCCATTTCTTCCTTTGTTACCACCGAGACACTCACCGGCACATCCCCAATCCCTTTTTCATGCCTTGTAGCAGTCACCACTACCTCTTCCCCATAGACCGTAATGGTTGGTGTGCCGGATGCAAAGGCAGACACTACAAACCCCATAACCAACCCAAAAATCATCATTCCCTTCATCTCAAAAACCTCCTTTGTGTTACGATTTTTATAAGTATAACACAATAAAAACGACATGTCAATTAATTTTTAGCACTTTTTTGAAATTCATGCTACTCAATATTCCATCCCTCGCATTTCCTTAAAAACAAAAAAGCCCAACCTTCGACAAGAAGATTGGGCTTATATTTTTCCCCTTATTTCTTCCCTTTCTGCGAAGGTACTTATCAAGATAAATAGTAGACCGGACTTATGAAGTTTTCCTTCCATTACCGTTGCGCGACAGTGCCTGAATCTTACAGGACTTCCTCTATTTACCTGATTTCTTTATAATGATATTATCATACTTAAAATTAAAAGTCAAGTAAAAGTTTTTCATTGACACAATTACAATATTTTGGTATAATGAAGTAAGTTATCCATTTTTTGTTGTTTTTCATCTTAAGTTGAGTGAGAATATGCTTGCAATAATAAGATTTTTTCAAAACATATGGTCAAGGATACAGGGGGCTTTTGAGACTAATCGCTTTTTGTGTGATGATTGTAGATATGATTATCCGAGTGCCTGTCATCAATCTGCCCGGCCAAATGCAAGAAAATGTCCTGATTATAAAAGAAGGTGACTATGAGATATTATCCAATTTGTTTAGATGTAAAGGATAAAAAATGTGTAATTGTTGGCGGTGGTGAGGTAGCTGCAAGAAAGATAGTTTTTTTATTGAATTGTGAGGCGAATATAACGGTTATAAGCCCACAGATAAATGAAGAGATTAATGCCCATCTTCAGAAAATAGAATGGATAGACCGCAAGTACCAGAGTGAAGACCTGAATGACGCATTTTTTGTTATCGTTGCTACCGATGACCAGGAGTTAAATAAACAGATTTCACATGAGGCAAGGGATAAGGGAATACTTGTCAATATGGTTGATTCGGCAGATGATTCTACGGTTATTCTTCCGGCCGTACTTTCCCGTGGGTCATTAAGCATTGCTGTTTCTACCGAGGGAAAATCTCCGGCATTGGCTAAAAAGATAAGGGATGATCTGCGAGAGATATTTGGTAAGGAATACATAGGATTTGTAGAATTATTAGGAAGCCTTCGTCAAATTGTCAAGACTACATTCGACCGGCCAAAACGACATATTATCTGGCATAAGCTGTTAACTTCAGAATTGCTTGAATTGCTGAAAAAGGGACGGACAGATATGGTAGATGTTGTGCTTAACAGATATGGGATAAATAGACAGAAATGAAAAAAATTATTATTGGTACCAGGGGTAGTAAATTAGCATTGACTCAAACTCAATGGGTCATGTCTCACCTGCAAGCAACATATCCGGAAATAACATTTCAAATAAGGGTTATCCATACCCGTGGCGATAAATTGACCCATGACGGACAGGGGCAAGCCCTGTCCCTACAAGGGGGATATGGGTTTTTTGTCAAGGAGATAGAGGATGCCCTCCTTTCTAAAGATATTGATCTGGCTGTTCATAGCCTGAAGGACATGCCGGCAATACTTCCCTCTGGCTTAAAAATTGGAGCAATATGCAAGAGATTGGATGCAAGGGATGCTTTTATCTCTAAGAATGGCTGTAAATTGGAGGATATTGAACCCGGGTCAGGCATTGGAACAAGCAGTCTCAGGCGGCGAATTCAACTCCTATCGCTCAGACCTGACTTGAGGGTGGTTGATTTGCGAGGAAATCTTGATACACGACTGAAAAAATTAACAGGCAACCGCAAGGAGGTAGCACCTCTGGCAGGATTGCCCCTACAGACAGAAATACCGGAAATATCAGGGATTATTGTGGCAGCCGCAGGATTGTATCGTCTCAAAATGGAGGAGAAAATTACGCAACTGTTGCCCATGGATCCCTTTCTACCTGCCGCAGGTCAAGGGGCATTGGCTCTTGAGGTGCGGACTCAGGATGAAATCGAAGCCATGGTTAATGTTTTGAATGATCCAGAATCCATGATAACCGTGTCCGCAGAAAGGGCGTTTCTGGAAAAAATAGGGATTGGCTGTGCTGCCCCTGTTGGGGTATATGCCGAAATTGTGGGAGACAAATTGATTATTCGTGGGATGATGACAGAGCATTGGGGAGAATCACAGACAGGAATGTCTGTGCTACATTGGGAAGAGGTTGAGGGATCACCACAGGATTATAGGGAGATTGGAATGCTATTGGGGGAAAGGATGGTCCGATTAGTCTGATTATTCAGAAAGGAGGCGGCTATGTCTAAAAGATTTCAAAGTCCGTTTAAGGTGAAAACACCTGAAGATGCAGAGGGTTGGGAGAAAATGTATCCTTACTATCTTTTGTTTAGTGATGATCTTCGGGATTTTGAAGAAAATGGGTTCTGGTTTTGCGATACCATGCATCATCCAATACCCTTGTATCCATTTGATGTCATTACTGCTGAAAGCTGGGGACCAAGCCTGGGACAATATAATTCTCGAATATTTATTGTTCCTCCGGCTATGGGTATTGCTCAAAGGGTGCTTAATGGCTACCTGTATATCAGCCCCATCCCTGTAGATCCTGCTGAAATACCTGAAAGAATAAATGATTTTAGCCAGAGGGCAGGGTATTATTACAAAAACTGGGATAGTCTCTATAGCCAGTGGAAGGAAAAGGTAACCAGAGAGATTGAAAATATAATATCCATAGATATCCCCTGCCTGCCGGAAAAGGAAGAATTTGATGTGATTATATCTGAGGCTGGTATCTCTACCGGGTTCTGGCTTATTGAATCCTACAATCGCCTTTTAGAAAGCATGTCCAGAATATGGTCATATCATTTTGAGTTCTTGAATCTTGGTTATGTTGCCTTTCTTGATTTTTCTATGTTTATGAAGTCTGCTTTTCCGGATATCACGGATCAAGTTATTACTCAATTGGTTGCAGGCATTGATGTTATCCTGTTTAAGCCTGATGAGGAGCTAAAAAAACTATCCATGCTTGCTGTGAGTCTTGGATTGCAAAAGATATTTATTGAAGGGATAGATGCCGGGCAAATCATTGCCAGGCTTAAGGTTCTGGATAATGGATGCAAGTGGTTGGATGAATTGGAAAAGGTAAAGGATCCATGGTTTTATTTTAACCCTGGAACAGGCTTTTATCATATTCCTTGCAGCTGGATAGATGATCTGGATGTTCCCTTTAGTGGGATTACAGGATACATTAAAAGGCTTGAGCAAGGGGAAAAAATAGAAAGGGATACGGAAGGGATACGGAATGAGGCCGAGAGGTTAAGAAAGGGATACTATGAATTATTAAGGACAGATGAAGAAAAAAAGGTATTTACTGAAAAGCTTTCTCTGGCAAAAACAGTCTTTCCCTATGTTGAGGAACATAACTTTTACATTGAACACTGGCATCATACCATCTTCTGGAATAAGATGCGGCAATTGGGCAGGGTTTTTGTTGAAAATCATTTTTTTGGGGATGAAGAGGATATCTTTTATTTGAACCGATATGAGATATCTCAGGCACTCTATGACCTTTATGCCTCCTGGGCAATTGGCTCACCGGCAAGGGGACCGATGTATTATCCCGGGATAATAGCTAAAAGACGGAAGATAATTGAAGCCCTTTCAAAATATCAGCCTGCACCAGCTCTGGGCATCCCGCCTGAGGAGATAACAGAGCCATTTACGATTATGCTCTGGGGGATTGTTTCTGAAAAGATCAATAATTGGCTTGAGTCCGTATCTGAGGATGTTCGTTCAAATATCTTGAAGGGACACCCTGCATCCCCTGGTATAGTCGAGGGAAGAGCAAGGCTTATTTTGTGTATTGATGACCTGAAAAAGATAGAGGATGGAGAGATATTAGTCTGTCCTATCACTACCCCTTCATGGACAATAGTATTCTCAAGGATACGGGCAATTGTTACCAATGTTGGCGGCAGCATGAGTCATGCGGCTATTGTCTGTCGGGAATATGGTCTGCCCGCAGTTGTCGGCACAGGCTTTGCCACACAGACAATCAAGAACGGGCAATGGCTGAGGGTTGATGGTCAAAAGGGGATTGTGGAAATAATTGATAATTGATGTCCTGGTGGTAGCTCATGTATATTGTCCAATATGATGATGAATCAATAACACCAGCCATGGTAGGCAGCAAAGGCTATTATCTTGCAAGGTTACAGGGGATGGGAATAAGGGTGCCACAAGGATTTATCCTGACAGGCAAAGCCTTTCTTGATTTTCTTGAGGCTAATGGGATAGGACATATTCTATCTGATATACCGGATGATATTGAGGGGATGAGGAGAAAAAGCGAGGATTGTCTTGAGGCTTTTGCCTGGGCAAGGATACCGGATGAGATGTCTGTTCAGATAATGGATGCCTGTGTTCAGCTTGCGGCTAATAGTCTGGCTATCCGCTCCTCATCAATTGTAGAAGACCTGCCTGCAGCAAGTATGGCCGGGCTTTACGACAGCTTTCTTCAGGTACCCCTTGAAAATGTACTTGAAAGGGTTAAGGGATGTTGGCAGAGTGCGTTTGGCTTCAGGGTACTTGCTTACTTAAAAGGCTTTGGTTTTCGATATAAATCACTAAACGATATGGCTATGGCTGTACTTATTCAAGAGATGATCCCTCCGCAGCTTTCCGGGGTAATGTTTACGGTAAATCCAATAAGCGGCGACCCGTCAAAGATAGTGATTGAATATTCACCTGTTCTGGAAGGGGTTGTCTCCGGCAGGGTAAGCCCTGTTTCTATCATTGTTGATAAGATTACAGAAAAACCCTCACCCCTTCCCTCTCCCACAGGGAGAGGGGGAAAGATAGATGAGGGGTATATTCAACAGCTTGTTACCCTTGGAAAAATGATTGAGAAATACTTTGGCTTGTATCAGGATATTGAATGGGTGATAGATGATCGTTCTTCAAGGGTCATCATCCTTCAGGCAAGACCGGAAACCATATGGAATAAAAGAAAGATTAAGCATGAGGGGCTGGGGTTTATGTCTTTTCTGCGATGAAATATTGGAGAAAAAAATGAACGCAACAATTGATGCTATTCTTGAAAAAGCCACTAACTACTGTCGGGATAATACTGACCTTGTGCATCTAAACACAGCACTATCCATGGCAAAGAGATTAATTGCCATAGAGGGTGGAAACGAGAGGGTGATTATACCTGCTATTATTCTACATGATACCGGCTGGCAGGGCTTTTCATATGAAGAAGAGTCAGCCGCAAGAAGAATAACAGTACAATTGGAAGAAATACGACTACGGCATCAGCATGAATTAGCAGGCGGGGTGATTGCTGATAATATTCTTTCTGAAATGAATTGGCCAGAGAAGGAAAAAGAGAAAATAGTAGAGATTATCAATTGGCATGATACCAGAACTATCTCTACGACAAAAGAGGATATGATTGTCAAGGATGCTGATAAATTATCAAGATATACACCAGAGTGTTTTGACCTCTTTTGTATTAAACTTGGGTATAGCCAGAGGGAGTTTTTCAATATTCTTATGGAGAATATAGAAAAATGGTTTTATACAGATAGTGCCAAATATATTGCCCGGGAATATCTATTAAAAAGAAGGATAGGAGTATCTACAGTTTTTCCCTCTCTCCCTATGGGAGAGGGATGGGGTGAGGGTTCAACTGAATTTGAAAAAGGATTGTCAGGCAAGCTTTATGAGCTGTTGATTAGATTAGAGGGTGAGGTAGTAAAAAATGTCAGGACTAATCTGGAAGGATTGGCTATCTCTACAGTTAAGGAAAAGGTTTATGATGTCAGAAGGATGCTGGAGATATACCTGTTCAATCATCCGGATGCCTTGCTTGAATGGCTTCAGGAAAATGAGGAATTCGATGCTATGGCTACACAACGAGTGGGCAGGGATGGATATATTGGTATTATAGATAGAAAAACAGGCAGGATCATCTTTCATCCGGATAAAAGGGTTATAAATCTACCCTGTGATAAGCTCCATAAGAAGTATAGACCGGTTGAATTTTTACATGGGTTTTTAGATTGGCATACTCGTGCTCAATCTGGTGAAGAGTTTTATTCCTATTACCAGGGGATGAATATCAGGGCTGAGGTAGTAGATAAATTTCAATATGTTGTTCCCTTAGATATAGGGGATTTCAAATGGTCAATAGTCTGTGCCGCTGTTTGTGATGATTTTTTTGGGCATATAGAGGTTATCAGCAAGGATATTATTCGGTCTGTGAGTGAGGTTTCTGATGAGATTGGGAATATGGCACAGATGGTTGATGAAGGGGCAAAAAGGCTTGAAGCAGAAAGGGAAAGGCTTGATGTAACCCTGCGAAGTATTGGAGATGGGGTTATTGTGGCAGATACAGAGGGAAGGGTTGTCCTGCTTAATAAGGTAGCTGAAGAGCTTACCGGATGGAAAGAGTGTGATGCCATTGGTCAGCCGGTAAGTGAGATCTTTTATATCATCAATGAGTATACCCGCAGGCGATGCGAAAACCCTGTTCAAAAGGTTCTTGAGACTGGACTTATTGTTGGTCTGGCCAATCATACGGCATTAATAAGCAAGGATAAACAAGAAAGGGTTATTGCTGATAGTGGGGCACCAATTAACGACAAAAATGGTAGCGTAATTGGGGTAGTGCTGGTATTTCGAGACACTACAGAGAAGAAAAAGATGGAAGAGGCAATATTAAAAACAGAAAGGTTATCAGCTATAGCTCAAATAGCGGCAGAGGCAGCCCATGAGATACGAAATCCGCTTCAGATAGTAAATAATGGACTCTATCTCTTAAAGAAGCGTTCCGGTATTGTGGATGATGATCTTGCCTGTCGAAATGTTTTGCGAATGGAAAATGCAATCTCAAGGGCATCCGGCTTTATTGAGGATCTCTTGAATTTCTCCAAACCACTTGAGATTAAAAGGGCAATGATGAATATAAACCAGCTGATCAAAGAGGCAATAGATGATATGCCCGGCACCATTCTATTTGATGTTGAACTAATCCAGAGTCTTGCCGCTAATTTGCCTGATATCTCTGCTGATTCTGAAAAACTTAAAGAGGTTGTGATAAATATAGTCAAGAATGGTGTTGAATCCATGACAGATTCAAGGATAAAACGATTAGAAATTCAAAGCAGTATGGATGAAGAGTTTGTTAAGCTAACTATCAAGGATACCGGCAAGGGTATACCTGAGGAAAATTTCAAGAAGATATTTGATTCATTCTATACCACAAAGGGTAAAGGGGTTGGACTGGGACTATCTATCTGTTGTTCTTTTGTTGAGGCACATGGGGGAAGGATAGCCGTAACCAGTAAGGTTGGAAAGGGAACAACATTTACTATCTTGTTGCCGCATTTAATTGCACAGGTCGAAAATACATAAGGAGACATTATGCCCAAACGAACAGATATTCACAAAATCTTAATTATTGGCTCAGGACCAATAATCATCAGCCAGGGTTGTGAGTTTGATTATTCCGGCACACAGGCGTGTAAGGCACTGAAGGAAGACGGATACTTTGTTATTCTTGTCAACTCAAATCCTGCAACCATTATGACCGACCCTCAAACCGCAGACAGAATATACATTGAACCCATTACCCCGGAGGTAGTGGCTAAAATCATTGAGATTGAAAGACCTGATGCTATTTTGCCAACACTTGGCGGACAAACAGGGCTTAATACGGCCATAAAACTGTTTGAGATGGGTGTATTGGATAAATATCATGTCGAAATGATCGGGGCAAATTATCAGGCAATAAAAAAAGCAGAGGATAGAAGCCAGTTTAAGGAAGCCATGTTTAAGATTGGGCTTGAGGTGCCAAAAAGCGGGCTGGCCTGCAATATGGAGGACGCTCGAAAAATAGCCAGAGAGCTGGGATTTCCATTGATTATCAGACCAAGTTTTACCCTTGGAGGAACCGGCGGCGGCATAGCCTATAACATAGAGGAGTTTGAGCGGATAGTGGCTATGGGGCTTGAGGCAGGTCTTTCTGCAGAGATATTGATTGAGGAATCAATCATTGGCTGGAAAGAATATGAGCTTGAGGTTATGCGAGACAAAAAGGATAATGTGGTTATCATCTGCTCCATAGAAAATCTTGACCCCATGGGCGTTCATACAGGCGACTCCATCACCGTTGCCCCGGCTCAAACCCTGTCGGATAAAGAATATCAATTGATGCGTGATGCAGCTATCAGGGTCATCCGTGAGATAGGTGTGGAAACCGGCGGGTCAAATGTTCAGTTTGCTGTAAACCCTTCCAATGGACGGATGGTGGTTATAGAAATAAACCCACGAGTGTCAAGAAGCTCTGCCTTAGCCTCAAAGGCAACCGGTTTCCCTATTGCCAAAATGGCGGCAAAATTAGCCGTTGGCTATACCTTAGACGAAATACCAAATGATATTACTCAAAAAACACCTGCATCCTTTGAACCAACCATTGATTATTGTGTGATCAAGATTCCAAGATTTACCTTTGAAAAATTTCCCGGGGCAGAGGATGTTCTTGGAATATCCATGAAATCTGTTGGCGAGGCAATGGCTATTGGCAGAACATTTAAGGAGGCATTGCAAAAGGGGTTAAGGTCAATGGAGATAGGAAGATTCGGGCTTGGCGGCGACGGTAAGGACACCCAAAAGGATATTGAGGAGATAAAAAGAAAGATTAGCATACCCCATTCCCTCAGGATATTTTATCTCCGTGATGCATTATTGGCTGGCATGAGTATAGATGAAATACACGAGATTACCAGGATAGATCGATGGTTTTTGTATAATATCCGACAGATTGTGGAGATGGAGAAAGAGATCAGGGGTCAGGGGTCAGGGGTCAGGGGTGAAATCATTAAAAAGGCAAAACAGTATGGGTTTTCTGATAGGCAATTAGCACATCTTCTGGGCTCAGATGAGATGTCCATTCGTTGCTTTAGAAAAGAGAATGGGATAGAGCCGGTCTTCAAGCTCGTTGATACCTGTGCCGCAGAGTTTGAGGCATACACACCCTATTATTATTCTACCTATGAAACAGAGGATGAGACACGGATTGAAGAATCACAGACAGGAATGTCTGTGCTACATTCAAAGGATGAGATGCAGGCAAGTAATAAAAAGAAGGTGATTATACTGGGTGGTGGACCAAACAGAATTGGTCAGGGGATTGAATTTGATTATTGCTGCTGTCAGGCATCCTTTGCCCTGAAAGAAGAAGGCTATGAAAGCATTATGGTAAATTGCAACCCGGAAACGGTTTCAACAGATTATGATACCTCAGACAAGCTGTACTTTGAGCCAATGACTCTGGAGGATATCTTAAATATTGTTGAAAAAGAAAAGCCGGAAGGGGTTATTATTCAATTGGGTGGACAGACACCATTAAATTTAGCCATTCCCTTAGAAAAGGCAGGGGTAAAAATCCTTGGTACGCCAACCGATGCCGTGGACAGGGCGGAGAACAGGGAACGATTCAAGTTATTGCTTGAAGGGTTGGGTCTTAAACAATCACCGGGCGGCACAGCCCTTACCACGGATGAAGCGAAAAGAATAGCACAGGATATAGGTTATCCCGTACTTGTCAGGCCATCGTATGTCCTGGGCGGCAGGGCAATGGAGATAGTTTATGATGAGCAGGATCTGGAAAAATACATGAGAAATGCTGTATTTATATCCCCGGACAGGCCTGTGCTGGTTGATAAATTCTTAGAGGATGCTATTGAGGTTGATGTTGATGCCATATCAGATGGGGAGGTTGTCGTAATTGGTGGAATTATGGAGCATATTGAGCTTGCTGGTGTCCATTCCGGTGATTCTGCCTGTGTCTTACCACCGCATACCCTTGACCCATCCATTATTCAAGGGATTAAGGAAAATACCTATGCCCTGGCAAAAGAGCTTGGTGTGATTGGTTTATTGAATATCCAGTATGCAGTTCAAGGGAATGATATCTTCATCATAGAGGTCAATCCCAGAGCCTCCAGAACGGTTCCATTTGTCTCAAAGATAATTGGTGTCTCATTAGCCAAATCAGCCACAAGGATTATGCTTGGTAAATCGTTGCAAGAGATTGGCTTTGATAAAGAGATAATCCCCCCGTTTGTAGCCGTAAAAGAGGCTGTTTTCCCCTTTGCCCGATTTTCCGGGGTTGACCCCATTCTCGGGCCTGAGATGAAATCAACCGGAGAGGTGATGGGTATAGATGTGAGCTTTGGCAATGCCTTTGCAAAGTCTCAAATAGCTGCAGGTCAGCATCTGCCTACACAAGGAACTGTCTTTATTTCGGTTAAGGATAAGGATAAACTCATAATCCTTCCTGCCGTGCAACGGCTTGTTGAATTGGGATTCAAGTTGATTGGTACTGAAGGAACGGTAAAATACTACAAGGGACAGGGAATTTCCATAGAAAGAATATTTAAGGTAGGTGAGGGAAGACCTGATATTGTGGATATGATCAAGAATAATGAGGTTGCCCTGCTTATCAATACCCCATCCGGCAAAAAGCCCAGAACAGATGAAATAACAATCCGCAGCCATGCCTATCTTCACAATACACCCCTTGTTACTACTGCTCAGGGCGTTCTGGCTGCGGTTGATGGGATTACTGCCTTGATAAAGGGATCTTTACAGACAAAATGTATTCAGGAATATCATCAAGAGATTATCCATGAATGAAGGCATAGATATTCAGTAGATGAGATTGCAAAGAAAGGGGTGGGGAAGATTATTTATGAGTAAAACATTGCTATTAGTTATCTTTCTTTTCGTATCCTTTTCATCCCTATCCCATGCCGCCAATTCATCACAGGTTCTTGTAATAATCAATGAGCATAGCCCTCTCTCCCTGTCCGTGGGTAAATACTATCAGCAAAAAAGAAATATCCCCCCGCAAAATATCTGTTATATCCGCTGTCCAAAGGCAGAAACCATTACCAGACTGACCTATGAATCAAAGATTATGATCCCTATTGCCAGATATCTTCAGAATAATAATCTTGTAAATCAAATATCGTATATTGTTTTAACCAAAGGGATACCACTCAGAATAAAGGGTACAAAGGGCTTGCAGGGAAACAGGGCATCTGTTGACTCAGAATTAACCCTGCTTAAAAGGAATATGCCGGTGGATAATTATGGATTTTGCAGATACTATGATATTACCGGGGTGGTGGCAAATCCTTATTATCTTAATGGTCTCCCCCTGTCACTTTGTGACATCCCCCTCAAAAGGGGGACTTTCAGACATTTCGACAGCCAGACATACAATATCTATCTGGTTACCAGATTGACTGGATACACCATAAGGGATATAAAGGCACTTATCAATTGTGGTTGTCATCCTTTTCTCCTGCAAGCAGGGAGGCAAAGGAATAGGGCAAGGTTTGTCTTAGATGCAACCACCAAGAATACCATAGGTAATACATAGATACGAATGGCATGGAGGGAATTGCAGAAGAAAGGATTTATGGTGCATTACGATGAGACTAAAAAATACCTTCAGCATCAAACCAGTGTTATTGGGTATTGCGGCTGGGGTTCAAACGATCCAGAGGCTACCTGCAAGCGATTTCTTCATAACCAATGGCTGCCGGGGGCAATAGCAGTAGGCTTTGTCTCCTCAAGCGGCAGGACATTTGAGGAGCCTCCAAAACACTGGCGTCCTGGTTCATTCAAAAACCTGTTGTCTTACCATGGAGGAAGCCCGCAATCACTATCTGGCGATTTAATTCGTGAAGGGGTTACCGGCATAGATGCCTTCGTCTATGAGCCATACCTTGAATTCTGCACTCATCCGCATATCCTTTTTACGGCATATACTAATGGGTATAATCTGGCAGAAAGCTATTATCTGGCTACCCCATATTTGAGCTGGCAAAATGTAATCGTTGGGGATCCATTGTGTAAAATAACCATATCAAAGGAGAAAATATGATCATTGGCATAACACTTGGTGATGTTTGTGGCATTGGTCCTGAGGTTGTGATTAAGGCAGTAAAGCTGCTGCAAGAAGAATATCCTCTGCTGATTATTGGAGATGCAAAGGCTTTTAAGCATTTTTGTGCCCAGTGGCTTGATGGCTGGAATATCCTGTCAGTTGATTCCCCATCCTCTGCCAGAAGAGAGCCGGGTGTTTTGAATATCCTTGATGTGAAAAATATTAACCTCGACCGCATTACCCAGGGCAAGGTATGCCCTGAGGCAGGCAGAGCAGCTGTAGAATACATCAAAACAGCCGTTGATCTGGCATTATCCGGTGAAATCTCAAGCATAGTCACTGCCCCGATCAATAAAGAGGCAATTCATAAGGCAGGCTTTGATTACCCCGGACATACCCAGTTGTTGGCTGAGCTTACCTCTACCACTGAATATGCCATGATGTTTTATTCCAGCAAGCTGAAGGTTATTCTTGCCACCATTCATGTTGCTTTACGGGATGTGCCTGAGATGATCACTTCTGAGATGGTGCTGAAGATCATCCAATTAGCTGATAGGTCTTTGCAACAGGATTTTGGAATACAATCACCGGTTATTGCTGTTGCCGGACTTAATCCACATGCAGGAGAGGATGGGGCATTTGGAAAAGAGGATATGGAGATAATTAAACCGGCTGTTGATCTGGCTATTTGCGAGGGGATTAAGGCTATTGGACCATACCCGCCAGACACTGTGTTCTTGCAAGCAGTAAATAGCAAGTGTGATCTTGTGGTAGCCATGTATCATGATCAGGGGCTTATCCCATTAAAACTTCTGGCATTTGATTCAGCCGTCAATATCACCGTAGGATTGCCTATCATCAGAACCTCACCGGATCACGGCACTGCCTTTGATATTGCCGACAAGGGTGTGGCAAATCCTCAGAGTATGATAGAAGCAATAAAATTGGCGGCTATGATGGGAATTAACAAAAGATTTTTGAAAAAATGAAATTAAGACTTGCATCTTAATGTAAAACATGATATATTGTTGCACAGGGGAGATCGGGTATTCACACAAAAGATATCCTGCGTATTTATGAATCAGATGCTGTTGTGATAGGTGATTATGATCAGATTCTTAATAACACTAAGCATAATTATTTTCCCTTATCTGTCTCAAGCAGAGGGCATAGATTGGTGGGTAGTTGTCCAAACAGGCGGACCGAATTCATCGGCTAAATATCAGTCATTTGGGCTTATTGGTCAACCAATTGGCGGAATAATGCAAGGGGGTAGCTATACTACCTTTATCGGCTTCGTGCCGGAATATACACCGCAAACCGGCAAACCCAACCCACCCATTAATCTCAAGGCAATAGCTATTTCCAGCACACAGGTATCACTTTCCTGGCAGGATGATTCTATTTCAGAGGCAGGGTTTGAATTAGAGAGAAGGGCAGGGAATGATTCATTTCTCCCGCTGGCATTGATTAACCGGAATACAACGGCGTATCAGGATACAGATCATCTCATTTCCAATACACCCTATGCATATCGGTTGCATTCTTATAATGAATACGGCACATCTTCATGGATAACAGCTACGGCTACAACCCTGTCATCTGAAAGAAAATTCACCCCATACCGCAACCTGTTTTATCCTGATAAGCAGGAGACTGTCCGGATCAGGTATGTCTTAGATAAACCGGAACATGTCAATATCAAAATATACACCCTGAGCGGTCGGCTGGTAAAAAATCTGCTGGATGAGACAAAACCGGCAGGTGAATATTGGCTTGACTGGGACGGCAGGGATGAAGAAGGCGAAATACTTGCCTCCGGCACATATATCATTTATTTTAATGCCGGGGATTTTAAGGATTTGAAGAAGGCTGTGATTATCAAGTAGGTGAACATGCAATCAGGTTTGTTTTTCTTGCTTATTCTATTAACCATAACCGCAAGTGCTCATGCCGGAACAGGTGCCGAGGTGCTGCGATTTCCCATTGGAGCAAGGGCAAACGGCATGGCAGAGGCACAAACAGCTGTTGCTGATAGCATTGATGCTCTCTACAGTAACCCTGCCTGTCTGGCAAAAGGCTGGTGCAAGGAGGCAAGTTTTTCCTGTATTGATGGCTTGATGGACACAAGTGTTTCATCCCTTTCATATGGACAACCGACACAGAAAGGCTATATTGCCGGTGGATTAACCTCTTTGAATGGCGGCAGGGCTGACATTAACTGGCTTGATGGCTCTATTGAGGATATTCAGCCAGAGAGTGATTGGGTGGCAACAATGGCTTATGGTTGCAAGTTTTCAGAAAATAGCTGCATGGGATATGGCTTAAAAATAATCCGTAGCAATCTGGCTGAAAGGGAAACAGCCATAGGCTTTGGTCTGGATATTGGCTGGCTTTACCAAAAAAAGGGGTTCAGTTCAGCATTGGCTCTTTCTAATGCAGGCATAGGACTCAAGTATTATAAAAAGCGGGATGACCTCCCATTGTGTCTGAGATTTGGCATGGGTGGTGAGGTTTATGCTCGAAAAAGCAATAGCTTGCTTTTAGTCGGGGATTTGATCTGGTACAATAATGAAGACTTGGGGTTATCTGCCGGACTT
>JACQYP010000040.1 GCA_016208205.1 Candidatus Desantisiibacteriota bacterium | reverse complement strand
GGAAATTACCAAGTGCGTCATTGCGAGCGTCATTGCGAGGAGCTACTGCGACGAAGCAATCTCATCGCAGCGAGACTGCTTCGTCGCAGTAGCTCCTCGCAATGACGCCTGAGTCGCTCTTTGTGTAAAATCGCTATTTGTGGCCTCGCTAAGTATAGCCACGAATACACACAAATTAACACTAATGAACAGTAAACTACTCAGCCGTAGATGGACGCAGATTGCAGAACTCTACGTACTCTATAGCACACAAATTGACAACGCAAGTCTCCTAACCGTGAACCGTGAACCAAACAACCTGAGTAGTTACTAATTATTTACCTAAATCAAGAAGGTCATCTATTATCCATGCATAACCAACAAGAATTACTATTCCCCCATATCCGTGCCATTTCAGCCTCTGCAGGCTCTGGGAAGACCCATACCCTTATGAAGCGGTACATAAAATTTCTTTTTTCTCCAACCTACAGGTCATTATCCGATATCCTGGCTATCACCTTTACTAACAAAGCAACGGATGAAATGAAGAAAAGAATTATAGGCGAGCTTAAGGAAAAAGCCCTTTTTGGCGACCCACAAAAAAAAGAGATAGCCAATAAGCGATTGGATGAGCTGTTTGACAGGTATTCGGATTTCAGGATACAAACCATTGATGCCTTTTTGACATCCATAGCTACTGTCTCTGCTCTGGAGCTGGGATTCCCGCCGCACTTTGAGATAACACTTAACCCTGAACCAACATTTAACCTTGTTCTTGATGAATTATTAGACAAGGTTTGCCCGGACTCAAACGATGATATCACTCAATGTTTTCTTCACTTCCTTGATGAGCTTTCAGAGTTAAAAACAGTGCCTGGCTGGAACATAAAAAAGACAATCCTTGACAAAATAGATCCTTTAATAAATCAGGTAACCTTAAGAGGATACAAGATACAACAGATATTTTCTCATCAAGAATTAAAAAAACATCAGGAGAGGGTAAAAGCAGCTGTTGCAGAATTTATTGTAATGGATACAGATAATCTAACATTTGATAAAAGGTTTACTAAGGCTGTTGAATCATTTCTTGAGAGCAAAGAAGAGCTATGGAAGGGTGTATGGTTTAGAAAGGATGATCTCTCTGAGATCTGCAACAAAGGTTCAAATATTACCCATGATCATGAAAAAATATGGCAGGGAATTAGAAATGGGGTATCCTTGTTATCAGAGATGACATCGCACCAAGACTTGTGTCCATTCATTGATGTTATGACATTCTTTGATAAGGCATTGGAATCCTTTAAGCATCGCAACCAGATAATCTTTATGACAGATTTGAACCTCAGGCTTAAGGATCTTCATAAACAATGGATTGTTCCAGAGATATATTTTTATCTCGGAGACAGGATATCGCATTTCTTTATAGACGAATTTCAGGATACAAGCAGGCTTCAATGGGAAAATCTATTCCCGCTCATCGAGGAATCCCTTGCCAGGGCAGGCTCATTATTCTATGTTGGTGATAAAAAACAGGCTATCTATCGGTTTCGAGGCGGAGACAGCAGCTTGTTTGACGAGGCAAAGGATGCATTTCATAGTGTTGATAAGGATAATATTTACGAAGAATTTCCAAAGATAAACTACAGAAGTCGTGAGCAGATTATATCCTTTGTAAATCATGTCTTTTCTCGTGATAATCTTCAAAGGTGGACAGAAGGCAAAGGGGCAGATCCCTCCGGCATCTATGATACCTACAGCCATGTTCAGCAGGAGGCTAAGAAAGCAAGTGGAGGGTTTGTCCGTGTACAAAAAATTCTGCTTGAGGGAAAATTAAGCAAGAATGAGATGAATACCGAGCTTGAGATACAATTGGTATCACTGCTGAAAAACCAGATACTCAATAGGTTTTCTCGATGCGAAGTGGCAATTATTGTCCGAACAAATCAAGAGGCAGCATGGATTACCGGCATTTTGTCAGCTCAAAATATCCCTGTTGCATCAGGGAAAACACTTGATATATCCTCAAATCACCTCATTTGCGAAATAGTCAGGTTTCTTATGTTCTTAGATTCACCAATCGATAACTTTTCCTTTGCTTGTTTTATCTCCGGTGATATTTTTTGCAAGGCAAGCGGATTAAAACAAGAGGATGTATCTGCATTTCTATTAAAGAGCCGTAAAAATAGCAAGGCACTTTACACCTTGTTCAGGGAGGAGTGGGAACAGATATGGAACGAATATATTGAGCCATGCTTCCATAGCGTTGGGTTTTTACCTGTCTATGACCTTGCAAGCAAGATATTTAAGGAGTATAAAATATTTCAGAATTTTCCTGAATATGAGGGATTTTTCTGTCAATTTCTGGAGATATTAATATATTGTGAGTCAATGGGTGCAAATAGCCTGAAGGCATTTTTTGCCAAATGGAACAATACGGATAGAACAGATGAAGAGATGAAAATTTTTCAGGTTATTTTTCCTGATTATGTCGATGCGGTCAAGATATGGACGATTCATAAGGCAAAGGGACTCCAGACTCCAGTGGTTATCATCCCATTTGCTTATTTGAACAATAAATCAATCAATACGGTTTATGAAATAGATGAAAATGACAATTGCATCCCTTATCGGATTAATGAAAAGAGAAGGAGTGTGTCGCCAAGGCTTGAGGAATTATATCAAAAGGAGTTCAGCCTTCAATTAATAGATGAGTTGAATGCATTTTATGTGGCTCTTACCAGGGCTGAAGATGAGTTGTATCTCTTTATGCCGGAATACAAGAGTATGGGTGGAAAGCTTGCTGCACCTATCTTCTTTGCGGATAATCATGTTTTAGAATATGGTGAGCAGGAGGATATGGTATGTAGGGGCGGGTTCCAAACCCGCCCCAAAGGCACAGAGGACATCTATCCCTGCCAACGAATATATCCGCAAATGCTTCATGAATGGCAAGATAAGCTGGCAAATAAAAAGAAAAAGATCAGGGATACAGCGGCTGAGAAAAGAGGAAGGCTCATTCATGAATTTCTGGCAGGAATAAAACAGCTTTCCACAGAATGGGAAAGGGATCTGGAAGCCATATTTACTGCATTACCCGATGAGCAACAGGAAATAATACCACTGATGAGGAGATTCTTTGACAGTAAGGATGTCAGGAGATGGTTTGTTTTGACAGAAATACCTCTGAAGAATTGCGAATTGCGAATTGCGAATTGCGAATTGAAGAAAGACAGATTCGAGATTCGAGATTCGAGATTGCAAAAGATTGAGGTTTACTGTGAAAAAGAGATGGTTGATGCCCACGGATTAATCCATCGCCCGGACAGGATGCTTGTCTCCCCTGATAAGGTAGTAATACTTGAGTTCAAAACCGGAGAGGTATACGATGAATCGCATCAACAACAGGTAAGAGAATATTTAAGCCTTGCAGCCGATATATACCCGGATAAAAGGCTTGAGGGATATCTGGTGTATGTGGATGAATTGATTCAGAAGAGGGTAGCTTGAATTCACCACAGAGACAACCGTTTCATAAGCGACCTATATTCAGCGAGGCCACAAATAGCGCTTTTACGCAAGGAGCGACTCAGGCGTCATTGCGAGGAGCTACTGCGACGAAGCAATCTCGCTGCGATGAGATTACTTCGTCGCAGTAGCTCCTCGCAATGACGCTCGCAATGACGGATTGATAATTTTCCTCATTGCTTGCTGACCAATTAGACTTTTCGCGACCTTTCGTAGTTATGTTTTAAAATCACAGATTATGCCCTTATTGAGTATATTTCCTGCATAACACATGAAACGCACAGTATTTACACGCCTTCTCATCACCATCGGCTACAAAAGGGATACAAGGGTCTATAATCTCACAGATAAGATTCCTTAGGGTCGGCAGGAAGATATCCCTTAAAAATATATCCCTGTCTATATTATCCTTATCATTAAAAAGCATCTTTTCTTCACAAAGTAAGAGAGATATTATCTTAGAATTTATCTTTTTTATTGGAATACCAGGATTTGCCCCTTGATAAAGCAATACATAGCATGGGAGCTGCAAAGAGGTTATCATTTTTTTCATCTCCTTGCGGCTTACCAATACCCTGTCAAAACACTTAAATGCAAGATCACTTATGTTTTTGGATTTATAATCAATAATTTCATACTCCCCATCATGGCAATCAATTCGGTCTAACTTGCCTGTTAATCTTATATTCCTTCGCATCTGTAAATTAGCAAGTAGTTCGAGTTCAAATGTATAGCTATTCTCTACAGAAATAACCCTTCTGGTATCAACAAAATGTTCTTTTTCCCATGCAAGATAGTTTTTTATCTGCTTAAACATCATCTCCTTTAAGAGATACCATTCTCCACGAATTTCTCTCTCTCTTTGCCTGAATGTTTCGTCTAATGCCTCGTGCAGGCTATTTTCAAGATGATCATATCGTATCCCCTCCTTGCCAACAAGAGGACTGTAGAGAATCTCCATGACACGATGAAGGATATTTCCTGCTTCAGCTGCATCTATATCATCAGATATGGCTTCTTTCTCTTTAAGCTTTAATACATCTGAAAAATAAAATTGAGCCGGACACTGTAGGTATCTATTCAAATTAGTTGGAGAAAATCTTATTGTCTGTAATACATCCATCATCTCATGTGTCTTGTTTATCGTAAAAGTATGTGCAGGGGCAAGGGAAATATTCATGATAACAGGTTTTGCCTCAAGGACATTCATCCTTCCACAGCTTTTCTCCTTTTCCCAGACCAATTCCTCAACAAATCTGCTTCTCTGCATCTTTTCTGTTTCCTGATAAATAATATGTACCTCTCCTGATGAAGCAACAAGGCGACGAAAGTGGTATTTAGATATCTCTTCCCGTTGATAATAGGTAGGCATTTTTAAGGCTCGTTTTACCGGAGTAGGCAGGAGTGGACAAAATAGGTTAGCATCAGGCAAAACACCCTCATTTACATCCAGGATAAAAATCCTGTCAAAGTTCAAGCATCGTGTTTCCAATAATCCCAATATCTGTAACCCCTTAACCGGACTTCCCTCAAAATAGACCTGCTGGTCCTTTACAAAATAAAGAAATACTTCAAGCATGTCCAGGGTATTTTCAAAGCATTGACTGCTGATCATGGAAGCCTTGATCTCATCAATAAAGGCAAAAAACCTATGGAAAAATTCACTTGAGAATGGATAGTGTGAAGCAGGGCTCCTCTTGAGCAGAAAGGTGAGAACGCCTTCAAAAAAGCCTGCCATCTGCCCCAGTGTTTGTATCCCATCCATTCCCCTTATAAAGAGATTATGAATATTTGTCAACATCTCTCTGAATTCTAAAGGAGATACCAATGGATTCATCATAGATGCAGTATCAAATATCCTTGAATTCTGCTGTACCTCATCTAAACCTATAAACCTTTTTTTCTCATCCAGTAGCACACCCTCCACAGCATGGACAAGCATCCTTGTCGTAGGGGCAACCCCCTGTGGTTGCCCAATGTTTTCAATATGTGGTTGCCCGATATTCTTAATATATGGGTGCATCAATAGATTAAGATAATCCTCCAGATAATAGGTATTATCCACCTTGTTTTTATAAAGCCCCATAAACATATCCAGAAGGGCATACACAGGTGTTCTTATAACAGGATAACCCATGCTGATATTATAATCTATGGGCAGGACAGTCATTACCTCAGAAAGAATCGGGATGATTGCCTCAGAACAAGGCAGGACAATGGCAGAGGAATCATTCGGGCAACCACGGGGGGTTGCCCCTACGGTTCCTTCCATCAACACATCCATCAATGCAACCACCTCAGAATGGGTATTAGACGCACTGTAAAGAAATATCTCTGGAGAATCATTCGGGCAACATTCATTCGGGCAACCACAGGGGGTTGCCCCTACCCATTCATCCATTTCCTTAAATGGTGTCCATCTGTTGCCGTCACCCTGTCTGATAATGGTAGTCTCTGTTTGTCTTAAAAGATGTTGAACAACCATTTTCTCGGATCTGGTCATGGCAAACAGTCCAACAAGATAGATATGTTTAATCCGGTTCAGGTTAATATCCTGTATATTATTGGCTGCGATACAATAGGTTAATGCCCTTGTGGTCAGGTTAAGGCTTTTTAGAATGGAGTGATACCCCTGCCTGATGTGTGAAAGATGATTACCGATATTATCCCATGTCTCTGGTTGAAAGCCTTCCCCTATCTCAATGCCGCAAAGCTCATCATCACCTATCATCTCAATATCCAGTTCACTTATTACCTGCTCAAGCTTTAATCCCCATGGAATAAACTGGTTCAATGAAAGCCCTTTCCATGGATTATCAGGAAGGCTGCCTATCACCTGAAAAAGCAGATAAATGCTGTCCATAGGCTTGACGATAGTAGCACAGGCTTCCAGCCTGTCAACCTCTGTAACCTCTGTAATCGATGAATAAATTGGACTGAATTGTTTTTCCTTTGTGCCTTTGTGCCTTTGTGCCTCTGTGGATAAATACAGCATAAAATCATCCATCGAAAATATCTGTGAAAGGAAAAATGAATGTCCCAGAGATTCAGCCATTGACTTATGAAGATAATGACCCGGCCGATGATGACTGAATATAACCATATTTGATGAAAAATCCCTGCTGTCCTGTTCCATCAAGCGTTCAGCAGTAAACCTTATCAAATTTTCTGAAAACGGAATCTCTATTATTTTGCCCATGAGATTGTTATTCCTCAGCAATTCTCATTTTGAAAGCTGCTATTTCATGCCTCAATCTGATATTTCCTGATCAATGTCTGCAGGTTTTGTCGTTTCATGCCTACCTCACCTGCTGCCTTAGTGATATTTCAGTTGTTTCTTTTTAAGGCTTCGACAACAAACAACCTTTCAACATCCTTTATTGTATCTTTCTTTGCCTGGTTCTTTAATTTTCTCAATTCTTCATTTGTCCAGGGGATATTCACAGAAGGGGCAGCATTCCTTATATTCAACGGCAGATGCTCTGGCTTGATGATTTCTCCATCAGCCATAACGATTATCCTTTCTAAACAGCTTGACCTGAGTATGTAAAGGGGTATCACCTATTTCATCTAAGAAAAATGTCCCTTCGTGAGCCGTCTCAAAAAGCCCTGGTTTGCTGTTAATTGCCCCGGTAAATGAACCCTTGACATGCCCAAATAATTCGCTTTCCAGCAGGCTTTCGGTTAAGGCACTGCAATCTAATGAGA
Source organism: Candidatus Desantisiibacteriota bacterium (assembly GCA_016208205.1). The sequence continues at coordinate 26,383 of JACQYP010000040.1, read as the reverse complement.
TAAATGCTTTTCCCTTTCTCTGGCTATGGTAATGAATTGCCCGGGCAAGAAGTTCCTTTCCTGAACCGCTTTCCCCATGAATCAGTACAGTAGAGTCTGTCTGGGCAACCTTTTCTATGATTCGATATATCTCTTGCATCTTTTTGCTTTTTCCAACGATATAATATTTCCCCTCTAATTGAGGTTGCCCCTCTATCAGCTGACACAAATAGCGATCTCCACAGATCAGTTGCCTCTTCTCCAATGCCTTTTCCACGCAAGCAGACAGCTCATCAGGGAAAAAGGGTTTGGGGATATAATCAAACGCCCCTGTTTTCATGGCTTCTACAGCATTTGCTATGGTTGAATACCCGGTCATGATGATAACCATTGCCTTTGAGTCAATTCCCTTGATTAAGGAGAGCATTTCCATCCCATTAAGCCCGGGCATTTTCATGTCCAACAGAACAACATCAAAGGATTCTTCCCTTATTCTCTCTACAGCCATCCGATTGCTTTGAAGGGTTTTCACCTCATAAAGCCCGGATTCGGTTAAAATCCGGGAGCAATTCCTACAGATAATCGGCTCATCATCTACTATCAGTATCCTTGGTTTGTTAGACATTTTTCTCCTCTTTCTTGGTTGTCTGGTTCACAGTTCACGCATGAACAGGTTGTCAGATTTACGGTTCACGGTTCACGGTTGATGGTTTGCTCTCTTAAGCCTCAAGCCATGAATTTGGAGTGCGAAAGCTTACTTGCTTTCGCTTTCGCTTTCGCTTCTGCTCGGCTAAAGCGGTAGCAAGTAAGCTACCGCACTCCATACATGAACAGGTTGTCTGGTTCACAGTTCACGATTCAAGGTTGATGATTGCTCTCTTCTTAACCTCTGAACCGTGAACCTTTGAACCGTGAACGGTTATAAAAACATCGGCAGCCTGACCATCACTGTTGTTCCCTGCCCCAATGTACTCTTCACCTCAATATTCCCATGATGCCTTTCTATAATCTCATAACTAACAAACAATCCCAGCCCGGTTCCTTCCTCCTTAGTCGTAAAGAAGGGGTCGAATAACCTATCCATATCCTTTCCAAGAATACCGCAACCAGTATCAGCAACCTCAACCTCTACAAAGCCGTCACGAGTCCGGCTTGATATGGTTAGATGCCTGCCATCAGGCATTGCCTGTTGAGCATTGAGGATGATATTGATAAAGACCTATTGCATGTGCCGGGCATCAGCCATGATAAGAGGCAAAGACTGATCTAATTCCTGAATTATCTTAATATTATGAAGCAAGAGCTGATGCTTTATCAGGGATAAACAGCTTTCAATGATTTCGTTTATATCAGAGGACACTAAGCAGAGGAGCTTCCCCATCTCCGGCTTTGTTTGTCTGGCAAACTCCAGAATTCCCTTGATAATATCCCGACAACGGGAATTGACGGGCAACAATAACAAAGCGATTATTTTCAGTAAATGTTTCTTCCCTCTGTCTAATCTTAAAAAGTCTTGCTGATTTCATGAAGGCATCATGATATTCATCAACCAACAGGTCAATCGTATCTAATTGCCGGTTAATATCCTTTTCCTGATGTTCTCTGTCCCTTATCAAATTGACATGGTGTTTGATACTTTTCACCTCTTTATTCAGGCGATTAATGTATTTTTCATCCTTACGCAACAAGAAATTTTTCTCTGCCCGTCGGCATTCGAAAACAGCTATCTCTATCTGGTTGGCATAGTTAACAATCAAAGACCTGTCAATAATCAAATTAGAGGCAGAACTTATCACATTAAGCTTCATTAAAGCCAATACACTAATAATGACTATCAATCCTATCAGTATTGAAAAACCTGCGATTAATTTTTGTTTGACAGTAATGCCTTGTTGATTACCTTGCATTAGTTCACCAATATTTGTCAGGTATCAGCCGTCAGCCGTCAGGTATCAGTTTTTAATCGTAGGTCAGGCATTCTTGTCTGACAGTACAGAACTAACATCCTGCCAACTTCCGAATATCTTGTCTGCTTGCTTAGCCTAACCTACCCGCTATCTGAACTGACTTTCCCTGATCCCTGACCCCTGTAAACAGTCACGAATATCAATACAGATCCGTAACCCACTTCCCGTCATGTTCGGGATTAGGGATTATCCTTTGTAATCCTGGGTCAACAACAAAATCCATTTCCTCTAATATCAGATAGCCTATTAAAGGTGGTGTGGTTGCATCATTCTCCATCACCTGCACTTCGATATCCCTGCCTTGAATAATAACGATAGTTCCTCTAAAAATACGACGCTTTACTCTACCATTTGCCGTTGTTACTTCTCGTGTATGAGAATACATTAGTCCTAACTTCTCAACCACATCTGGTGGCAAACATAGATACGCCGCACCGGTATCCACCATAGCTTCAATTTCAACGGTTCTTATTTCATCCTCTTTGATCATCCCTTTAGAATGTTCTGCAATATCAAACAAATTCTTTACAATAACCTTCTCAACGGTTCTTCCCATCTTATCTACCTCTAAATTCGTTAAGTCAATTCTATCACTTATATAATCTGATGTCAAGTAAAATATTTACTTGGACGCTCCCGGGGTATCTTCTCAATAAATCGTGATAACTATGTGACTGGTTATCAGTAATCGGTTATCGGTAACAACTGATTAGCTGATACTTCTTACCGATAACTGATCACCGATACTGCATAAATTTTGTCTCAAATAGCATAAAATTTATATGCAGTCTAACTACTTGTTGTCTCCCTTCACAGTTCGAGGAGAAGACTTGTGTTGTCAATTCGTGTGCCGGTTGCCAAACCTCAATATCTTCGTTGTAGATGAGGTTAAGAAAATGGGCGAAGCACAGGGAGTAAGTGTAGAGACACAGATAAAAGATGGTGAGGTTTATGATGTGATTACAAGCCTTGCCAGAGAATATAATTCCGGTATTATTATCATGGGAAGCCATGGACGGACAGGTATCCGCAGACTCCTGATGGGCAGTGTGGCAGAAAGGGTCATAGGTTATGCCCCTTGCCCGGTGCTGGTGATTAAAAGATAGGAATATGCTTTTGTATTTTGCAAGAAGGTAATGTAACCGTTCACAGTGGATAGATACAAAAGAACAGCTCTTATGCCCGTGGAGACCAAAAGAAAGGGTTATGACACTTGAGGGGGAGATTCCTGCATACGCAGGAATGACAGTGATGCACAGGACTGACAGCAATATACGGTGTCAGTTCAGAACCGACAACTGTGAACGGTTACAAGGTAATCAAGATGAAAGGATTAGCAAAAATAATAGAGGATATAATGATGGCTATAACCTTTGCTGAAGCCGGAGAGCTTGATACGGCAAGAGAGATAATGCTAAATTTCGCCTCGCTTAAGGCTATCTGATCTGCACAAAAAAACATAGTGTTGGAACACAGGCTGGAAGCCTATGCCACCTGTTTTAACGGAAGTCCCCTCCGCCATTTTTCTCTAACTTATTATGTTTATGGCAGGATTCCCCCCCCTCGTGGAATACAGACGCTGAATCATGTAGTTTTGGGTGATTTTCCTGATTTTTTGCTTGATTTTTAATTTTGCAAATGGTATAATGTAAATATGGAGTGCGAAAGCTTACTTGCTTTCGCTTTTCTCTTGTGTCTTAGTTAAAAGCGGCAGCAAGTAAGCTGCTGCATTCCAAAAACACCAAGTAAGGAGAATACATTTTATGCACAATGTGGTGATGTTAAAAAACTTGAACGACGAGTTATAGCAACTATTCAGATGTATAATAAAGAAAAAAGGAGACAATAAAACAGTGAGAACGATAAAATTTATTTTGACTTTGTTGGTCAGTATCTTCATTGGTCAACAAACTGTATTTGCATTGGGAGTAGATGAATTGCTTTTGGACCGTCTGGTAAAGAAAGGGGTAATCACACCGGAAGATGCGGCGGGAATAAGGGCAGAGGCAGCCGTCAAAGCACAGGAGGAACTCAAAGCAAAAAAGAGGTTCAATGTGGAAGGGAAGACCAGAATTGATTTGAGTGGTTACCTGCATTTTCAATATGCAGCAGATGAAGCAACAGGTAAATTTGACGGATTCAAGATTCGTCGGGTAAGATTAGATTTTCGTGGTGATGTTTCCAAGGATATTGGCTGGCGAACGCAATTAGATGCGGTTCAACCGTTAAAGAATGTAGTTGAAAAAGTGACCCAGAAGGACGCTGCTACTGTTACCACCACCACTACAAAGGCAGTTACCCGTCCTGTGCTTTTAGATGCATATCTTGATTACAAACCTTATTCGTTTGCTAATTTTAGAATAGGACAGTTTAAGCTGCCTTTTGGTCAGGAGAACCTTGAATCCAGTCCTAAACGGGATATTATCAATCGTTCACAAGTAACAGAGAGGCTTGTTCCAGGCAGAGATATCGGTTCTATCTTGATTACAAACCTTATTCGTTTGCTAATTTTAGAATAGGACAGTTTAAGCTGCCTTTTGGTCAGGAGAACCTTGAATCCAGTCCTAAACGGGATATTATCAATCGTTCACAAGTGACTGAGAGGCTCGTTCCAGGCAGAGATATCGGTGGACAGGTTAGTGGTGAGTTTGATTTTGGAACTAAGAAGAAAATTGAGTATGCGGTTGGTATCTTCAATGGTGCAGGAATCAATGTTGATGATGACAATGAATGCAAAGATATTGCCGGCAGGATATTGATCTTTCCGATTCAGGATCTCTCTGTTGGTGTTTCCTATTATAATGGGAAATCAGGTGCTGCTGAAACTGATAAACTCAGAACCGGTATGGAGCTATCTTATCTCATCAATAGATTGTCGATAGAAGGAGAGTATATCAGTGGTAAAGATGGCAATCTTGAGGAATATGGTTGGTATGCACAAATCGGCTATAAATTTGTTCCTGAATTAGAGGCAGTAGTTAAGTATGATAGTTATGAACCTGATAAAAATAAAACTGATGACAAAATTGATGCAGCTACGCTTGGCTTGAACTGGGTTCTCAACAAATGGGCAAAGATACAGACAAACTATGAATGGAAATTTGAAGAAGGAACAAAGGTTAGCAATGATGTGTTTCTGACTCAATATCAAGTCCAGTTTTAAGCGATGTCAGGTGGTCTATTTCACGGCTTGAGGTTATTGATGGGTTTCACCCATCCTACGAGAAGGTAGGATGGGTGAAACCCATCAATGCTGGTTCACGGCTTGTGCCTTCTGCCCTTATGCCTTCCTTTGTGATTAATCCTGATGGCATACCACAATTACCACAACTACTGCATAAACTTCTTTTCAAATAGCATAAAATTTGTATGCAGTCTTTTTCTTGGGGCATGGCTTAAAACTGTTTGAGCTGTGCAAGCAGAAATTCACCACAAAGACATGCTATTAGGACACAGGCTGGAAGCCTGTGCCACTTGTCATGGTTGGTAGCACAGGCTTCTTTTCATGCTTGGTGGTACAGGCATTCTTGCCTGTGACTAAAATTCGTTAATTCATGCGATTTGTATTCCTCTTTAATCACCCTGTCAACCATTCCGAGAAATTTTTCCTCAGCAACCTGCACCTTAATTTGTAACTACTCAGGTGGTTAGGCTGAAGTGTCCTAAAAGCCTTCAGCCTTCAGTCTATCCCTGTATTCACAGGGACAAGCCTACCTGAGTATTGACGCATATAAACTACATGCCCCAATCATCCGCAGCCAATCCTGATATCCTTATAATTCAATATGTTATGGCTTTTCTTCAGTCTGGCATGAAAGTTGCTATGTATTAAAAATTCAGGGTAAATATTGAGGGGTTGTCTGGTTCAGAGGTTCAGAGTTCAGAGGTTTACGGTTCAGAGGTTAAGAGAATAAACCATCTTGAATGGATAAAAGAGATGGCAGAAAAAGAGAATGTGGATTGTGAAATTATAATCAGAGAGGGTGACGAAACAGAGAGGTCCATTATCGAAGAAGCAGATGAAAGACAGGCTGAGTTAATCGTCATAGGAAGGCACGGAAGAACAGGTCGAATGGGGTTACTTATGGGTAGTGTTACCGCAAAAGTTATTGCTTATACCTCTTGTCCAGTGCTTGTTGTTCCCGGGACTTCATCTATTAAATGGAAAAGCATAGTAATGTCCACTGATGGGTCGGAATACAGCGAGGCAGCAGCAAAAGAGGCATTAAATCTAATGAAATGCTGCGCTAACACCTGCACTCTTAATGTAATAGCCGTAGTCCGAAAAGACGCCACAAAGGAGAGAATTCAAATAGCCGAAGATGCTATCCAAGAGATTAAACAAAAGGCAGCAAAGGAAAACATACAAGTAGATTCTTTGCTTGCCACAGATAAGGTTCACGAATCCATACACGAATCCATAGTAGAATATGCCGGGGACAAGGACGCAGATATTATTGTCATGGGCAGCCACGGCAGGACAGGAATAAAAAGGCTGCTTATGGGAAGCGTTGTCGAACGGGTCATCGGTCATACAGATCGGGCAGTGCTGGTGGTGAAGGGAGAAAAATGGTAATCATTCACCGCAGAGACGCAGAGTTCGCCGAGAATCGCAAGAGGACAAAAGGGAGACTAATGATTAATATGTTAAAGGACAAGTAACCGTTCATGGTTGTCGGTTCTGAACTGACACCGTATATTGCTGTCATTCCTGTGCATCACTGTCATTCCTGCCCCGTATCAAGTACGGGGTAAACTCCTGCAGGAATCTCCTCCTCAGGTGTCCTAACCCTTCCTTTTGGTCTCCACGGGCACAAGAGCTGTTCTTTTGTATCTATCCACTGTGAACGGTTACAAGGACAATAAGTGATCTGCTGCCAAGTTCTTTGTCCATGAAGAATCCTGCATGCAGAATACTCTGCGTTTTCTCTGTGTCCTTTGCGTCTCTGCGGTGAATAAATACGAAAAATGTGGCGATTAGACTTCGGAGGTGATGATGACTACTTGTGAAAAGGAATTAGAAATGGAGCATATTTCAAGGCAGCAGATAGCCTTTTATGAGGAATTAATCAGCATTCAGTCTGCGTTTGGCAAAAAACTAATGGAAGAGGAATTATTTCCAAAGCCTGATAAGGATCAAGCAATTGAAATGATCAAGAATGGTCATTGCTTGATAGATATTAAGGGGATAAGGGTAAAAGAGAAAATAATTAAGGATCTGCTGGATAATATCTGTAATACCTTGGTAAAGCATGGGATATGCAAAAAAGAAGAGATTGGACAACTAAAAACAGCTGATTTTGAGGGATTAATGGCAGCGATGTTTTCCTGCGACAAGGATGCTGTTCTGAATATATTTATTCTTGGAAATGCAGTCAAGATTATATTGAGTATAGCAGCCAATAGATTAAGGGATAATCTTGATGATAGTGGGTGGCTCCAGGGCTATTGCCCAATGTGCGGTGGTTTGCCTCAAGTGGCAAGGCTGCGAAAAGAGGATGGCAAGCGGTTCTTGCAATGCTCAATGTGCTCGTCGCAGTGGCAGTTCAGCCGGATAAAGTGTGTTTATTGCGGCAGCGAGGACCAGGATGATATGGGGTTTTTCTGGGCAGATGATGCAAGCCCATATCGTGTGGATTTTTGCAGGAAATGCAAGGGGTATATTAAAACTGTTGATGAGAGAAAACTTCAGGAAGGTAAGGAATTAAACCTTTTAATGGAGGATGTATCTACAGCTTATAAGGTGCAGAGTTGTAGATTCTGTGCAGACAGGGTGCAGAATGGGCTGACACCTGCCTGTGATAAAGCCTGTCTGACCGGGGCAATTACCTCTGGTCCCATGGATGAGCTTCTGGCAAAGGCAAAGGAAAGGGTAAAGGTACTTGGCGGCAAGGCAAATGTATATGGCGAGACTCAGGCTGGCGGGCTGGGGGTTCTTTATGTGCTCTTAGATAGCCCTAAGGTTTATGGGTTGCCTGAAGCACCAAAGGTGGCTCAGGCAAGCTCCTTGAAGACATTTACCGGGCCATTTGGTCAGGTTGCCCTCGTAGGCTCACTGATGACTGTGGCTCTGAATAAGCTGATTCAAAGGAAATCTCAGAATCAAGAGGCATAGGAAATACTCCTATGTGTTTGTTTATGTGTCGTAGGGGGCGGGTGTTTAATCACTGCCCCCTGCATTTAAGGATTTCACGCAAAGAACGCAAAGGTCGCAAAGAATATAGGTAACCGTTCACAGTGGATAGATACAAGAGAACAGAACACATTGTCATTCCTGCGTATGCAGGAATCTCTCTTATGCCCGTGGAGACCAAAAGGAATGGTTAGGACACCTGAGAGGGGGAGATTCCTGCATACGCAGGAATGACAGTGATATACGGTGTCAGTTCAGAACCGACAACCGTGAACGGTTACGAATATAGTATCTATTCAGGCAGATAGGTCGTAGATTGTTAGACTGTAGGGAGAGCCACCAGTTTTCATCCTGACAGTTTACGGCTTTGCGTCCTTTGCGTAAGCCCTTTGCGCCCTTTGCGTGAAATCTTGTTTGTCAAGTAACTCAAACTGGAGGCAGGAAATAGTGAGAATATTTACAGTATATTTATTAGCAGCAATATTATTTTTAACCTCATCTGCAATAGTACAGGGAGAACAGGCAGCACAGGATAATGAGAAATGCTACATGTGTCATAATCCATTTCTCAAAAAGACCCTGGCTGATGGCAAGGAGTTAGCCCTTTTCGTTGACAAGAACCTATTTTGCAAATCTGTCCACAGCGATATATCCTGCACCCAGTGTCATAGGGATATTAAGCTTGATCCGATGATGCACCAGCCGGCTAAGTATAACCCGAACAATGCCTGTATTACTTGCCATAAGTTTGGGGAGGGTAAGCATATGGAAGAGGGTATCTCTTGTAGCCAGTGCCACCCCTTTGCCGGGGCAAGCTCTCATCGGTTTGACAAGGGAGAAAAATCAAACACCAAATGCCTTTCCTGTCATGCAAAACATGTCTCTGAGCCTGGTGTTCACAAAAACCAATTGTGTCTTGATTGTCATCAGGGCGTACATGGAAGCTTGAAGCCGCAAGATTGTTCTGCCTGTCATAAAACAGTCAACATGTATCAGCACAAGCAAGTAGAGTGTGCTGCCTGTCATAGCAGGGACAAGGTATGTAAAAATGAAAAAAACCGTGTGGTTGTGAATAAATTTTCTCACAATCTATATGTGGCTTCTTATCCCCGGGGTAATAGGCGGGATGCTTATCCATGTGAGCTTAAATCTATTTAGAACCTTACGGTCAAGAGAGGAGAAGCATCAATGAAACAATACATTAGACTCACCCTGAATCAAAGAATACAGCATATTATTCTAATCATATCTTTTCTTACCCTGGTAGCTACAGGACTGCCTGTTCGTTATCATGATACTACCTGGGCAAGATTTCTTATCAACCTGTTTGGCGGGTTTGAGATGCGTGGAATAATCCATCGGACTGCCGGGGTGATAATGATTATCAGCTTTATTTACCATTGTTTTTATATAGCCTATTTGCGGATAATCATACATAAGCCATTAACCCTGCTGCCTGATTTTAAGGATGCCAAGGATGTATTTCACAACCTGGGATATTTTCTGGGCATTGTCAAACACCCACCTATGTTTGACCATTTTAATTATATTGAAAAAGCAGAATATCTGGCACTGATCTGGGGAACAATCGTGATGATACTGACAGGGCTTATCCTCTGGTTTCCCGGCAAGGCAATTTATTTTTTACCCAATGTTGCCTTTGATATTTCTACAGTACTCCATAGCTGCGAGGCATTACTTGCCTTTCTGGCTATCCTTGTCTGGCACTTTTACTATGCCCACCTGAACCCGCATGTCTTCCCGATGAGCAAGGTCTGGCTGACAGGTAGGATTAGTGAAGAAGATATGAAAGAAGAGCATGCTTTGGAATACGAACGGCTAATGTAACACAGACATTCCTGTCTGTGATTAGATTTTTTTACTTGACATTTTTTAACTTTTATAGTATTCTACAGAGGAGAAGAAGGGGTGTATCTTGAATCAGTAGAGATGGAAACGGATGAATAAAACAGTAACTATAATAGTTAAAGGAATCGTGCAAGGTGTAGGATTTCGTCCTTTTGTCTATCGTCTGGCTACCGGATTAGCCCTGAATGGGTTTGTTTTGAATTCAAGCTCCGGGGTAATCATAGAGGTAGAGGGAGAGGAAAAAGCAGTTGATATATTTTTAGAAAGCCTCCCGCGATATGCCCCTCCTTTGTCAAATATAGAGAATATAGAGGTAATTTCACACCCTTCAAATAACCTGAAATCATTCGAAATTAGAGAAAGTGTTGAAGAAAAAGGAAGGTTTGTTCCTGTTTCACCTGATATAGGTATTTGTAGCGACTGCCTGTCTGAGATGCTTTCTCCTGCGGATAGAAGATACAAATACCCCTTTATAAATTGCACCAATTGCGGCCCAAGATTTACCATCATCCAGGACATCCCTTATGATAGAAGAATGACCACGATGTCTAAATTTTCTATGTGTGTGGATTGTGCGAATGAGTATGGAGACCAATCTGACCGTAGATACCACGCCCAACCTGATGCATGCCGTGAATGTGGACCATCAATTCAACTGTTAAGGGGTAACGGCGTAGGGGCAGGCCCCAGTGCCTGCCCGATTCAACAAACAACTATTTTGCTGCAGCAGGGCAATATCATTGCCATCAAGGGTATCGGTGGATTTCATCTTGCCTGTGATGCAGCTAATGATGCGGCAGTAGCGGAATTAAGAAAAAGAAAGGGCAGAGAAGGGAATAAACCCTTTGCTGTTATGTCGCTTGACTTAGACAAGGTAAAACAATATTGTGAGGTAAATGAAAAAGAGGCACATCTGCTGACCTCGTCGGAAAAACCGATTGTCTTGCTTAAAAAGCTACCCAATTGCTTGATTTCAGCCGATGTTGCCCCAAAGAATAATTATCTCGGTGTAATGTTACCCTATACCCCATTACATTATCTTCTGCTGGCAGAATTCCATGGATGTGCATTGGTTATGACCAGTGGGAATGTTGCGGACCAACCGTTGATTAAAGATAACCATGAGGCAATTGAAAAACTCAAGGATATTGCCGACTATATATTGGTTCATAATCGGGATATTCATAATCGTTGTGATGATTCGATAATCAGTGTTCTTTATTCAAAGGAGTCAATAATCCGTCGTGCTCGTGGATATGCCCCTTTACCTATTGCCTTGAAATTTAACTCAAGGCAGATACTTGCTGTTGGTGCAGAACTTAAAAATACCTTCTGTCTGACTAAGGACAACTATGCATTCATTTCGCAACATATTGGTGACCTGAAGAATTATGAGACGCTGCATTACTATAAGGAGAATATCGAGCATTTCAAGAGGCTATTTCGGATTGAGCCTGAGATAATTGCCCATGATTTACACCCCAATTACCTCTCCACCAGATTTGCCCAAGAATATCATAACCTACAACCTATAACCTACAACCTACAACCAATCCAGCATCATCACGCCCATATTGCCTCATGTATGGCAGAAAATGGTGTAGATGAGAAGGTAATTGGTGTGGCCATGGATGGGATTGGATATGGAACTGATGGTAATATATGGGGTTGTGAATTTTTGCTGACAGACTATTCAGGCTTTGAGCGGATGGCACACCTTAAATATATCCCTATGCCGGGTGGAGATAAGGCAACTGAGCAGCCCTGGCGAATGGCAATAAGCTACCTCTATTCAGTATATGGTGAGGCAATTCCATCTCGTTTTCTTAAAAGGTGGGGGGATGAGAAAACCCTCTTTATCATGAAGATGCTCAAGCAGGGGCTTAACTCACCGCTTACATCAAGTGCCGGTCGATTATTTGATGCGGTATCAGGCATTCTTGGCTTAAGGGATGTAGTCGATTATGAAGCACAGGCGGCTATTGAGCTTGAGATGATTGCAGATGGATATGAAAATAGAGGGTATGGGTTTGAAATCCGTGAACAGAGGGAGAAGGAAAATACCCTTATCATAGACCCAACAAAAACCATTCTTGATATTGTCCATGATATAGAACTCGACATAAACCCATCCATTATCTCAGCCAGGTTTCATAATACGGTGATAGGCTGGACATTGGAGACCTGCCGCAGGGTCAGGGATAAAACAGGGATAAATAAGACGGCATTATCAGGTGGTGTTTTGCAAAACCGTTATTTGTTTGAGAGAATAAAACCCGGGCTTGAGGAACAAGGGTTTGAATGCTTTTCACATTCAAGGGTGCCTTCAAATGATGGGGGGATATCATTTGGACAGGCTGTGATTGCAAGCAGAATAACCGTTCACGGTTTACAGTTATCGGTTTACGGTTAATATTTCTCGAAAAGAATTAATTCAATGTTGAAATCAATATCCAAAATGCTTCAATCGTTGCATAGTTGAAACTAAAAATTGAAAACTGAAAACTGTAAACTGTAAAGAGGAGGATATACAGATGTGCCTTGGTATTCCAGCAAGAATAAATAAAATAAACGATTCTATCGCAGAGGTTGAGATAGGAGGGGTTATGAGAAAGGCATCCCTCGATTTAGTAGATGATGTCTATGTGGGAGAATATGTCATTTTGCATGCTGGGTTTGCCATTGCGAAGTTAGATGAGAAGGAAGCACAGGAGACATTGAGGCTTTTAGAGGAGATTGGAGTATGAGGTATTTTGATGAGTTTTACGAGCCAACGCTTGCTCAGGGTATAATTAAGGCAATAGTAGCTGAAGCGTCCTCGTTTCAGGTTACATCTGGGAGCAGCTATGCCCCAATGCTACTACCCACGGCGGTGGATAGGCAGATATGTTTAATGGAGGTTTGTGGCACACATACTGTGGCTATTTTTAAGCATGGGATACGAGGCCTTCTGCCTGCATCACTCAAGCTTCTTTCTGGCCCTGGTTGTCCGGTATGTGTAACCCCTACACAGGATGTAGATGCAGCTATTTGGCTTTCAAGGCAAAAAGATGTTATCCTGACTACCTTTGGTGATATGATGAGGGTGCCGGGAACAATGGGTGCCGGAGTAGAGGGTCTGCTGCCGAGTGCTGCCTCTGGCAGCAGACCTTCTGCTTCTCTTGAAAAGCAGCGGGCAAAGGGTGCAGACATTCGAGTAGTTTATTCAGTGCTTGATGCCTTAGAGCTGGCAAAAACCAACCCGGCAAAAAAGGTGGTATTTTTGGGTGTAGGGTTTGAAACCACCTCACCGAGTATTGCCTCATGCATATACACAGCAAATCAGGAAGGGATTAGTAACTTTTGGGTTTATACCTGCCATAAATTGATTCCACCGGCTATGCGAGCCTTGCTTGAATCCGGCGAAACAACAATCGATGGATTTATCTGCCCGGGGCATGTCAGCACCATCATTGGCTCATTACCTTATAACTTTATTGCTGAGGAGTTTGGTGTGCCGTGCGTTATCTCCGGCTTTGAACCATTGGATATACTCCAGTCTATATATATGTTGGCAAAACAAATTAAAGAGGAAAAGGCACAGGTGCAAATTCAATACTCACGCTGTGTTAAACCCGAAGGAAACGAGAAGGCGTTATCCATGCTTCATGAGGTATTTGAGCCTGCAGATTCAAATTGGCGTGGAATTGGTGTGATACCTGGTTCAGGGTTAAAAATAAGGCAGAAGTACAGCAGATTTGATGCCTCCTTGCACTTTGAGATGCCTGACCTGTCTGACCTGTCCGACTTGTCTGACTGTATCTGTGGTGAAATACTTCGTGGGGTAGCCATCCCACCTGATTGTCCGCTCTTTGGAAAGGTATGCATTCCGGAGGAGCCGGTTGGAGCTTGTATGGTCTCTTCCGAAGGTACCTGTGCAGCGTATTATAAATATAGTAGCCGAGCTGTCTTAAGCTCGCTTGAGAATACGAAGCGAGACGCTTCGTCTACAATAGTAAGGAGAAGATTATGAGTAGCGATAAAATCCTTCTTGCCCATGGTTCTGGCGGAAAACTTACCCACCGTCTGATCAATGAGGTGTTTCTGGAGGCATTCAAAAATGAGATGCTTGAAGAATTAAATGATAGTGCTATATTCCATGTTGATGAGGGGAAACTGGCTTACACAACAGATTCCTATGTGGTTGATCCTATATTCTTCCCTGGTGGAGATATAGGCAGGCTTGCGATTTGCGGCACGGTTAATGATTTAGCCATGAGTGGAGCAAAACCACTTTATTTGTCCGCTTCCTTTATTATCGAGGAGGGTTTAAGCACGGTCGATCTAAGAAAAATCGTCCGATCGATGAGCCAGGCAGCAAATGAGGCCGGGGTAGAAATTGTCTGTGGAGATACAAAGGTAGTGGCAAGAGGCGCCGCAGACAAGATATTCATTACCACCTCCGGCATTGGCTTAATCCCTCACGGGATAGAAATTTCACCCAAAAAAATCATGATAGGAGATGAAATCATCATAAGCGGAACAATTGGGGATCATGGTATAGCCATATTAAGTCAGAGGGAGGGACTTGAGTTTAACTTAAAATTACTCTCGGATGTAGCACTATTAAATCATCTTGTAGCCTCAATAATAGATGCGGCAGGGAATGAAATCCATGCCTTAAGGGATCCAACCCGAGGTGGTGTAGCAACAACCTTGAATGAATTTGCTCAAGCAGCGAATTCAGGGATTAGAATCTATGAGGATAGGATTCCAGTCCGTGATGAGGTAAAAGGTGTATGTGAGTTGCTTGGATTTGATCCGCTTTATGTTGCCAATGAAGGGAAGTTAGTCGTTGTTACCTCTAATGCATCTGAGGTTCTTTCGTGTCTAAAGGGTAATAGCCTTGGGATAAATGCCCGGATTATAGGTGAAGTCGTAGAACAACACAAGGGCACTGTTTCCTTAGTCACTCGCATTGGTGGAACAAGGATAGTTGACATGCTGACCGGAGAGCAGCTGCCAAGGATATGTTGAAAAAACAGTATTCGTTTACGGCTGGAAATTGGACAATGGCAGAGGAATCATTCGGGCAACCACAGGGGGTTGCCCCTACGGAAATCCATCAACACATCCATCAATGCAACCACCTCAGACAAGAATTTCGTCAGCAAGAATGCTGACGCTATCTTACAACCTCTTCGTACTCCCTACCCTTTCCCAGACAAATGGATTCTTTTTCCAGACATACCAATCTATCCAGGCAAGGATTCTGGTCATAACCTCTAATAAAACAGCTATAATCGTTAAGCACAATTTTCCGGGATTGAGGGTTATCTCTTCCAATAAACACCTGAGAACCAGCATCTTATCCATGGTTTTGGGGATATAATATCCTTGCGGCAGCATGGTTTTCAGCTGATAATAGGCTACTACCTGCCGTACCCGATAAGTGAGAAAATCGTGGAATGTCTCTGGTCCCCTGTTTTTCACAATGGCATCCGGCACATAGACAAGCTTATAACCATTACCATCAGCGTCCTTTTTCTGGAGGATAATGGAGGTCAAATAGGTTTCATCTGTCAATATATCCTCGGGAATCTGCGAGATAATATTCCTCATGCCGGTAACCTCACCGGTCTTAAACTCTATCATGCCTATACGGTGGTGTATCTTCCAAAAAAGGTGAATGTAAAACCCTAAGACTGTATCCTCAGAATTAACCGGGACTATACGGCAACCGGTCATGCCAACCTGTTGGTCAGCAAATGGGGCAACCAATTTTTCAAGCACATCCTCTTCTGGAATAGTATCAGCACTCTCAAACACAACCACCTCACCGGTAGCATGTTTTAAGAACAGATTGATGGCTGATGCCTTACCCTTTCGTGTTTCCTGAATAAGCAGTATTATCCTTTTATCCCTCTGGCAAAACTCATCAACTATATTGACGGTATTGTCTGTGCACCCACTTGCCACAACAATTATCTCTTTTATGAAGCATACAGCTGTCTTCTGCTTGAGAAGTGCCTCAAGCAGCCTGCCAATATTTGCTTCTTCATTATAAGCCATGATGCCGATACTGCAGAAAATCATTTTTGGATTTTTCCTTTTGTGTAATCATTCGTGGTAACCGTTCACGGTTATCGGTTCTGAACTGACACCGTATATTGCTGTCATTCCTGTGCATCACTGTCATTCCTGCGTATGCAGGGATGACAATGTCTTCTGTTCTTTTGTATCTATCCACTGTGAACTGTTACCATTCGTGAACCAGACACCCTGAGCAGTTACGGTTTATCTTTTCTTAACCTTTGCCTTCCAGTCACTTATTTTAACATAAAGCAATGCTGTTGCTCCAAAAGCTACCATCATCCCTAAAAATACATAAAATCCTAAATTTTCCATTCTTCATACCTCTTGTAGTTGTAGGATGGGTGAAACCCATCAATGCTACCTTTCACCACAGAGTAGAATAGATGGGTTACCACCCATCCTACTGTGATGAGTTATTGCCATACAACAAAAATCCCTGGATAGAGCATTATTCTACCCAGGGATTTGTTTGTACCGTGCCTCTAACTACTCGAATCGAGGACGCTTCAACTACATAGAGACAAGCTCTGTCTCTATTGCATCAATTAGAATACAATCTTCATACCAGCCTGAATCTTGGTAGCCTTATCTGTATAAGAAGTAAGGCCTTTGTCAGGATCCATCTGTGCTAATAACAGGCTCAAGGAGACTGCATCTGAAACCTTGTAACCAGCAGTGAGGTTGAGCTCTGTAGCCAAATTCTTCTCAGTACCTTCATTTGCTTTATATGTCCCATATGCCAGCCCAAGGTTCAACCCTGCAACCGCAGCAGGCGCAAGACCAAGATTGAGGACAATAGCATTGCGATTGGCTATCGCAGTGTTATATGCATCATCATCAGTCTTTTTTCCAGAAGCACGATCACTTACAATCTCAGTCAGCTTCAAGGATGGATTAACACCAGAATAGTCCTCATTCTTATCGGCGGTCGCAGCATCATCCCCTGATGCATTCAAATATGTCAGCCCACAGGAGACCTTGCCTACACCCATATCGCATCCATCACAACCAAGCTTTAACAACACAGCGGTTGCATCTTTTTCAACAGTTAAAACCTTTCTGCCAGACTGCACAGCATATTCAAGTGAGGCATTTATGCCGCACCCTACCGGAATCTTGCCGGATACGGCAAGATCAAGTACTGCATTAGCACTTGCGCCGGATACCAATTCTGTATATCTTGCCAATGCTGCATCTACTGGTCCAATCTTTGTGCCAAGCATAATGGCACTGAGATCATCATAGCTTTCCGGTCCATTTGCAGAGATATAGGTAACATCTACCGGTCCACACTTTTTGGACAGCTTGATTGCATCTGCATTAGAAGCCTGATAGACTAATGAGTTTTTCTTCTCGCCTATGTTCTGCCGTCCAATAACAGCGTCAACACCGGCAATATCCTTGACCGTAAGATATGAGTGAAACCCTCTTTGCTTATATTCCTCAGCACTGTTGTAACACTCACATCATCCGTCAATTTAGCAGACAATGTCAAATCTGTGTACAATTCGACATAGTCCACCTTGTCTGCTGTTGTGCTATTAAACTCATAATCATCCGCCGTAATCGACTTCAAACTCAATTTCCCCTTAACATCAATATCCGGGAAGTTCAACCCGGCCAATGCCGGCATAGCCATAATACTTACCATCAAACATGACAAAAGTATCTTTCGCATTCTTCGCCCTCCTTAATAATTTTGAGATTCTTGTCCGGGTTATCTGCTTTTGTTTGTGCTGCAAAAAAGCTACAACAATCTACTACATACGGTCTTACATCGAATCTGCCTCTTCTTCTATAAATCGCAGAACCCATTCATCTTACTTGTGAACAACAATGTTATTCACCAAACACTTATACTAACCCCGCCAACGACCTTCAACGCAACTAACAAAAAAATCCCTCCCCCTCCTTTTGCTTTTGTATTTGCAAGTCATTGGCAAGCGGTAACTAAATATTAATCGGATATATCATATCACATAATATTTACTATGTCAAGCATTTTTTTATGCAAATATAACATTTTTTTATTTTTTTTAACTGTTCAGGTAGAATTTCTGCTAACGCTAAGTGAATTCAGCCTGAGCAACCCCATGAATGGGGTTTACGAACAATTAATCAATCAAACCTTATTATTCTTATCGGCAATACAAGACAAAAGCTTTAGTAATTATTCAGATATTCCATATTCCCCTTCTTACACTTCTGATGCATTACCACTCCACCTTCAACGGACACGATCAACAGGCACAGATTGTCCCTGATTAAGGAACTGCCCTAAAGACAGAGAACCTGTGCCGAACATACTGCCTGTCTGAGTATTTGCCTGTGCATTTTTGATTATTTTACATGTGCGGATACACATAGGCAAACAGATTTTTTCACTAATAATTAACCCATTACCAATAATACCTAATCCAAGCAAGAGTACGGTTATTGCATATAAAATCCCTACCACTTGATGCGGAGTAAGCCCCGTAGCCATAAGCCTGTGATGAATATGTTGCTTATCTGCCTTAAATATTGATTGTTTAGCCTTTAATCGTCTGATAATAACCGATAATACATCATAAATTGGTACCCCAACACCTACAATGGTCATATAAAACATGTTCATCGTGATATTTTTATGTGTAGATGCACTCAAGACAGGGATACTTGCAATCAAAAAACCCAGCAGCATACTTCCATTATCACCCAAAAATATCTTTTTCTGATGAAAATTAAAATAAAGAAAGGCTGCCGTTACCCCGGATAAACATCCGGTTAAGATACTTAAAGGCAGATCATTAAAGAATAGAGCAACACCAAACATGGCCAGGGAGACAATACATACAATACCGCATGCCAGACCATCTATGCCGTCAATCAGATTAACAGCGTTTATAAACACAAGAAACCAGAAAAGAGTAATAGGTACGCTTAGCCATCCAATCTGAAACGATCCAATCGTATTGATTTTTAACCCAAGGAAAATAGCAATAAGCACCACAACAACCTGCCCCATCAGCTTGACAACAGGCTTTAATATCCATTTATCATCGTATATACCCAGCACGAGCAAAAGGGTACTGCAAATAAACAACCTGACAATATTCATTGTTTCACATGTATTTGTGAATACTAACATCACTATCAGGCTGAGAAAAAAAGCCAGATATACGGCTATCCCCCCGCTGCATGGGGTTGGATCAGTATGAACCTTGCGTTTGCTTGGTAGATCTATTATTGCGAACCTAAGCCCAATAAATCTAACCAAAGGAACAAAACAAAAGCAAAAAATAATCCCGAAGATAAAGCCAAGCAAAGAAATCAACATCAGTTAGTTCCTCCAGAAGCACATCAAAGTAGGGACAGGGTTTACCCCTGCCCAAATGCCTATTCCCCATACACCTGCTGTGGATCAAATACCATTTCCTTACACACCATCAGTTCATCCCCATCCACCCTGCGGTAAAAGCAGGAGTTATACCCTGTATGGCAAGCTGCCCCGCCAATCTGTTCTACCTTAAACACAACCGTATCCTCATCACAGTCAACCAATATCTCTTTGATTAATTGAAAATGACCGGATGTTTCGCCCTTCAACCAGATCTTTCCTCTGGTGCGGGTATAATAGTGTGCCTTGCCGGTATCCAATGTTTTCTGCCATGCCTCTTCATTGATAAAGGCAAGCATCAATACCTCGCCTGTTTTATAATCCTGCACAACAGCAGGCACCAATCCATCCATCTTAGCAAAATTTAATGTAAGCATTATTCACCACCAAATAGAATTATCAATTGTTAATTGATAATTATTAATTCTACTCCTCCACACCTGAGCATCCACAAACATCTCCTCAAGTCTGTCCCAATTGCCATCCTTGATTGTCTGTTTCCATTCATTCAAAACACACCCGAATCTTTCAAGCATTCCTACGATACTTTCCTGATTCGTCAGACAGATATCCTTCCACATCCTTGCATCCCCCTGGGCGACCCTGGTTGTATCTAAAAACCCGGAGGCAATAAGCGGAATTATTCCCTCTCCTTCACCCTTAGCAGTATCTACCAGCATAGAGGCAATTATATGAGGAAGATGGCTTGTTGTGGCAACAATCCTGTCATGTACTTGCGGTGGCATGGATATAACCCTTGCCCCAACCTTAGTCCACATATCCTTTATTATATTACAGGCATTCATATCTGTTTCTTCAAGCAGGGGTGTAACCACACACACAGCTCCCTGAAATAATCCCTCATCAGCAAAAGCAGGTCCCCTGTTATGAGAGCCGGCTAACGGATGTGCCCCAACGAATGCTCCCTTTTGCCGAATCAGCGGGGTTAATACATGAACAATCTCTGACTTGGTACTTCCAACATCTGTAACAATACACCCGGATTTCAGATGTCCGGCAATCACCTTAGCTATCTCTATGATTGAGGATACAGGCAAGGCTAAAATGACCATATCCGCATCCCTGACCCCATAAACAGCATCAAGGCTTACCTCATCTATTACCCTGTTGCCATTGTCATCAACAATTCCTGCCATTTGCTCAAGGGATGCTAAGCTTCTGCCAACACCAATTATCCGCTTGACACCACACCATTCCTTTAGCCCAATAGCAAGAGAGCCGCCAATCAAACCAACCCCGATAATTGTTACTGTGTTAATATTCATTGCGTTATACCTTGCTGTAGGTTATTAGACTGTAGACTGTTAGGCTGTAGGCTCGAAGGATTCCTCTCGCTTTTATTCTCCTAACAGTCTACAATCTATACACCTTCAGCCTTTATCTCCCTCACCCTATGGACAAATTCCATCATCATTGCCCTATTCTTTTTCCCGGGCAAACATTCCACCCCGCTGCTGACATCCACTCCATATGGTTTTACTTGCATAATTGCCTCAGCCACATTTTCTGGATTAAGTCCGCCGGCAAGGATAATTCGTCCATATTTTTTTGCATCCTTTGCAAGATTCCAATCAAATTGTTTCCCTGTGCCGCCATCAACCCCTTCAATAAATGTATCTAACAAATAGCCGCAAACTTGATAGTCAGGTAATATCATGAGAGAAGCAGCATCCTGTATCCTGAATGCCTTTATTACTCGTCTATTAATCTGGGAGCAATACAGGGGTGATTCTTTTCCATGAAGTTGAACAATATCTATTCCACAATACTCGACAATATCTTGCACCACATCCAATGGCTCATCAACAAATACCCCCACTGTAGTTACAAATGGGGGTATTTGTTTGATTATTGTTTTTACTATTTCTCTTCCTACCAACCTTGGACTCTTTTTCGCAAAGATAAACCCAAGGGCATCAGCCCCAGCCTCAACTGCAAACAAGGCATCCTCAATATTGGTAATTCCACATATCTTTATTGCAATATCGTGCAATTCTGTAACCTCTCTCTGTAAATCAGGTTGTTTAGGCTGTAGACTGTTAGGAAGACAAAGGCGAGTAGGTTAGTCCTCCAAACCTACAGTCTAACAGCCTACAGCCTAACTACCATCCTACACCCTCTTCCTCAATTCTGCCACAAGCTCAGTCACCATTTCATCAACATCACCCTGCAAAATACGGCTATCTGTTCGTTTTGGCGGCTCAAATATCTTTACAACCTGTGTCGCAGACCCTTTTAATCCAATCCTTGCCTCATCAACATTAATGTCTGTTGCCTTCCAGACAGGAATCGTTGCCTTTTTTGCCCGCATACTATTCTTCAACGACGGTATGCGTGGATTATTTACCTGTTTGGTTACTGTCAACAAGCATGGCCTTTCTACCTCTACTATTTCGCACCCATCCTCTAACTCCTGCTCAACAACGATTGTTGTATCCTTTACCTCAATCAGTCTACAGACATTTGTTACCTGAGGGATGCCAAGTATCTCTGCCAGCTCAGGACCAACCTGTGCCGTATCCCCATCAATTGCCTGTTTGCCGCACAGGATAAGGTCAAAATTCTCGATTTTTTTGACAGCCTGAGAAAGTGTATAGGATGTAGCCAGGGTATCTGACCCGGCAAACGCTCTGTCAGAGAGCAGACAGGCATTATCAGCACCCATGGCAAGGGTGTTCCGTAAAGCCTCTTCTGCCTGCGGCGGGCCCATGGTAAGGACATCCACCCTGCCGCCATATTCATCCTTCAATGCCAGACCTGCCTCTACGGCATTCAGGTCAAATGGATTAATAATCGACGGCACCCCGCTTCTAATCAGGGTATTTGTGGTTGGATCAATCTTTACGGAGCCTGTATCCGGAACCTGTTTGATGCAAACAATAATATTCATTTTCCTCCCTCAGTCTGGATTGGTAATCGGTAACCAGTTATCAGTAATCGGTTTTACTGATCACCTGATTACCGATTACCGATAACTATCTTTACTTCTTCTTCGCCATCTCCTTGATCAAGGCAAGACCGATTACATTTCGTTGTATCTGGTTTGTCCCTTCATAGATCTGGAGAATCTTAGCATCACGCATCATTTTTTCTACCGGGTATTCCCGCATATATCCATATCCGCCAAATATCTGCACCGCATCGGTTGTTACCTTCATGGATACATCTGTGGCAAACAGCTTGGACATGGCTGCCTCTTTTGCGATATTATCATCACCTGAATCGATCATCCTTGCAGCAGCATAGGTTAATGCCCTGGCTGCCTCTGTCTGGGTAGCCATGTCAGAGAGCATGTGCTGTATTGCCTGAAATGAGGATATTGCCTGACCAAACTGAACCCTTTCCCTTGAATACTTTATGGCATGGTCAAGTGCACCTTGTGCCAATCCCACACCCTGAGATGCTACACCCGGTCTTGCACGATCAAGGGTTTTCATGGCCACAATAAAGCCCATCCCTTCCCGTCCAATAATATTTTCCTTTGGTATACGGCAATCCTGAAAGATAAGCTCTCTTGTCGCTGAACACCTGATACCCATCTTCTTTTCTTTTTTCCCAAAGGAAAAGCCGCATGTATTCTTATCCACAATAAAGGCAGATGCCCCGCGAATACCCTTAGCCTTATCTGTTATGGCAATAACCGTATAAACCTCTGCCTCTCCAGCGTTGGTAATCCATTGCTTTGTGCCGTTCAGCACATAAGAATCCATATCACGGGCAGCTGTAGTTGCCACAGCCGCAGCATCAGAGCCGGCATTAGCCTCTGTTAAGCCAAAGGCAGCTAGTTTCCTGCCTGCAGCAATATCCGGAAGGTATTTCTGCTTCTGAGCATCGTTTCCAAAGAGAAGGATAGGCAGTGTGCCCAGGGCTGATGCTGCATAACAAACACCCATTCCGCAACAAACCTTGCTCAACTCCTCAGTTACCAGACAAAGCTCAAACACTCCTCCGCCAAATCCGCCATACTCCTCCGGCAGATAAACCCCAAAAAGGTCTGATGAGGCAAGTGTCTTCATTACTTCCCACGGGAACTCCTCTTTTTCATCAAGCTCTGCAACAAGCGGTACTGCTTTTTCTGCTGCTATTTTAGCTGATAGATCCTTGATCATCTGTTGTTCTTCTGTCAAAAAATAATTCATAATTCACCACCCTCCGCATTATTACCAACCATTTGCAGGGCATGATAGGCTGCATTCTGTTCAGCCTCTTTCTTATTGGTGCCCTCTCCTGCTGCTATCACATTGCCCTTTACAGAAACCGTAATCTCAAAAAACTGTCGATGGTCCGGTCCCCTTACCCTGACCAATTTATACACGGGCAAGCATTTACTCTTGCGTTGTGTATATTCCTGAAACTGTGTTTTATAATCCTGGACACACTCATGCGTTGAAACCATTTCCACTTCTTTAGCCAACTGGTCAAGAACAAACTTGCGAGAAACCTCAAATCCCATATCCAGATACATTGCCCCAAGTACAGCCTCAAAGGTATCAGCCAAGATAGAGTTCCTTTTTCTTCCGCCGGTATTCTCCTCACCCCTGCCTAATAACAAAAATCCTCCCAGCCTCAAGAGCTTTGCCTGCTGAGCCAGCATAGCACGGCTAACCACCATTGCCCGTATCTTAGCCAGTTCACCCTCCGGATATTCAGGATACTTATTATAGATATATTCACTAATAGCAAGGCTCAGAACAACATCCCCAAGAAACTCCAACCTCTCGTTTTGCAAGGTACCTCTTTCTGCTTCATAGGCATAAGAGCTATGGGTCAATGATTGATTCAATATATCCTTATTATTAAAGACTACACCTAATATCCCTTCTAATTCATCAAGCTGATTTAGTCTAATCTCATCTATCATTTATCTCTCCTATCTGTAACCGTTTACGGTTTACAGTTATCGGTTCACGGCTCACAAAAAATAGTAGTGCTCTGTCAACAATATGAACTGTAAACTGTGAACCGACAACCGTAAACAGTTACATCGCCACAAACCTGCGAACCACCAATACCGCATTATGTCCGCCAAATCCAAATGAATTTGAAAGGCAGACATCAATTTTCGATACCTTTCTTGCCTGATTTGGAACATAATCAAGGTCGCATTCCGGATCTTTTTCTTGATAATTTATGGTTGGCGGGATTATTCCATCTCGAATACTCAAACAGCAGGCTATTATCTCTATTGCCCCGGCTGCTCCCAGAAGGTGTCCGGTCATAGATTTTATAGAGCTTATTGGGGTTGAATAGGCTCGCTTGCCAAACACAGACTTTATGGCCATGGTTTCAAACCTGTCGTTCAGAGGGGTTGATGTCCCATGACTATTGATATAATCTATATCATCAGGAACAAGCCCTGCATCAGATATTGCCGACCGCATTGCCCTTGCCCCGCCCTCTCCGCCTGGAGCCGGCGAGGTGATATGATAGGCATCGCCGGTCATGCCATAACCGACAACCTCTCCATAGATATAAGCCCCTCTGCTTTCCGCATGTTCTAAGGATTCAAGGACAATCACACCGGAACCCTCACCCATAACAAACCCATCCCTTCGCTTATCAAAGGGACAGGAAGCCTCTTCCGGAGAACAATCCCTGTTACTGAGTGCCTTCATATTGCCAAATCCTGCGATAGATAAAGGGGTAATGGCTGCCTCACTTCCGCCGGTAATCATTACATCTGCATCACCGCGACGAATAATATTTGTAGCATCCCCAATAGAATGTGAACCTGTAGCACAAGCTGTAACCGCAGTAGAATTGGGACCCTTGGCACCAATCATTATTGAGACCATCCCTGAAGCCAGATCAATAATCATCATCGGAATAAGAAATGGTGTTACCCGTCTTGGACCCTTTTCTGCCAGAACCTTTGCCTCTCGTTCAATCGTTGATACCCCGCCAATTCCAGAGCCGATATACACCCCTACCCTGGTTGCGTCTTCCTTAGACATATCAAGCTTTGCATCAGATACTGCCTGCATAGCTGCAGCAATAGCTAGTTGACAAAACCTGTCTGTCCGATTAATATCCTTCCTGTCCATATACAGGGTTGGCTCAAAACCGCGCACCTGTGCCGCAATCTGACATGGATAACCCTCAGGCGAAAAGGCATCTATCCTTGAGACACCACTCTTCCCCTCAATCAAGCCCTTCCATGAATCATCTTTATTCAAGCCTACCGGGGTTATTGCCCCAATACCTGTAATTACAACCCGTTTTCTTTCCATCTCTAATCCTTGTGAATAGGCTGAAGGTGTTTAGGCTGAAGGCTGAAGGTGGAAGACAGAAAACAGAAGACTATCAGGATACCTTCCTTCAGCCTATCTCCCTTCTCTCTTCAACCTTCAGCCTAAACACCTTCAGCCTTCAGCCTATTTCCCTAAATATGCTCATTAACATAATCAACTACATTACCAACCGTTTTTATCTTCTCAGCATCCTCATCCGGTATCTCGATACCAAACTCCTCTTCCAAAGCCATAACCAACTCCACGGTATCCAGAGAATCTGCCCCTAAGTCATCGACAAAGGAAGCATCCTGAACTGCCTGATCCTCGTTAACCCCTAATTGATCAACAATAATCTTTTTAACCCTTTCAATCACTGTTTCAGCCACTCTTTCTCACCTCCTTGTAAAATTCTTAAAATGTTGTAGGTTGTAGGTGTAACCTCCTAAACTTACAACCTACAACTTACAACCTCCTAAACTTACAACAATGCGTTCCTACATCACCATTCCGCCATCTACCACTATTACCTGTCCGGTAATATAAGATGCTGCCTCGCTGACAAGAAATGCTGTAACATTTGCCACATCGCAAGGGTTGCCAAGCCTGCCAAGCGGAATATTACTCAGCAACTTTTCCCGTATCTCCGGTGCAAGCACCTTAGTCATATCTGTTTCAATAAAACCCGGGGCAATTGCATTTACGGTTATCCCTCTTGAGGCAATCTCCT
>JACQYP010000007.1 GCA_016208205.1 Candidatus Desantisiibacteriota bacterium | reverse complement strand
TTTTTTTCTCCCTCTTTTTCCCCAATTATCTATTCTCATCTTAAAATTTTCAAAGAACAATCTGTTGGTTGTCAATTAAGCCTGTTTTGGCTTTTTTTACAGTTTTATCCGAGAGGCTTCATAATCACCTTTGAATTTATAATGATAGCATAGATTGATTTTTGTGTCAAGAAAATTCTTGCAAAAGTAGTTAGAATTTATTAAATATTATTGACAATTAGTGAAATTCTGGTATAATAGGTTAAAGAGTAACCAACAGATGGGTGAATTATCATGAAAAAATCATTAAGAACCTCTATTTTATCCATACGAAATGCATTAAGCCATGAGGAAAGATGCCAAAAGAGTATGTTGATTGCAGAAAAACTATTTTGTCTTGAGAAATTCCATGAATCATCAAGCATCTTATTTTATGTTGCTACCAGAAGTGAGGTACAGACAGAGGGTATGATCAAGCAGGCTATTCAACAGGGCAAGAGGGTTTTTGTCCCTGTAACCGATATTGGAAATAAAAGACTGCTTGTTTCAGAGTTGCATGATTTTGATATTGAACTTGCAAAAGGGGCATATGGCATTCTGGAGCCTATGGAAATTTACCAGAGATTTGTTCCACTTTCTGAGGTAGAGACGATCATTGTTCCAGGGGTAGCCTTTGACCTGCAAGGTTACAGAATAGGATATGGCGGTGGGTATTATGATCGAATGATTGAGCAAATAGAAGGCACAAAGGTAGCACAGGCATTCTTGCCTGTGACTAAAGGCACAGTTGAACCCTCTCCCCATCCCTCTCCCATGAGGAGAGGGAGTAATGTATGCCTTATTGGTGTGTGTTTTGAATGTCAGCTAATAGATGCTGTTCCAGTTGAAAGCCATGATATGGCTGTGGGAATAATTATCACCGAGAAACGAATGATTGTAACTAATGTTTAATATGGATTTCAAAAAATAACCGTTGATTTGGTATCAGACAAAGGTGCGTTTGGGAAACGCACCCTACATTCGGATTCCTATATGTAGGGCTCGTTTCCCAAACGACTGTATTCAAAGATACTTTCTGAAATCCGTATAAGGGGTAGCTGAAATATGAATCAGAAATTAGTAATCGGGCTTGATATTGGTGGGACAAAGATAGATGTCGGCATAATAGAGGCTTCCGGCAAGATACTCAGGAAGATACGCATTCTTACTAATATTCATGAGGGGTTAGATGCAATTGTCCAGAGGATATATGATGCGATTGAAAAAATAACAGATGGTATAAAAACCCCTATTCGTGGAATCGGAATTGGTGCCCCAGGACAGGTGGATGTTAAGAATGGTATTGTTCTTTTTGCTCCAAACTTAGGATGGAAAAATATAAACTTAAAGAAGATTATCTATGAAAGATACAGATTGCCTGTAGAAATAGAAAATGATGCCAATTGCGGGGCATTGGCTGAGGCTAAACTTGGGGCAGGTTCAGGGGCAAACAGCCTCATCTGGATAACCGTTGGTACCGGAATTGGCGGCGGGATAATCATTGATGGCAAGCTGATGCAAGGAGCCGGTTTTGCTGGTGGGGAAATAGGACATATGACCATGAAGAAAAATGGGCTGGTATGTGGTTGTGGGAATAAGGGATGTCTGGAAACATTGTCTGCAGGACCGGCAATTATTCATCAAATAAGGAAGAAGATTATTTCCGGAACACAAACAAATATCTTGAAGATGGTAGATAATGACCTGAATAAGATTACAGTAGGGATTACATCTGAGGCAGCTGATATGGGCGATAATCTCAGTCTTCAGATATTAAACAGAGCAGGCGAATATCTTGGCATAGGTGTAGCAAATCTTGTTAATATTCTTAATCCGGAAGCAATTATCCTGGGTGGTGGTGTCATGGAAGCAGCAGGACGGCATCTATTGAAAATAATAAAGGATACGGTTCAAAATAGAGCACTTTCACAGGCAAAAGATAACCTGAGGATAGAATTAGCCAAACTTGGCAGTGATGCAGGATTGATAGGGGCAAGCCTTCTGATTTGTAACCGTTCACAAGCTATAATAAACGGACTCCAGCAATGATGGCTGGACTTAGTAACCATGTTTGGACAATGCAGGAATGGGCAACCTTTCCTGTAAAAACTTAAGGAATTAAGGGACACAAGGCATTTTTCAGAAAATGTCAAATATTTTTGAACTGTGAAATAGGTTTTAGCCCCAGAGGGGACTATGTGCTAACAAACATATCTCCCTGTGTGTTGCACGCAGACAGGTTGCCCCTATGGGGCTTTAACATGGTTGTGTTTAGAGCTATAAACATTCCGCCCAGATTAAGGCTATCTGACCCGCACAGAAAAACATAGATAAGCTAAACACAAATTTCTACTTTACAGATCGCAATTTTTTCAAATGCCAAATGCTACAATGTTTCTCTTACCGATTACCTGATTACCACCTATCTTCCCGACAGCCCAACAAAAAATGTATGCCCCTCCCGTTTTATAACCAACATTACATCTTCTGTATCTTGAATCTGTTTGACTGTTTTGTTAAACTCATCAAGTGAATCAATTGACTCATTATTCATACCAACAAGTACATCTCCCTTTTGAATCTGTGCCTCAGCCGCTGGGGTTCTGGGTTCTATTCTGGTTATAATTACACCTTGAGTCTGCGAAGGGAGCTTGAATTCTGAGGCAATCTCCGGGGTAATATTTTGCAGGGTCATCCCCCTCCATCCATGCTCACCAGCAGAAAGCCCGCTGCCTTCTCCATCGTTTGTCATCTCTTCCAGAACTATGTTGTAAATATCTTCCTTCCCATCCCGCAGAACTGTAACCTCAACCTTTTCTCCGACATCTTTTTCTAATATTTTTGACTGAAGGTCAGATGGTGCGGAAACCTTTTCTCTATTTACTGTTGTGATGATATCCCCTCTTTTTATACCTGCCTTTTCTGCAGGACTATCTTTCATCACATCTGCCACCAAAACCCCTGACATAGGATTAACCTTAAAATGCTTTGCTAATGTATCATCAATATCCTGGATATAGATACCAAGCCATGCGTGAGTAACCTTGCCATGTTTTATCAAGCTGTTGATAGTATGTTTGACTATATCTACAGGAATAGCAAATCCAATACCCTGCCCACCGGCAACAATAGCTGTATTAATCCCAATCACCTCACCATAGATATTTACTAAGGGTCCACCGCTATTACCAGGATTAATTGACGCATCTGTTTGAATAAAATTTTCATATTGTGCTTGCTGCCCAAGACTTCTCCCCTTTGCACTTATTACCCCAACAGTAATGGTATGCTCTAAACCAAAGGGATTGCCGATAGCAATTACCCATTCTCCTATCTTTGTTTTTGACGAATTCCCTAATCTGGCTGTTGGCAAGGAATCCGAAACATCAATCTTGATAAGAGCCAGATCTACCTTTGGGTCTGTTCCAACAATCTTACCCTTGAATTTTCTGCCATCAAGCAGACAAACAGTTATTACATCTGCCCCTTTGACCACATGATTATTGGTGAGGATATAGCCTCGTGAGTCTACAATAAATCCGGTACCAAGGCTTTGATCCTTAAATTCACGCGGACTATTTCCCCCGCCAAAAAAATCCTTAAAAAAGTCCTCAAATGGTGTTCCTCTAAACTCAAACCCTGGAAAGGAGCCTCCATTATCTCGAACCGTCTTTTCCACACTCAGGTTAACCACGCATGGGCTTACAACCTCAGCTACATTAACAAAGGCATCCTGCAGACTGACTGCATCCTTTGCCCCCGGGCGATGTTCAGTCTTCTCAATATTTAGTTTACTCATACATCCTGAGATATACTTATGTGCCCCAAAACCCACGCCTATCAATCCACCCAGAGTCACACAAACAATGATAAGCAGTGTATATTCAAACTTTTTCGACTTTATCCACATCTTAAAATACCTCCAAACTGTTAAATTTAAGTAACTACTCAGCAAGGGGAATTTACCACTGAGAGTAACTACTCATATGCAAAAGTCCGCTTATTTGGAGTGCAAAAGCTTACTTGCTTTCGCTTTGTTTTTACGGTAGCTTACTTGCTACCGTTTTTGCGATACAGCAACTTGCAGAACAAAAGCAAGTAAGCTTTTTCAAAGCAAAGCGAGAGCAAGTAAGCTCTCGCACTCCAAATTTCGTGGTAAATTCCTCTTGCTGAGTAGTTACAAATTTAATTCATATTATAATAAGGATAAAGGTATTTGTCAAGTAAAAAAATGTTGACAAATGATAGCATTTTTGATAAAATTATGGTAACTAGTCAGGAGTCAGAATGAGAGAATCTGCTCGCATTATTCGTAGAGGTTAGAACCCTCACCCCGTCCCTCTCCCGTGAGGAGAGAGGGGAATGTCTATTCTGGATTCTGACTTCTGACTCCTGAATAATACCTGAGTAGTTACAAAGATAGTTAGCATTTTAGTCATAAATGGAGGTTAATCATGGATGGTTTTGTATTGGTTCTTTGTGGAGCAGCATTGGCTGCAGCACTGCCTGGTTGCGGCTCTTCTTATGGCTGCGGGGTTGCCGGACAAGCAGGGGCAGGGGTGGTAACTGAGGACCCTGAAAAGTTTGGGCAATTACTTATTTTACAGGCATTGCCCGGTACCCAGGGAATTTATGGATTGGTCGGCTTGTTTTTGGTGCTCAATAAATTAACCGGTATTGATTCAGCAGCTATAACCATGTGTCAAGGATGGCAGATAATATTTGCTTGCTTGCCATTAGCCATAGCCGGGTTGGTATCAGCCATATATCAGGGCAGATGTGCAGCTGCAGGGTGTAGTGTAGTGGCAAAAAGACCGGAAGAGGTAGGCAAGGCAATGATCTTTGCAGTAGTTATAGAAACCTATGCTATTCTGGGATTACTTGCTACTATCCTGCTTCTTGGAAATATTAAATTAGGATAGTTAGAGATAGGACTTCTAAGACTTATAGGGCATATAGGAGACATTAAATGGCACTTGAAGACATTCTCCATCGGATTCAAAAAGAAGCACAACAAACCGTAGAGTCAATTATGGCTGAAGCAGCTAAACAGACAGAATCCATAGTTGCTGAGGCTCAAAAACAGGCTGATGAGAGTAGACAAAATCTGTGGGAAGGGATAAAACATCAGGTAGAAGAGGAAAGAAAGCGGAAGCTTACTATGAATAGGCTCGAATGCCGGAAACAACTTTTGCAGGAAAAAGAGATACAGATTGGAAATGCCTTTTCTGGTGCCCTGGATTATTTGACAAGCCTGAGCGATACTGATTATAGGTATCTTGTAAATAAATTATTGCTTTCTGCTGTCAAACCAGATGATGATAAAATAGCTGTTGTTTGCGTGAACAAAGAAAGGCAGCAACTAATTAATAAGGTACTCCAAGAGGTGAATGCCAAAATTGGCAGCAACTTGCAACTTTCATCACAAGAGGCAGCTATTAAGGGTGGGTTCATTCTCCAATACAAAAAACAAGAGTTGAATTGTAGCTTTGAGGCAATGCTGCACAATATTCGAGAAGAGATAACGCATGATGTTGCTGAGATATTATTTGGGTAACCGCTTACAATGGACAGTTATCGGTTCACGGTTTGGAGTGCGGTAGCTTACTTGCTACCGCTTTAGCTATATGTAGCAAGCAATCTATGCAAACGGAAAAGCGAAAGCAAGTAAGCTTTCGCACTCCATAATTACGGTTACAAAAGAGGAGCCGGCAATGACTGACACGAGATATACCTATGCTGTAGCAAGGGTTAGGGCATTGGAAAATTATCTATTAGACAGACCGACTGTGGAACGGCTAATCTCTGCTGAGGATGGAACAAGGGCATTATCTATTCTACGAAATACAGAATATGCTGAAGCTTTCAATGATGTGGGAAATCTCTTTGACTTTGAGGATGGGTTGAGTAATGAGTTATACAAGATATTGAGTTTTCTGGAGGTATTGTCTCCAGAACAGCACTATATCCACCTTCTTCGTATCCCTCATGACTTTTACAACCTCAAGATATTGCTTGAAACAAAATATTACGGTGAGCCGGTAGATGAACCATTCAGCATACTTGGACTGACACCTTTAGAAAATCTTCGGTTAATGATTGAAGGAAAATGGAGAGATGCTCCGGAATATCTAAAAGAAGCATCTGGGCAGGTTATCATGGAAATGGAGAGGAAAGGGGTAGCCTCTGGCAACAATGAGGTATTTTGGATAAGTCAAGCCATTGATAAAGTTATGTGGCAATATTTGACATCTGAAGCTAAAAAGAGTAAAAACTCTTTTCTGATTACTTATTATCAAAAGCAGATTGACCTTATAAATATTCATACCTTTCTCAGATTAACCCATGCTCAGGTTGAGACAGATTATCTCTGGCAGATGCTTTTTGATGATGGAAGCATAAGCAAGGATTTCTTCCTTAAGCTTTTTAGTAAGTCATGGGATATATTTTCAGAGATTAAGGGTTATCAGGATCTGGTCATGGAAGGTTGGGCTGAAGAAAGATTATTCTGGAAGTATGAGGTTGTCTCAGATAATCATATCCTTAATTATCTGAAACAGGCTAATCTGATATTTTTTGGTCCAGAGCCGTTAATCAGGTATTATCTCTTGAAAGAGATGGAAACAAACCTGTTAAGGATAATCTTCGTAGCTAAGCTGAATCATTTATCAGAAAATAAGATACGGATGAGATTGAGGGCAAATTATGTCTAAAATAGCTATCATGGGAGATAAGGACACTATCTGGCCATTCAAGGCAGTAGGGTTTAGTATCTATGCCATAAAAGATATTAAGGATGCAAACGAGGTCTTTAAGGGGATGCTGGGGAAGGAATATGCCATTATCTTTGTAACTGAGGATGTGTTTAAGCAATGTGAGCAGCAGATTCAGGAGATACATGCCTTACCCTTGCCAGCGGTTGTTGTTTTACCCAATAATCAGGGGAGTCAGGGGATTGGACGCACCCGGCTGCAACAAATACTTCGGAAGGCTGTAGGAAGTGAGATTGCGTAGCAATCTTTCTGCTTGACATTTTAGGATTCTATTGATATAATCTTGAAAAAGTAATTACTCAAAATTGTGAGGAATTAACAGTTTATCGTTTTTTAGCCACTGATTTCACGGATTAATTTTTATCTTAAATCAGTGTAATCTGTGACTCTTATTTGGACATGTCTTTTCCCATGTTTATGAGTAGTTTCTTGGAAAATATCAAATATATATGGAGGATTTGTATGAAAAGATGGGCTATTTACACTGTATGTCTATTGTTTGTAGGTGCTTCAATAGGATGTACAAAAAAAGATGTGCAGGAGAAACAACCGGTTGTAGCTGAAGAAGCAGCTAATCAAGAAATAACAGGCACACAGACACAAGGGACAAGTACCATTATTGAGGGAAAGATTCCTGAGAAAAAACCAGAGG
Organism: Candidatus Desantisiibacteriota bacterium; assembly: GCA_016208205.1. The sequence continues at coordinate 4,921 of JACQYP010000007.1, read as the reverse complement.
AGATAGCTGTTATTGACACCAAATTTGGGCAGATAAAGATTAAGTTCTTTGAGAATGATGCCCCAAAGCATGTCCAGAATTTCAAAAACCTTGCCAAACAAGGGTTTTATAATAATACAACCTTTCATCGAGTTATACCTGGCTTCATGATTCAGGGGGGAGACCCTAATACTAAGGATGCTGACCGTTCAAATGATGGTTTGGGTGGACCTGGTTTTAATATTCACGCTGAATTTAACAGTCATTCTCATCAACGAGGCATTGTTTCCATGGCAAGGTCTGCTGATCCAAACAGTGCCGGCTCTCAATTCTTTATCTGTGTCGCCCCGGCTACCTTCTTAGATAGACAATATACAGTCTTTGGAGAGGTAATATCCGGGATGGATGTGGCAGATAAAATAGTCAATGTTCCAAGAGATCCTCAAGACAATCCGCTGGAACGGATAGATATGACTGTAACTGTGACGGGAAAATAAATGAATCGTAAATCTTGAATCTCGAATCTGTTCTATTTATTCAGATTCACGATTCGAGATTCAAAAGAGGTTCCAATTGCTATCTAATCTCACCTGTTTTGCACAAATTATCCTGCTGATAATGGTCATAAGTAGTACAACCGGCTGTACAAATATGCGTTCTATGGCTGTAAGTGATAGCCGGTATGGAACCAGATGTATAACGATTGGGCTATGGCATGATGCTAAATTTCATCTTGAAAAAGCTATAAAAAATAACCCCGGCAACATATTTACTTGCAATAATCTTGGCGTGGTTTACGAGTATTTTGGAGACAATAAGGCTGCAAAATGTCTTTATGAAAAAGCCGTAAGTATTATAGAAGAAGGCACAGAGGCACAATTGAACCCTCTCCCCATCCCTCTCCCATCAGGAGAGGGAGAGAAGCACAAAGGCACAAAGGCAGAAGGGACAGAGGCACAAAGTAATAGTAAATCTTCATCATTCACCCGCCTACTTGGACAGAGTTGTTATCAAAATCTTAAGGATTTCATGGAAGAGACAGGACAAACAGGGGTAGGGGCGGGTTCTAAACCCGCCCTACTATCAGGACAAGGAACAGTCTCTGCCTCAAAGAAGATTTTATCCAAAAGGGTGGAGATACAGAAAAAACTTCCACCAATATTGAATATAGATGGTATCAACAACGTTGGAATACTTGTCCTGTTATCAGATGAAAAGGCAGAAGAAATAACCAAAAGGATTGTTGAAGCATTTAAGGAAAGGATACAAGAGGAAAGTTCATTCTATATCAATGAGGAGATATTGCAGGGAATAAATGAGTTGCCACTTGCCGGAGAGGTAGCACCTCTGACAGGTGCTACCTCTTCGGCAAAGGACAAACCAGTGTCAGAGGTGATACCTCTATCCTTGTCTTTGCAAAATCCTGAGGCAATAATAGACTTGTGTGCTTCCTCCGGTGTTCAGTGGTTGTTTGCTCTTGAAATAATGGAATTTATTGATAAAAAAGAAAAGATGATAACTACTAAAAGCCGTTATTCAGAAGAGGAACGGCGATATATTTACTATGATATTCCGAGTATTAATCGCAAGGTGACATTAAAGATAAGGTTTTGTTTCCTTGAGGCAAAGACCAGTAACCTGTTATGGGATAAAAAATATGATATCTCTAAGGTTAAAGAGTATTTTGTCGAAGATGAAGAAAAAATACCGCTTTACGATATGGAACTCTTTGAAAATCTATGCAATGAGCCAGCAAGTAATTTTATATCAGCTACAAAACCACAATATAAATGTTCAAAAAGGCAGGTATTGATAGAGAAATAAGCATTCATGTAAACGCTAAAACAGGTTGTCTCCCTTCATGGTTCAAGGTTCACGGTTAGGCAATTTACATTCTTCATATTTCTTGGAATAGTTAATGAATCTACGAGTTGTCAAACCTCAATATCTTCAACCCGTTCAATTCCCTGCCATTGCAGAGATAAGCTTCATCGCTCTCCAACCTTGAGCCGTGAACTTTTGAACCAGTTATCTCTAATCTCTAATACTCGACTTCTTCTCCCTTTTTCTCTGTCTTTGTGCCTTTCCTCCTTTGTGCCTTCTTTCTTCCTTCACTCAAGACTCCCTTCGTCTGTTTCTGTCTCTACCTCTATCCTCGGCGATACTGCTGCCTTTCTTGGTCTAACATGAACTGTGCAGCTTCCCTTTGGCTCTGTGCCAACGATAAATATCTCTTTTTTTATTCTGGGACAATACTGGGTAGCCTTCATTCCGGTAAATGGGTCAAGGATAACCTCAATGATATCATTTGGTCTCTGGAATGAGACTGGTGGTATTCGAGAGATAGCCTTAAGCATAAAATCCCTCCATATTGGAGCTGCTATTTCACCACCGCACATCTCTTCTCCCATGGAAATCTGTCCCTTATCGTGTCCAACCCAGACACATGTAAGAAGCTGAGGGATAAAGCCAATAAACCATGCATCTGCACAATCATTTGATGTCCCTGTTTTACCAGCCGCTTCCCTTCCGAGTCGATTATGCAGGGCACCCCTGGCTGTTCCCCGCTCAATGACCCCTTTGAGCATATCGAGCATGATATAAGCTGTTTGAGGAGAAATTGCCTGCTTTTGTTTGGGCAGATACACATCTACAAGGTTTCCTTCATAATCCTTAATATATCTAATAGCCATAGGCTTTACTGATAGACCACCATTAGCAAATGGGGTATATGCCCCGGCTATCTCTATTGGTGTTACTGTCGAGACACCAAGACACAGGGTCAGGTCATTATCAAGCTTACTTTCTATGCCCATTCTTTTGGCATAATCAATCGCCTTCCTGGCACCTAATTTATTAAGCAGCTTTATTGAGGCAACATTTATAGATTGCTCCAGGGCATATCTTAAGGTAATGGTTCCAAGAAATTTATCCTCATAATTCTTGGGTTTCCATTTCCCATATGATATTTCTGAATCATTAAGCAGTGTAGCCGTGGTGAAACCAGAATCAATAGCAGCAGTATAGATAAAGGGCTTAAAGGCTGAACCCGGTTGTCTGTGAGTATAAACTGCCCGATTCATTCGATTAAACCGCACTACCCCGCTGCCGCCAACCATTGTCTTTATATATCCGGTTGTTGAATCAAGTGATATTAATGCCCCTTCTATCATTGAGTTAGTAAGATTATTCTTGTTTAGTTCCATTAATGCATCTTCAATCACCATCTCTGCCTGTCGCTGAAGTCCAAGATCCAGAGTGGTATATACCTTTAATCCTGTTTTATATATTGCATTCTTCCCATATTCTCTGGATATATTTTCCCGGATATAATCTACAAAGTAAGGGACAGTATTCACGGTTGTTTTGATATTGCCCGGTCCCTTTTTCCCTATTCTTTTAAGTTTTTTTTCCATCCCTTTTTGAGCATCCATATATTCTTGTTGAGTAATACGACCTGCCTTGAGCATTACGCCAAGCACCTCTTTTTGCCTTCTAATTGCTTTATCAAGGCAAATAAATGGTGAAAATTCCTCTGGTGTATGGAAAAGCCCGGCTAAAAGTGCACATTCTGCTAATTTTAAGTCCTTTGCAGTCTTTCGAAAATAACACCGTGAAGCTGCCTCAACACCATAATTTCCATGACCAAGGAAGGTTCTGTTCATATATCGGGATAATATCTCCTCCTTCGTAAATATCTTCTCTGCCTGTCCAGCAAGAAGAGCCACCTGTAGCCGATGGCGAAAGGTATTATTGTGATTTGAAAACAAGGGTTCAAGCAGTTCTTCGGTAATAGTGTGATTATAAGCAGTTCTCTTCAGTTCAGCTTTCTTCCCAAAGGTGAGGGGGGGTAGTATGGAGATAATTTTTTTGAGGCTTGTCCCTTTGCGTTGATAGAAATCAGGGTCATTGGTCAGAACAACCGCATCTGTTAAATACCCGGGCACATCCTTGAAAGCAGACATCCTTTGCCTGATGACAGTAAAGACAGCAATTAATTCATCCTTGTTTGAATAAACGCTTGTAGGCAAGTCATGATACTCCGGGGTAGTATTATCCTTCAGTGGGTATAATCCGGGTAAGCCCTTAAGAATATCTCGTATATAAAATATAGAGGCAATACTTAATGCAATAATAACAATAAGAGTAGCAAATAGTAGAAGTTTAATTGATAGCTTCATTTATAATATACCTTTATTCGTGTCCGTGAGATAAGAGACAGACAGGAATGTCTGTCCTACCCTACGGACACGGTTCAGTGCAAAATATTGAGAGGATACAAGTATTGCTTAATTCTTTCCTAATCCTTATAAAATCCAATGTTCTGTTTTGGCTTCTCTGACGGAGCCATTAACTGGCGAATTGCCTCGAAAATTGCTTGTATCTGGGTATCATGTTTTTCTGTTTTTCTCTCAAGTTCGTTTAATTTATGTACAAGTTCTTTATGGGTTGATAAAATTTCCCGTAAATGCACAAAGGCACGCACCACTTGGATACTGGCTCGTACAGCAATAACACTATTTAAGACACTTGCCAACATAATAGCGCCATGTTCTGTAAATACATAGGGTAGTTTACGGCGGCCACCGCGTCTTTTCTTTGATGTTTCAAATTGCAATATCAAACTCTCAAATTCTTCTTTCGTTAATTGAAACCTAAAATCTTCTGGAAAGCGGTCTTGATTCCTATTTACTTGTTGATTCAGCCTTGTTGTCGTAACACCGTATATTTTCGCAAGGTCACTGTCCAGCATAACCTTCTGCCCTCGTATCAAGTAAATCTTTTTCTCTATTGCTTCCTGTAGGATTAATTCACTCATAAATTAGCTCCTTTCACACTCTCCTCCACAATGGCGATTTCTTAATTAAGATACAGATGGTCGTAGATTGTCAGGATTAAAGAGGCTTGTTAGCTATTAGCAAGTGCAATAATATTTATCTGT
>JACQYP010000010.1 GCA_016208205.1 Candidatus Desantisiibacteriota bacterium | reverse complement strand
TGCAGAGCTTGAGGGCAAATTAACTAATGCAGCAGGTATGTATGGTGATGATGAAAAGCAAGCAGATGCTTATTGCAACAGCGTTTTGCCGGTTATGACTGAATTACGGGAAGTAGTTGATATGCTTGAAGTTGAGACAGATGATGAGTGTTGGTCTCTGCCAAAGTACAGAGAGATGTTGTTTATTTTTTAAGCAGGCTATCTGGGAGGGGGTGTATCTCATGCATCTCCTCTGGAAATCGTTCAGGATACCAGACACATAGACAGAAAGGTACTTGCTGCATAGTAAGCTACCGCACTCCACATAAATTTCGTAGCCGCAAGCGGCTATTGTTTTTCAACTGTCCACCGTGAACAGTTACCTTGCCTTACGACAAAACCCTCAACGATGCCTTGATCAAATCTTCAATCCCCAATGTATTGCTCTTAGCTGCTGCTGCTTTTTGCACAGCCGTCTGTGCCGCAGCCCTTTTATAACCTAATGAAACAAGGGCAAGGATTGCATCCTCTTTTATATCCTCTTCATGAAGAGAGATAGGTAGAGATGAGGATGTGCCTTGATTCGAGAATTTTTCCTTCAGCTCCAGGATTATTCTCTGAGCACTTTTCTTCCCCACGCCGGCAACATTGGTCAATCTCTTTACATCCTCTCGTATAACAGCCTGCTCAAACTCTTCTACAGAAAGTGTAGAAAGCACAGCTAAGGCTGTTCTGGCACCAATTCCGCTCACAGAAACCAGAGCAAGAAATACCCTCTTTTCATCAGTAGTAGAGAATCCATAAAGGATAAGCCCATCCTCTCGAACAACCAGATGGGTAAATAAGGACACATTATCCTGTGATTGAATCAGCTGATGGTAGGTAGAAAGCGGAATATTTACTCCATAACCAACACCATTAACATCAATCAAAACATATGTTGGCAGTTTTTTTATGAGTTTGCCGGAAAGGGTATCGATCATGTATTTCTCCTGTTAATGTGCTTCCTATTTCACCGCAGAGACGCAGAGATGAATGAATAGGCAGTGGTCAGTAGGCAGAATTGCTTTTACTACTTCTTTCTTCCTGCCTGCCTACTGACCACTGCCTATTGTCCACTGACCACTTCTTCATTCATCTCTGCGTCTCTGCGGTGAACAAGATACAAAAAAATAGGGTGAGAAATTGTAGGCTTAATGGTATTTATTCCAATGTCTAAGTTCAGTTACTCTTCATCTATCGAATAAGAGTGACATGAAACTTCAGAGGTTACCTTAAGCCTTACATTTTTCTCACCCAAAGCGTAAGCAAATTATAAGCCGAGGTTTGTGAAAGGGGAAAAACCCCTTTTGATGATCATCTATCTAGGATAAATGTTACCATTTACCTCAAGCGACCTACCCGAGAGAAACAGTGGGCAACTGTTTTTGAGGAAACCTCAAAATCCCTCCTATTTGGTCTTGCACCGGATGGGGTTTTCCAAGCCAGAGAATCGCTCCCCTGCTGGTAAGCTCTTACCTCACCATTTCAACCTTACCTGAGCTCTCAAATCAGCCAGACTAATCACAAAATCACTTCAGATAAGCATAGTCTGTAAGATAAACTATGCATTCAACTTAACTTGGCTATTTGAGCCGAACACAACATATGGAACAATCATCTAAAAAGGTTGTCAAAATCTCCACTTGCGAGTTCAAATAACAAAAATAAGGAGCATAAACAACCACTCATCTTCTGCTGCTTGACATTTCACACACCATAGGCTTCTTGCACCTTTCTCATCAAAAACAAGCAGCCATCATCAAAATTGTCCCTATCTCTGTAACCAGATCCGTCCTCAAACTTAATCTCACAGCATTAAATCTGGCTGATTGAGAGCCATCGGCGGTGTATTTTCTGTTGCACTTTCCTTAAGGTTACCCTCACTGGGTGTTACCCAGCATCCTGCCCTGTGGTGCTCGGACTTTCCTCTGTTGCTGTCCAACAGCGATCATCTAATTTGCTTACACTTACTATATACACTATTTTTTACGATTTGTCAAGAGAAAAATTCACAGCCCCTTAAAAAAGAGGCTGTGTCCCTCCCCATGTAACCGTAAACGGTTACAGCCTATGCTACCTTCCTGCTTTTTTCTACGATTGCACCCCCAAGATAGGATCTCACATCATCTGCAGGGGGAACAATACCCTCCCACCTGGCTAAGGGACTGACAGTATTCATGAGAATCGTTGTAGGAATCTTTACTACCTCATGATACGCACCCTCAGCAAGCCCTTCAGCTGTTTCCATGTCATAAAAACACAGATCCACTTGATCACTGATCTCCCATCGCTTCAGGTAAAAATCAAGCTGCTTCATGCTTGTCTTACACCCACTGCATTCCTTTGTTCCAAACACCTTAAATTCCATAAGTTTTCCCCTCCCAGCTTCTATATTTATTAGTTTACTTATCCTCGATTTTGTATCTTCTTAATAACTTGGGTCATCTGTGTTGTAAGTTATAGGTTGTAGGTTGTAAGTTATGCCGATAACCTACAACTTACAACCTACAACCTAAATGCCTACAGCCTATCTACCTAAATAGTTACTCCAATCCGCTTCTATATCTATCATGTAATTCCGCTATTTTACCCTTATTCCAACCGGATACCTTAGAGAAATACCCTGTTACCCGGGTAATTCCTTCAACATGCGTATCCCCGCAAAATAAACAATGATCCTTTAATCCCCTGACAACCTTGCTGCAGGTATTGCAAAAGGTAAACTCAGGGGAAAATGCTACTTGAGCATTTTGTGTATTGCGAAACACCTTTGTCACAAAGTTAGCTACTGATTCAGGTGATGGTTGAGACTCACCCAACCATATATGGGTTAATGCCCCGGCTTCAATCAAATTATGGAATATCCCTTCTTTTTTTACCCGATCAATAGGGTTTGTTGCCTCTGCAATATTCAAATAAGTAGAGTTTGTGTAATATATTTCATTATTTTCTATATTTCCTTTGACTACATTTACTGCCTGATCATGATAATGCTCTATATCTAATTTAGCAAAGCGATAAGCAGTAGATTCTGCAGGTGTTTGTTCCAGAACAAACCGCATCCCGTATTCATCTGAAAACTTTTTGCAGATAAGATGAAGATGGGCTATTACCTTTAATCCAAACTTCAATGCCTTTTCAGATTCATGCATCTGAAACCCTGTATGGAATTGAATCATCTCATTCAATCCTACCAAGCCTATTAAATAGGTTACCCGCTGCATCCTGAGATACGGCTCGCCTTCCTTTTTCATGGTCAGCAAGGAGAGACACCCTTCATGATCAAGGCTGAGCAAGCTCTCAATAAAAGACCTTTTCTGCATATGAGCCTTAACCGATAAAGCCAATAAATCATCCAACTGCTTGAGTAATTTCTCTTCATCCCAACCAGCTGCATATGCTACCCTTGGAAGATTCAGGGTAATATTTTGAAGGGCTGTATATCTCATCTTCCATGGATGCTTTGCATCCTCAATATCTGATGCCTCAAGCTTAAAACTTAAACGACAGCATTCTGAAATCTTTGCTGTCTCACCTCGATCAAAGACAAAGTATGTGTTTCCCATAGAGCTTGCTACATCACAAATATGAAGCAGGAAATCCTCATGACCGGGTGTCTTAAAGAATTTTTCCGTAATATGCACCAACGGTTTTGGAAAGAAAAACGGCCGTCCACTCCCGTCCCCTTCCTTATAAACATCAAATAGTGCCCAGACAAATCTTTGCGCTTCCTTGATATATTCTGAATATGTTTTTCCGGTATACTGCCCGCCAGGACCAATTGCCTCAACATTTTCAAAGTGTTTGGGCACCTCCCAGTAGAGATTAATGTCAGAAAATATTGCCTGCCCACCCCGGGCTACGCTTTGCTGGGAATACTCAAATATCAACATTTGAGCCAATTGGTGCATCTCATTATCAGACATCCCTACCAGAAATGGGGCAAAGAAAAGATTGACAGCATCCCACCCAATTGCTCCGGCAAAGTGCCCCTGCAAGGCTGCTGAATACTTAACCATATGAGCTAATAATGTTTCTGGATGTTTTGCCGGTTTGGCAACAGATAAGGCATTAGTCAAATCCAGTCCATATTTTTTTACATATTCCAGCGATTGTCCGGAACAATAGGGTCTATCTATCATTCCCAGGTCATGAAGATGAAAATCGCCACGGATATGAGCATCAGCTACATCCTGAGAAAAAACCTCAAGCAAGGCATATTCCTTTTTTATTGTTTCAGCCAGGGTCAGGTTTGTTGCCTCAGGGTTATGAGGGATATTAGCATTTTCTTTATTCTTGTAAATAATAACCCTTCCTACATCACGCAGAGGAAGCCCTAATCTGGTATGAACCCGTCTTGCCCTTTCCAGCCCGTGTTCAATCAGCTTAACATCCACCATCTCCCGAATGAGTGGAGCAGTCAAGATCTGTACATCCCAGTTTTTTATCTGTTGTTCTACCTCACGACTTATTTTTTCTGCCACTTCCGGCTCAACATCAGCCTCTCTGATAAGGGCATCAATGATCTTCATTCTATCCCACTGGACAATATCATCTTGTGAGCTTCTCACAAACAAGGCATAATCTGTTGTTTCTTTTGTTTTGGTGCAAACTGAGTTGCCCGTCTGATTCTATTTCTTGCATCCCGATAAAGTATATATTCCTTTGAGGTCTTTGCATGACCTGTTTCAACCAATATCTTTTCTACTGCATCCTGAATCTCTTCAATATGCAAGATATGATCTGAAGTAAATTTTTCTCCAAGATAAACAATAACAACATCAGATAGATCATCTGCCAGCTTTTTATCCTCACCGCCAACCTTTTGAGCTGCCTTAAAGATGGCTTCAGCTATCTTTGCCTTATCAAAAGATACAGTTCTGCCATCTCGCTTTTGAATGAGCTTAAACATCAAAAATCCCCCCCAGTTTTTCTTTATCTATAAACCCCAACCAGTTCCTTCCGCTCAATCCACATAAACCCCTCTTGATGAGTGATAATAGCAATATCAATATCTCCTCCACAAGTAGGTATCATTGTTGCAAACCGCTGAAATTGAATCGTTGTTTGCATTAAAAAAATAGCATAATCTATTGCATCCTGTAATGTTAAAAGATGAAAATTCGGCATGGCAATGGGAATATACGGATCTTCTTTCCAGAGCTTTTGTATTACCCTTCCATCCCCACCAAAGGTACAACCATAACCCTTTGTATGAAGGGGCTCAATCTCTGATTTTCTACCTATCTTAACCAAAAATGTCTTACCAATACTAACATCATTATCATATCCTGCTATCTGAAATCCAACCGGAGATTCGTTCTCCGGAATGTTAGTCAGATCACCAACCTCTTTGGTTAATTCTATTCGAAAATATTCTTCAAGTTTACCTGCAATCTGTTCAATATTCTCATTACCGTAAACAGATACCTTTTCAAACTCTCGAATATGACTCTCAATCGTTCTTCCGGTTAAAAACCCAATGCCAAAACTTGATATGCCTACATCCTCTCCAAGACAAAAGAGCTTTTGTCCATTAGGTGAGATAGAAACAGGCACAGGAGGCGAAGGAGCTATGCGAGCATATGGGATTCTGCCCTCACATTTGGGACATCTCACAAACTCCTCTTTTGGCGGTAACTGTGTCTGAATAGTCAGGAGACTATCAGATGCCATGACTATTCCATCAGGCACCCTTAATGAAATCGTAAGCGTCATATTTTGAATTCTCCCAGTTTCTATATATAAAAACACGAATTATATTTTCGTGTAGAGTATTCTGACAGAGCACAGGAGACAGGGGGAATAGAATGAATAATGAATATAGATGCTAATTATTCATTATTCATTCTATTCCCCTTCCCTTGCCCTTATCTGGTTTGCCTCATTGATAAAATCTTCTATATTTTCATAATGCCGATGAACAGAAACAAATCTTAGATAAGCCACCTTATCAAGCTGCCAGAGATTTTTCATCACTATCTCGCCAAGCATTGATGCATCTATTTCTTTAGACAAATTGCCTTGTAAATCATTTTCCACATCATCTACAATTTTTTCTATAATCTCTATCTCTACAGGTCGTTTAGCACAAGCCTTAAGAATCCCTCTAACCATCTTATTTCTATCAAAAGGCTCCCTGCGACCATCTTTTTTGATAACTATACAGGGTATCTTTTCTATCCGTTCATAGGTAGTAAACCTTTTACTACACTTAAGACACTCTCTCCTTCGCCTGATAATCGCACAATCCCCTATCTCCCGGGAATCCATTACCTTATCTTCGATATAATCGCAAAAGGGACATTTCATTGTGTATTCCTCAATATCTTGTGCTATTTGCAAATTGTACTACAACCCTATGTGTTTGTCAAGAAAAAAAATAATTTTTTTTTTAATAATCAAAACCCCAAGAGCAGGCAAAGGTTACGGTATATGCAGAAAAAAACCACATGTTGCAAATCCATATAATTTTTATTAGCCTCAATAGAAGATATCCAATTATAATCTTGTTAAAATAAATGGGTTGGGAAAAATGGAACACACAAATTGTGGATGATTTTAGAGATAAAAACTGGCATGATTTTTGCAAGTATCCATAATTTTTCCTTGACCATGAACCATAAGATTAAATCTGGTGAATATTGCTGCAATTAGTGCTGATTTAAGTACTTTGGTTGATTTTTTTGCATTTTTTCCTTGACAAATCCATGGGCTTATTGTATTCTATAGTATATAGGAGTCGAAAAAAATCTCTGCTGCGAATTATTGATTTGAAGTAACTACTCAGGTTCAAGGTTGGAGAGCGATGAAGCTTGTCCCTGCGAATGCAGGGAACTGAACGGTTTGGAGATATTGAGGCTTGAAAATTAGCACACGAATTGACGACACAAGGTTACTATCTGTGAACCTTGAACCTTGAACCTTAAACCAGATAACCTGAGTAGTTACGATTTGAATATTTGTGGGGTAAAATAAATGCAAAATGTATCGCTGGGTGTCCTGGTCTCAGGAAGGGGATCAAACCTCCAGGCCATCATTGATGCTACCAATGATGGCAGCCTGAATGCTGATATCAGGGTAGTCATCAGCAACAAAGAGAATGCCTATGCCCTGGAAAGGGCAAAAAAGGCAGGGATTAAAGCTACATTCATTAATCCGGCAGATTATTCATCCCAACAAGATTATGAACAGCAAATGGTTACGCAACTTGAGGCAGAGGGGGTAGAATTAGTTGTTTTAGCAGGATTTATGAGGATTTTAACGCCTTATTTTGTAAATTCTTACAAGGATCGTATCCTGAATATCCATCCTGCATTATTACCCTCATTTCCAGGCTTAAATGCTCAAAAACAAGCACTTGAATATGGGGTAAGGGTTACCGGTGTAACCGTACATGTGGTAGATGAGGGCATGGATACCGGATCAATTATTCTCCAAAGAGCTGTAGATGTCCTCTCCAATGATACAGTGGATTCTCTGTCTGAAAGGATGTTAAGAATAGAACACCAGATTTATCCTGAGGCTATTTTATTGTATTATAGGACTTATATGTCTTATAAGTCCTATAATACAAAATAAGGAGCTACCATGAATTTTCGTGCCAATTATTTAGCTACTGCAATCGGAAGTTTTCCGCATCAGGATCCGGATACAGCCTGTCGAATAATCTTAGAAAATCTGCCGGAGATACCTGTTTGGCCTCAACTGCCGAGGATGGGCTTTCTGGAAAACATGTATGTTCAATACTCTGAGGGATTTCCATGCGTAAATCTTGATATAGAAAACAAGAAAATATTCTTTGATACCTCAAAGGATATGGATGCTGAACTTGAAAGATTTTACGAAAAATATTTGTCAAATAATATCTCTATGTTTGAAATATCAAAAAAATATAGTGCAGGATTTCATACCATGATGGAAATCCTGAAAAAAGAAATATCTCCAAGTGTAAGGTTTATCAAGGGACAGATAACCGGTCCCATTAGTTTTGGATTAACGGTTCAGGATGAAACAGGCAAGCCTGTTATTTATAATGAGATACTTTTTGATGCTATTGTCAAAGGGTTAACCATGAAAGCATGCTGGCAGCTAACCAAGTTTAAGGAACTTGGGTTAAAAGGAATAATATTTTTAGATGAACCATACCTCTCTGCCTTTGGTTCTGCCTATGTGCCATTAGATAAAAAAATGGTTATCCAGGCATTAAATGAGGTTATTGTCAACATTCAGGAGATAGGCGGGCTGGTGGGTGTCCACTGTTGCGGGAATACAGACTGGTCTATATTGCTGGGAACAGAGGTAGATATACTAAGCTTTGATGCCTACAACTTTGTTGATACATTATCCCTGTATCCGGCAGATCTTAAACATTTTCTCTCGAGTGGAGGGATACTTGCATGGGGAATAGTACCTACAGTTGAAGATATTATCAAGGAATCAGTACAAACATTAATCCATCGATTTAACAGCGGGATTTCATCCTTAAGCCATGATTTTATTTCAAGAGAGGCATTAGTCGAAAATATAATTATTACCCCAAGTTGTGGTACAGGGGCATTATCAGAGGCAGCAGCAGAAAGGATATTGACATTAACCTCAAAGCTCTCTGCCTCCTTGAAGGGAAAATAATTGTATCATCTCAAAATTTCAAGGCATACTCAGCATAGTTGTAGGTTGTAGGCGTAACTTACAACCTGCAACTTACAACATAGATTTCCACGAGTTATTGAGAAGATACAAATAATTGATAATAATGTAGCCCCTATTTATAGTTAGAACCAACATAGAATGTTGGGCTACAGAGTCAACGGT
>JACQYP010000006.1 GCA_016208205.1 Candidatus Desantisiibacteriota bacterium | reverse complement strand
TAGTAAATAATTCGCCGGTAGGGCTGTTGCCTGCATAACTTGATGTCCATGCCACCGCATTTGCAGCATCCCATTCGTTGCCATATGTATCTGTAGCTGTGGCATGATATTCCACCGTATCACCAGCCGTAATAGTCCTCTCCTTTGGAGCAATACTCAACCCTATTGGAACAGCAGGGTCAATGGTTACTGTAGCAGTAGCAGTGTTCCCAAGATACGCAACCTGAATGAAATATGTGCCGGTAATGGTGCCGGTGAACAAATTCCCGCTCATACTGCCGCCTGTCGAAGTAAAGGTGGCAACACCTGTCACATCCCAGTTGTTGCTGTACCCATCTGTAGCTGTGGCATAATATTTCGTACTTGAACCGGCGGTTATGATGCCACTCATGGGTGAGATACTGACTGTTGTTGGTGTGGCAGGGGTGATAATCACTGTAGTCGTAACTGTCTGTCCACTATATACTGCACAGACAGTGTATGTCCCGGTCACGGTTCCTACAAACCCATGCCAACTGACAAATGAACCGCCGCCGCTTGTAGTAAATATTGCTTCATTCGTAATATCCCATGAGTTACTGTACAAATCTGTGGCTGTAGCATGATATTCTATCTTTTCGCCGGCAATTATGGTTGTTGTCCCTGGAGAGATGCTTAAGGTCGTTGGTGCAGCATGGTCGATGGTTATGGTGGTTGTAGTTGCCTGTCCCCCATATCCTGCCGTGATAATATGTGTCCCGGCAACAGTTCCCATAAACACATGCCAACTGACAAATGAGCCGCCGCCGGTTGTGGTCCATGTTGCCTCATTTGTAACATCCCATTGGTTAACATTAGTATAATCCGTAGCTGTGGCATAATAGGTGACAGGACTGCCTGCTGTAATGCTTACATGGACAGGTGAGATACTCAAGTCTTTGGGGCTGCCATGAATAACAACTACAGTTGTTGTAACAGTCATCCCCTGGTATGAGGCAGTAACAGTAGCAGTACCGGCATAAAAACTACCAAAGGAATTACCAACAAAGATGTTAGAACTTGCGGTAAATGTAGTTGAACCGGTAACATCCCATTGATTATTATAACCATCTGTAGCTGTGGCATAATACGAAACATCCCCCCCTGCAGTAACAGTAGCATTTAATGGTGAGATGCCAAAGGAGATGGGGCTGCCCGGTGTTATAGTTACAGCAGTTGTGGCACTCGTTCCATCATACGACACAGTAATAACGAATGTCCCTGTCATGGTTCCGGTAAACACATTCCCAGCAAAGCTGCCGCCACCGTTTATGGTCCACGTTGCTAAACCGGTCACATCTGCATTTGCAACCGTATCCGTAGCCTGACAGGTAATGCTGCCGCCGGCAGTGATAACAGCATTCTCAGGCGAGATAATCAAAGAGCTTTCGGCATTGATTGCACCAAAGGCCAATAAACATACAAATAATATCAGCCAAAGAGGATAGCCCTTAACAACCATATCTATTCTCCTTAAAGCCTGCGAGGAATTGAAGGCAGAATACAGGAGTCAGGAGTCTGTATTCTGTATAGCTTAAGTATACTATGAACATTAGTATTTGTCAAATAAAAAGTAGCAGACAACTATGGCAGAGGTGATTTATAAGTATTTGGACTAATGAAATTGAGTAACTACTCAGGTGTTTAGGAAGAAGGCTGAAGGTATTTAGGCTGAAGGGGAAGATAATCTGTTAGAGCATTTTCTTCCTTCAGCCTTCAGCCTAAACAACCTGACCACAGTTAGTGCGACATATTGAGATTAACGCGATACTACTGTATCACTCCTAATTTACCAGCCTTCTTATTCCCCGCAGGATCTGTAATGAGATAAAGATATATGCCTGAGGCAACCTTTTCACCATCAGAATTACAAACATCCCAACTGTTTGCCCGTATTTCCCGCACTAACTCACCTGCTACGGTGAAGATTTGAATCGTAGAGTCCGTGGGCAACTGACTAAAATATATACAGGTATGCTTGTCTGCACAGAATGGATTGGGATAGACAATTGCTCCGCCCGGGTCAGTAACGGCAATTCCGGCTATACCAAATAATGATAAATGGGTAATCTTTGCCCAGACAAAGTCTCTATTGGAATATACCCCTGATTCCTCAATCTCCTACCATTCTCCATCCCTGTAGATCCAGAGTTTCAGGGTGGAACGGTCAAGATTTCTTAGCCTTGCAGAATCAAATGGTATTTCAACAAGGATGGTTGTAGGCAGGGTGCCGGTGATAACGCCTGTTGCTGTACCCATTGTAATCTCTTTGTACGCACCAAGCTGATGGGCCAACTGCGAGATTGCCCCTGCTTCTGTATCCTCTATTTTCAACCAGAAGGGCTCCGGAAATGTACCGCTTGCGTTATATGATACCTCCTCAGAAAGAGCAATTGCAAACTGCCCGCCGCCAGGAACAAGGACAAGTATAGAACATGTCCCTGCTACGCGTCTTGTTCCCAGGGTCACAGTGGCTTTGATTACATCCAATCCCCCGCTGGGAGAAATGGTAATGGTGGCAACAAGGGTTGTGGTTCCGGAGATAGTGCTTAAACTTGTGTGGGTGAGATGGATCTGGTAAGGTTAGAAATAGCAGCCCTGCCTGTGGACAAAATCACATTTCCATCCCTGTCCTTAGGAATAATAGTAAGGGTAAACGACCCTCCTCTTAAGATAGTAGTAGGGGTAGCAGAGACTTCTACTGAAAAGAGGCTGCCTGCATTCACTGTTATGATGCCGGTGGTATCTGTCATGGCTTCATATTGGGCAGAGTGGACAGAAATTGTGCCTGTGCCTGTCAGGGTTGGGTTAAATACAGTGGAGGTACCATATTCGGGTGTGCAAATGCCAATCCCACCATGAACTGTCCATGTTCCGGCAACATAAATCGGATTATTGTCTGCATCATAACCTTTAAGGTACAGGGTTTGTGTCCCATCAGCAGTCAGGGTCATTGTTCCTATTTCTCTGTTGTAATAATCCACTGCCTTAATTGAGGCAATCTGACCCGGGGTTATATTGATTGCACCTGTTGAGTCTGTCAGTGTTCCATATCTGGCAGAGACTCTTGTTGTATAGCTTGCTGCCCTTGTTGGCTTAAATACAGTGGCTGTGCCGTATGCCGGAGTACAGGTGCCGGTTCTGCCAAAGACTGTCCAGTCTCCACTTACGATTGTCTCGTTTCTATAATTGTCATAGCCTCTAAGATACAGGGGCAGCCTGTCGCCTGAGGTTAATGTCTTTGTGCCTGTTTCTATTCCCTCAAGATCCTCCATGATTATGCGGGATACTGTGTCTGGTGTGGTGGTGGCGGTGAAGGTTGCCTGTGTTGAACCATGGACAGTTACCCGGTATGTGCCTGATTTTGTGCCGAGGGTCAGGGTCGTTGTTGCCATGCCGTCTGCACCGGTAGTACTTACCGTGGCAGAAAGCCCAGCTGTGGCTGGTGCGTCAACTATTGTCCAGTGGACTAAGTGGCCGGCGATGGGATTGCCATTGGTATTGGTTACCTGAACGGTAAACGGTGCCAGGGTAGTACACACTGTAGCCATTTGCCCATCTCCGGAAATTACAGCAATGTTGGTGGTTGGTGTAATTGCTCCTTGATACTCATACGCACCCATATCGACTATGCCGCCTGCTATGCGGGGATTGCCGTCTTTGTCGGTGGAAAGCATGCCAGGGGCGGTGTTTAAGCCGGAGTTGATGCAGGGGGAGGTGGGTTGGAGGTGGTAATCATTCTCTCCGATGAATTGGGGGTCAAGAGATATATCGTGTGGTCCAGCAGAGCAATCACTGTAGTCGCTACTACTTCTACTTCCCCAAACATCGTTGTAGTCAATGGTTGGAGAGGAGAAGCAACAGTAGATGTCCCAGCAATTCCCTGATATGATGTTGTTGGTGATGGTCGGGGAGGAGAAGTTGTAGCAGTAGATGCCAGTAGCGTTCCCTGATATGGTGTTGTTGGTGATGGTTGTGGAGGCGGAGTTACACACGATGCCATTCTCCCTATTCCCTGTTATTGTGTTGTTAATAATAGTCGGAGAGGCATTTCCCGAGCAGCTGATACCAAGCTCCCTATTTCCTGTTATTATATTATTAGTGATAATGGATGAAGCAGAGTCGTAGCAGTCGATGCCACAGCTATTCCCTGATATGTCATTGTTGGTAATGACAGGTGCGGAGGAGTCGTAGCAATCAATGCCGCCGCCATTTCCTGACATAATATTGTCAGTAATAATTGGGGAGGAATTACCGAAGCAATCAATGCCCTCACCTCCATTCCCTGTTATTCTGTTGTTAGTGATGATGGGATTACCATTATCGCAGGATATTCCATTGCCACGATAACAATCATCTCCACCTGCACCAGTGATTGTAAAATTGGCGATTGTTGCACCATTCATAGCCTCACCCTCAAAGGTAACTGTGTTTGTATTACCAAGACCAGCGGCAGTAATGGTGGTGGAATTGCTTCCTGCTCCAATCAGGGCAATCCGTTTGTCAATATAAACTGCTTCATTGTAATTGCCAGCCGCAACCGAGACTGTCCCCCCTACAGGACAGGCATTTACGCCAGCCTGAATGGTGGTATATGTTCCTATGAACTCTCCCGAATGTCTCCATACAGTAACAGAGCAGGGAGACAGTGTGGCAGTAATATTTGTTGTTGCCTCTGCTATTACGGTTATTGTGGCAGTCCAGTCGGAATAGCCGGCTTTGGTTAGCTTGATGATGTGGGTACCAGCGGTAATATTGGTTAAGGCAGCCGGGGTAATTGTGCCTGTGTTTACTTCATCAATGTAAATATCAGCACCGGCAGGGGTAGAGGTAATAGAGATGGCACCTGCTATTGGAGCAAACTTTTGGATACGGCAGTTATAGGTATCAGCAACATAGACATTACCAAATTGGTCAACGGCTATTCCTTGATGCCCGTTAAACTGACTATCACCAGTTCCTTTACTTCCCCATTCTGCTAAAAATCCCCCGGATGAATTGAATTTTTGGATACGGTGGTTATGGGTATCAGCAAGAATAGACATTACCGGATGGGTCAACGGCTATTCCACAAGGATAGCTAAAATAGCATCCCTCAGGCTGTTTCCACACAAACTCATACCAACCTTCACCAGCCTGCACAGCCTGAGCATAAAGACTCAAAACCAAAACCCCTAAAATCCCAATATTTCCTACAAACCTTTTCATTTTTCAATACCTCCTCGTAATCAGATTTTTTATCCACAAATAGTGTAACTACTCACCTATTTTTATTTCTTGCATAACACTTTTCTTTTTCCTTATATTACGATTCAATCATCTTTCCTTCATTGCCGGCAACAAAAGGATTAATAAACTGGACACCTTCAACTATTTGTTTATGTTGAAAATCTTCGCTATAGAGTTGTTAAGTTCTTGCTTTTTTTGCTGATGCCCAAATAAAAGCATCCCAAAATGAGAATTGATGTTTCCTCCATCCATGAATTGCTTCCATAACAAGAATACTATCAGGATAAATTACACGCCAATTCATTATCAGATTATGTACTATAGATTCTGCTTCTTCTGCATCGATAATTATACTACTTACCCGGGTTACACGAACAAAAAACTCACAAAGAACTTGTACGCTAATTACACCCCTGCGTTGTTCCCAACACTGTGTAATAATTTCCTTTGCAATTTGATGTTTGCTTCCCGCTTCTTTATCATAAGCATATATTCAGGTCAATTTCAACTCATTGTATTTACAGCATGTTACACAATAATTGGACATTTGAAGATTTATATATTTTAATTAATGGAGATAAAGTTAAAAATAGTCTTATTTGTGCTTGCCAAATCGTTTCTTTTGTGATAAACTATAGTCATAGTTTATCTATGAGAAGAGGGATTATGGGACAAATAAGTTTATTGGATATGGCTATTCCAAAGGATAAAAACAAAGTAAATATTGGTCCGGGATTAGATATTGAAATTATTAAGAGAACCAAAGTTACTCTTTACAAATATGGCACCTTCGTAAAGGCAGTGAACCTTCTGGATAAACCTGCTAAGCGTCTTTTTATGACAGAAGCGGTTGAAATGGGTGCTATTAAGCATCGTCTGGCTTCAGCTACTTCAATAAGCCGGCAGAGTATAGATAATTATATAGAAATCAAAAGGCTTTTTGGATTAGAGGGTCTTATTCATGGTTTCGTTCCGGCTAAAGACAAGAAGTTGCGTGATCATCGACAAGAGCATTCACAGAAACGGCATCAAGGCAACAAATCTCTGCAAATAGCTCAAATCCGTCAAAAGGCTCTGGAGGAGAAGCAAGAGAATCAGGTACAATATAAATCTCTTTTTGATTTTGATTTTGACAAACGATGCGAGAATGTGGAGAACCCTGAACAGCCATTTTCAGAAGAACATGAATGGGAATCAACGCGTTATGCAGGTATATTCTGCTATTTAATACCTTTGCTTACTGAATGGAAGTGGTTAGGGTTAGTGATGGGACATTTTGGTTCTGTATACAAGATTTTCCTGGTTTTTCTTTTGATGGTTGCCCGTAATATTCGTTCAATAGAACAGCTTAAGAATATATATGCACGGGAGGCTGGTATTGTGTTAGGGATAAGAAAAATACCCTGCAAACCCAAGGTTTGGTTATGGTTTTATCTTGCTGTGCAAAAGCAGGTTTCAAAAAAACTCATGGAAGATTATTTTGGCTATCAGATTCGTAAGGGGATAATAGGACTATGGTTATGGTTTACAGACAGACATTTGCTCCCCTATACAGGGAAGGAAAAGGTACATTATGCGTATAATACACAACGACGAATGCCATTTCCTGGTCAGACAAATCTGGTAACTTGCGATAGTAGTGGACGAATAGTGGATTTTGAAATACAGGAAGGAAAAGGAGATTTGCGTAGCCATATAGTGAATTTGTGTCAGAAATGGAAGGGACAGGTTTCTGAATTACCGATTATGGTTTTTGATCGGGAAGGATCTGGAACCAGCTTTTTTTCTGGTCTTGTTCTGGATAATATTCCCTTTGTAACATGGGAAAAGCATGCTGATCCTGTGAAATTAGCTGCCATTAAGGAAGAGAAATTTACTGAAGAATTTGAGTTGAATGGCAAGAAGTACGGTATTTTTGAGGGAGAGAAAACATTTGAATACATTCCGGAACAAACTAATGTTGAAGCACATAGCTTTACTTTAAGGCGAATCTACATATGGAATAAAACCGCTGGACGAAGAACTTGCGGATTGGCTTGGGATGGGAAAAAGGGGATGAGTACAAAAGACTGTGCTCTGGCAATATTAAGCCGGTGGGGTGCTTCAGAAAATACCTTTAAGCATATCAATGATCGGCATCCTTTGCATTATCATCCAGGATTCAAGTTGACAAAAAGCGAGCATCAGGAGATTGCCAATCCAGCTATCAAAGAGAAACAGGGTTTAATTAATGGGCTTGAAAAAGATCTGGGCAAGCTTTATAAGAAGATAACAAAAACCAAAGAAGAAAAAGAAGGACAAATACGAAAGAATAGTGCCAGAGAACGATTGAAGGAGGAGATTCAAAAGAAAGAAGGTGAAAGAGATCAACTTAAGGAAGAAAAATGTACTCTGCCGGAAAGGATTAATGTGTCTTCTCTGGAGGATTACAGGTCATTCAAACAGATAGATAATGAAGGCAAGTATTTGTTTGATTTTGTAACAAGTTCTGTGTGGAATGCCCGGAAACAGATCGTAGAATGGTTGCAACCATTCTACAATCAAAAAAATGAGTTGGTCGATTTGTTTTATGCTATTACTGACTGTCATGGATGGATAAAAAGCACAAAGAAAGAAGTGATAGTCCGTCTGGAACCATTGCAACAACCTAAACGAAGATTAGCTCAGGAACAAAGATTAGCTCAGGAACAATTATGCCGAAAACTGACAAACTTGGAAACTCAGATTCCAATAGGCAAATATCTGGTAATTGAAATAGGTGAATCCCCACTGTCCAAAAAATAAGAGGATTTTGGGAGAAAATTACGAGGTCTGTATTTAAATTTGCTTCTTTAGAATTTGCCATAATCTTATTTCCTTGTTAGCTATTAGCAAGTGTAATAATATTTGTCCGTACTATGCTCTCTGTGGCTCTTTCTTCTTCTATCTCGTATATTATACCAGTATCAGGTGTTAAAGTCAACAAGAAAACAAGATTAGTCCAGCAATTCTCATTATGGAAAATTTAAGAAAACCATGGACAGCAGCAATACTGTCCGGCACGATTCTTGTTTGTGCTTTTTAGGATTAACCTGAAATTGGAAATTGGAAATTAGGTAAAAAAATGGTATTGCCCATCGTTTCAGCTATTTAGGTAAGTTTGGTTTTGTTCCTCAACCCAACCTACAAAGTTTGTCCGTGACCTAAACGATGAACAATGTCGAAATTAGGGTAGCATAAAGGCTCAATTCCACCCCCTACCACTGCCAGCGGGGGACATTTTCTAATTTCCAATTTCTAATTTTAGCGTTCTGTGAACGCTTACTCCAATTCTAATTAAATAATATGGATTTTTAGAAAATAACCGTTGATTTGGTATCCGGCAAAGGTGCGTTTGGGAAACGCACCCTACATTTCGGATTCCTATATGTAGGGCTCGTTTCCCAAACGAGCCATGAGTTGTCAGCATTCAAGGATACTTCCTGAAATCCGTATAAAATCCTTAGTATTGAAAACAAAAATTCGCGTAACTAAAATAAGTGCATAAAACATGGAGCAGGGTATTCGTATATGCTTTCAAAAGATATAATTAAAAAAATCAGACGAATAGAGATAAGCTCCTGCAGGCTTGTTAACCAGCTTTTTGCAGGGGAGTATCGCAGTGTATTCAAGGGACAAGGGCTTGAATTTTATGAGGTGCGGGAATACCAATCCGGGGATGATATTCGTGCTATTGACTGGAATATTACGGCACGGCTCGGAAGTCCTTATGTCAAAAAATATATCGAAGAACGACAACGAACAATAATTCTTACAGTAGATGTCTCATCCTCTCTTGATTTTGGCTCATTATCTGAGAGCAAAAATGAGATTGCTGCTGAGGTAGCATCGCGCAAAGGGAACGAAACCTACGATAACAACAGAAATGAAATCTGGTTGCCCCTTTGATGAGCTTGCCTTTGATGAACTCTGAATATTCGATAAAGCGAATTCTGAATTCACACTACCCCATAAATCTGCCTCTAAGAGGGCATAGAAAGGGCAAGAGAGCATC
>JACQYP010000005.1 GCA_016208205.1 Candidatus Desantisiibacteriota bacterium | reverse complement strand
GTGCATTATCTGTGGTTATTGGTGGTGTAACATCGGTACCTGTTGCCGTAAATGTTGCTGTTAATTCATTTGCTTTAGCAAATATGGTATATATCCCTGTCTTTGTACCGATGGTTAAAATAGTAGCAGTTGTGCCATTAATATTTGGTTGTAGTCAATGTTGCTGATAACGAAGCCTCATAATTCGGCTCTATTATTTGCCAGACAACCGAAGAAGAACCTGCTGAATTGCCATAGGTATCGGTAAGTTTTACTACAAATGGGTTTGCTAAGGTAGTAGTTATAGTGGCTTCCTGTTTATCTCCTGAGACAGTAGTGAGGAAGGTTGGTGTGCCATAGGTAGCCATAGTGGTAAATGTTGCTGTTAATTTATCTGCTTTAGCAATTATTGTGTATGTCCCGGTCTTTGTGCCAGGGGTAAAAATAGTAGAGATTGTGCCATTAATATATTGGTTGTAGTTGTCGTAGCTGATAAAATGGCCCCATAGCTCGGCTCTATCATTTGCCAGATAACTGGATAAGAGTCAACTAAATTACTATAGGTATCAGTAAGTTTCACGATAAATGGGTTTTGTAAGGTAGTAGTTACAGTTGATTGCTGACTATCTCCAGAGACAATAATAAGAGAAGTTGGTATGCCACAATTTACTGTTATTGTCCCTGTTGTATTTGTCAGTGTTCCATACTCGGCTGAGATTATGCCAATTCCTACTGTTGTTGGGTTAAAGATGGTGGATGTGCCATATTCGGGTGTGCAAGTTCCAATTCCACCAAAGACTGTCCATGTTCCACTTACATAAACCAAGTTATTATCATTGTCGTAGCCTCTAAGATAAAAGGTTTGGGTGCCATCGGTAGTTAATGTCATTGTTCCAAGTTCCTGATCACCTGAATCCACTATCTTAATTTCGGTAATATTACCTATTTCTATAGTAATGAGTTCAGTCGTATCTGTCAGTGTTCCATATTCGACTGATATTGTGCCTATGCCTGGTGTAGTTGGATTAAATACGGTGGATCTGCCATATTTGGGTGTACAAGTTCCAATTTCTCCAATGACTGTCCATGTTCCTGCAATATCTCCAATTAAAACATCTTCTGCGGTATAGCCTCTCAAGATTAAGGTTAGTCTGCCGTCTGTGGTTAATGTCTTTGTGCTGATTTCCTGACCGGTTTCATCTTCTATCTTTATTTTTGCAGCAGTTAGTAGTACACCCTGATATTCATACGCACCCATGTCAACTGTTCTGACTACCCTTGGATTACCATCTTTGTCGGTTGATGTGATGCCCTGGGCAATGTTTGAACCTGCATCTATGCAGGAAGAGTAGGGAGGGGTGGATTGGAGGTGAAAGTCACCTCCTCCGATAAATTGGGGGTCAAGAGAAATATCATGAGTTCCTGTGCCAACAGAGTAATAATTGTTATTACCATCTAATCCATTCCTCCAGACATCGTTGTAGTCAATAACCGGGGTGCCAGGTAGACAAACAGAGATACCATAGCAGCTTATGTCAGTTGTGCCATTTTCGGCAATAATGTTGTTAGTAATTATTGGGGAAGATGAGGAGTAGCAGTAGATACCATTTTCGACATTCTCTGAGATGGTATTGTTGGTGATGATTGGAGAGGAGGAGTTGCAGTAGATGCCACATGCGGTATTTCCGGTAATAATGTTGTTCATAATGGTTGAATTTGGAGAGGATGACCAGCAGCCAATACCAAGCCTGCCATTTCCTGATACAGTGTTATTGGTAATGGTTGGGGAGGAAAAGCCGTAGTCGATACCATCTTCGCCATTTTCTGAAATGGTGTTATTGGTGATGGTTGGAGAAGAGAAGGGTTCGCAGTTGATGCCAGAATTATTCCCTGATATGGTGTTGTTGGTGATGATTGGGGAGGAGGAAAAGCAGACAATGCCAGTATTTGTTGCACCAGTTATCATAAACCCAGAGATTAGGGCACCATCGATGGTCGGGAGCTTATTTAATGTGCAGGTGCCTTTGGCGGTCTGGCTTATGCCGATAATCATACCATGTAAGTCGTCTCTATTATAGGTTTTTGTTTTGATTATTTCTTCATCACACTGTCCGTATTCTCTCGTTACGAAGCTTATAGGTTTGTCGATTTCTTCCACTAAATCCCAAGAATAAGACTCGGAAAAAATATTCCATCCTAACTTCGTGGAATATGTTGCCGGTGCGTTGTAGTTGGTCAATGTGTATGTTCCTGTCAATATTTTGTCATAATAGATATCGGGATACTCGCTGGAAAAAAGCTTATTTCCATACTCATCCGTAGTTTTGCTGGTCGTTTTCTTCTTCACAGAACCAGAATTATCTGTAATACTTGAAATAGTTACAGTAATTTCAATCTTGCTCGTTTTGTTATCTTGGGTTTTCACCGTGTTTATGATTGTAACTGTTCTGCTGGGACAGCCATTGCCTTGGCCAAAGGGATATTCATTCTTTATCTCCACGGACGAGTTATGATCTATTATACGGGTACCTCTAAAAACTCAACGAAAGCAAATAAAAAACAAGTAGACATTGTTTACAATTTATAGTATACTGAATGTAATAAAATTGAGATGGTGTGCTGGTTCACCGTGAATCGTAATTTTTCATTCAAAAAACAAGCTA
>JACQYP010000004.1 GCA_016208205.1 Candidatus Desantisiibacteriota bacterium | reverse complement strand
TAGATTCCATATTTTGTTGAATATTTTTTCTATAGGAGTCAGAATCTAAATATTTACAAATATTTTTTGCCATATTAACCATACAAGAGGGATAAGAAATCAGATTAAACATTTCTTTGGCTTTTTCTCGTTCACCAATGATAGCATATAGAGAACCAATTTGAATACGATCATCATCTTCTTCAGGATTTATTTTCAATGCTTGATCATAATTAAAGATAGCTTGTTTAATATCACCCTTCAGGCAATAAACATATCCCAAACGGGTATAAATAATAGAATAATTTGAAAATTTGGCTATAAGTTGGGTATAAATCTCAATGGCTTTATCATTCATGTCAGCATTTTGATAGGCATAAGCTCTTTGCATTTGCAAATCACACTCACTCAATTCTTGTGCTGTTTTGAAGGCATCCTCTGCCTTTTCATTCTGTTTTTGCTTCAGGTATAATTTACCCAATCTATTATAATTCCACGAATCCAATGGATCAGGAGTAATTTTCAAGGATTCTTCAAGTGTCTTAATAGCAAGATCATATCTCTTTTGAGCTTCATAGACCTGAACTTCTGTAGAAGCTGTGTTAGAGTTTATGCCAGAAGGTAGGTTGGGATACTTTTGTCTGAATTTTTCTATCCTTTTGAGAGCCTGATCATACTTTTTGTGGTATATATCTTTATGTACCCTCATTTCCATCTTGTCAGCTTCTCGATCAATCTTATCCATGAACAAACATGAAGCAACCATCTGGAAACACATCCCTGCCGGTACACAGCCGGAAGTAGTCACCATACACCCAAGCAATAACATCCAGAACACTATCTTTTTCAGCATTTATTTTCCTCCTTAAAGCATTAATCTGTTCCTTATTTCGATTCCTTTTTCCCTCTCGCAGTCTGGATATTTGTGTTAACTGCCGGCAAATTGCAAAAGCTGGGTGAGGTCTGCGAAGTAACGCCGGTGTGTCCGGAGTAATGCATCTTTGCTATCTGCTTCCAGCAGTACCACTTCGTGATTTATCCCCTTGCGGTTTAGATCCAACTCGATCTCAAGCCGCGAGTCCGCAGCCTCTCGCCGTTGCGAGTCATCAAAGTCGCGAGAATTAACGATTTGTCCTTTGCGCCGGTTGTACTCGATTAGAAAAATCATTTCTTCTCTCCCTTTGGTTTATCTGTCAAAGAAAGTGCTCTGTCCAAACCGGCTTCCCGGATATTTTGGCGATGATATGTACCGCTCTGTAGCCGTAGCTTAGATTATTGAGGCGATCTATTATGGATGCCCCAAGAAAGGCGGCTGTCTACTTTCCACAACAATTCTTATACTTTTTGCCACTTCCACAAGGGCAAGGTTTATTCCTGCCAACTTTTTTTGCATTTACAACAGTAGATTGCCTATTTGAAAAATCATTGGATTCTTCTTCATTTTCATCATCATCCTCGTAATCATCATCATAGTTATCATCATAACTCCATCTATTATTTGTATTGATATTTGCATTGATACCCTGAATGATAAACGCCAATACAAAAGTAGCACCAATAGAAAGTATAGAAGACTGAAATAGTGTCAAAGGAAGTATCAGGGAAAAAAGATATCCTGTCCCAATAAATACTGCCGTAGCAACAATCATTAAAAGTACAATCAGGCTAAGGAAAATTAAATTTTTGATTATTGATCTCATTATACACCACCTTAAAGAGTAATATTGTGATTTTATAGTCGTGAACGGTTACAGATTTTACTTCTGCATTCTTACTTCCCACTTGCGAAGCAATTACTCAAGAGCTACCATCCTTCTTGCCCCAAGATATCTTTGGTGATAATAGGGAGAATCCAAGGAGTCAATTCTCACCCCTCCACTACGATAGGATGATGAATGAATAAATCTATCCCCTCCAATATAGATGCCTACATGAGAGGGGTAAGAGGCATAGGTAGCGAAAAATACCAGATCACCTTCCTGCAGCTCTGTTACCGGTGAGCCTTTACCCCACTGCTCTCTTGCTGACCTTGGAAGTATTATCCCAAAAGATGCAAAGGTTCGCTTTACAAAACCTGAACAATCTGTAGCCTCATCTCCAATCTCGCCCCCAGATTTATAGGGAACATAAAGATACCTTTTGGCTGCATCAACTATCTGGGTTACAATAGCACCGGGATTTTCTGAAAACTGAATATCTGTAGTTGCAGTAGAATCTATTACCTCTAAATATTTTTCTTCAACCGCTGGAGGATGTTCCTCTGCCAAAGTGGCTTCTTTCGCCGGCGGATCACCCTTCTTTGCTGTCAAAACATCTGTCTGAATAGCATCATCTCCCAAAGAAGCTTCCTCTGCCAGATGGGCATCATCCCCTGAAGGAGCTGTCTCTGCCAAAAAGGTACTTGCCTCATTCCCTTGAGGTCCTGGTGTGGATGCAGAAAAAACCAATACTTGATCTATTTCTATCGTATTATTAACCAAGTGGTTGAGCCTTTTCAGCTTATCTACCGTGCAACCATTCCGTCTGGCAATAGAAAAAAGAGTATCACCCTTTTTTACAACATAACTTTTCTGGGAATGCAGGATTGTCCCTTGAACAATATCTGCCTTCTGCTCTTTATCTCCTGCCTCCTTTGTGCCGGTTTGGGACGGGCGGGTTTGGAACCCGCCCCTACATGCCTCTGTGCCTCCTGTCTCCTGCCTCCTGCATTCCACATTCTCTTCCCTGACTCCTGACTTCTCTACT
This sequence comes from Candidatus Desantisiibacteriota bacterium, assembly GCA_016208205.1. Next base: position 7,653 of record JACQYP010000004.1, on the reverse strand, counting down.
GCGACACAAAGCCGCTGTCCACTACAGATAAGATTTCCGTTTAATCCATTAATCTGTCGCAGTTCTTCTACAGAGATATTATATTTTTTGGCTATACGCCAGAGGGTTTCATCTGCACTTACCGTATGATAAAGTTCACCCCATGAGATTGTTGGAAAAAAGATAAGTATTCCTGCAAGAATATTGATAATTAATCTTTTTGACATATTCCTGCCCTCCCTAATAGGCTATTAGACTGTAGACTGTTAGGAAAGAAGACTGTGGACTGTCAGGAGGGTCTAAAAAACCCTATTGCCTTTGTTTTTCCTAACAGTCTAACAGCCTTCAGCCTATCCCTGTATTCACAGGGACAAGCCTACCTGAGTACTTACATATGATTTTTGCTAAAAAGCTGACAATCCAAGCAATTATCTACTATTATATAATAAAAGTATCGGTTAGTCAAGAAAAATCTAACGGATGCAGAAATTCTTATTATTAACCGCAGAGGTGCAAAGACGAGAGAGGAGATAACGCACGGTCCAGTAGCAAGCAACCCCTTGTTGTTAGAAAAGCAAAAGGGTGTTATAACATGTAACTACCTATAGGCATATTGTAGCTATTCAGGAGTCAGAACTGCAGAATTCAGGAGCCAGAATAAGAGAACCTGCTCGCATTACTCGTAGCGATAAGCAAGTTATTAGAATCTTACTCCATGTCTATTCTGGATTCTGACTCCTGAATACCTGAGTAGTTACAACCAATCCATATATTTCTCTGTGTCTCAGCGTCTCAGCGGTTCATAATGAGAATTGCTGACCCATTACACAAAAAAAGGTATCAACTAAGCTTAAACTCAATTGATACCTTTGAAGTTAGTAGATATAGAAACTGGGAGGGGTAAACTACATCTTCTTAACTTCAATATCTTTATCGGCAAAAAATGCTTAAAACTTTAGGGGAAATAAAAAAGGGTAGTAAAGTTGTAAGTTGTAAGTTGTAGGTTGTAATCTTAACCTACAACCTACAACCTACAACTTTCCTCGCCATAATCCGTTTTCGACCTTCTTCAATAAAGAAGATACCAATCATGAAAACAAACAGAATACCCCAGTCAGCACAGGTAAGTGGAGCGGTATTGAATATCTTCTGGAAAAAAGGGATGTAAATTAATGCTGCGGTAAATACAAGCTCAAAGGCAATGCCCCAGATAATAAGCTTGTTACTGAACAGCCCCTTGGTGAATACAGATTTAAGCTCTCCTCTGCAGGCAAACACATTGGCAATCTGCATCACCACAATACCGGCAAAGACCATGGTCATTGCATGCAAATGCAATGGATTAGTAAATGTCGTGTCATTTGCCTCTAATTGCATTCCAGGTGACCACCCTCCCTTAAACAACACCCAGAAATAGGCGGCAAGAACTGCCATAGAGCTCAGTATTCCAAGAAAAAGGTATCCTCTGAAGAGTACAGAAAAGTCAATAAGCCCTTTGTTTTTTGGTCTTGGCGGCATATCCATCAGCCCTTCCTCTGCTTTTTCAGTCCCAAGTGCAATCGCCGGCAGTGTCTCAGTGCCAAGGTCAATAGCAAGTATCTGTAAGGCTGTAATCGGAAACGGTATCTTAAATATTGCGTATAGACAAAATGGTATGACCTCAGGGACAAGGTGTGCAAATATATAGATCATGAACTTACGGATATTGTTAAATACAGCCCGTCCCTCTTCGATACCGGCTACAATACTGGCAAAGTTATCATCGGTTAATATCATGTCAGCTGCGTCTCTTGCCACATCAGTGCCGCGAACACCCATTGCCACGCCAATATCAGCTCGTTTGAGTGCCGGGGCATCATTGACCCCGTCACCTGTAACAGCAACTATATGCCCTATTTCCTTGAATGCATTGACAATTCGGAACTTATGCTCAGGGTTGACACGAGCAAAAACAACCTCATGGTTAAGCAATTCCTGCAGGTCTTTATCAGACATGGATGTTATGGTTGTTCCACTTACGACCCTGACATCTGAAGATTCCACAATACCTACCTGACGGGCAATAGCAAGGGCAGTAATCTCATAATCACCGGTAATCATGACTATCCTGATACCGGCTTTCTTGCAACGAGCAATGGCACCCTCTACCTCAGGACGGGGTGGATCATGCATGGCTGCAAGCCCTACAAAGGTGAGGTTGCATTCAACCTGCTGGGCGGTTTCGCAAGTAGCCTCTATATTGACATAATCCCGATATGCCAGAGCAAGAACGCGGAGGCCATTACCTGCAAATGTATCCAGAGAGGTCATAATCTGATCACGGTCATCAGCAGAGAGCGGCACAGTTTTATCCCCATGAGCAATAGTCGTTGACAGGTTAAGCACCTCTTTTGGTGATCCCTTGACAAAGGCACGCACCTTCTCAGGGGTAATCCGGTGTAGGGAGCTCATTCGTTTACGCACCGACTCAAACGGAAATCGCTTGATTAATGGAAACATCTCTCTGGTCTTATCAATATCAAGACCGGTTTTTACGGCAAGACTGAGCAATGCCCCTTCAGTTGGATCACCCAGAACATTCCAGCATTTCTCTTTTGTCTCTTTTGTCCCTGGGGCAATCAATCCGGCAGTGCTGCACAGTACGCCTATGGTAGAAAAAAGCCGTAGGTTGTCTGCATCAAATTCATCTGGCGAAACCGTATCCTTGCTATTTAAGAAAAACCTACCTAATGGTTCATAGCCGCTGCCACTTACCTCTATAATTTTCCTATTAAGCCACAATTTATTTACACAGACCTGACTGGTTGTAAGGGTTCCTGTCTTGTCTGTGCAGATAACATCGGTTGCACCAAGGGTTTCTACTGAGATGAGTTTTTTGACAAGGACATTTCGCTTTGACATTCGTTGTACTGCCACAGCAAGCGACAGGGTAACGGTTGGCATCAGCCCTTCCGGCACATTGCCCAGGATAATGCCAATGGCAAACAGTGCTGCTGCTGCAAGGGAAAGTTTGGCAACAAAGGTGCCTATTACAAAAAATATCAATCCAAGGCTGACAGCAATTACAGCAATGATCTTTGTTAAGCGGTCAATCTCTTTTTGAAGTGGACTCGGCTCTTCCTTTACCGATTGTGTTAAATCGGCAATCTTGCCAAGCTCTGTGGCCATACCTATAGCAATGACCACAGCCTTGCCTGTACCGGAGATAACGCTGGTTCCGGCAAACACAAGGTTGGGTATTTCAGTCCAGATGAATTCTTCGTATTGGTCAACCCCTTCAGACATTTTGTAGCCTGGCCGCGACTCACCGGAAAAAATACTGTTGTCAACCCGAAGCTCATATGATTCGATAAGACGGGCATCTGCAGGTATGCTGTCGCCCTCTTCAAAGAGAACGATATCGCCCGGGACAATGTTGCAGCTCGGTATTATCTGCTCTTTACCATCGCGAAGCACGCGAGTTTGGCGCGGCATAAGCACGGTAAGTGCCTCGATGGCTTTTGATGCCTTGAACTCCTGCCAGAAACTGAACAAGGCATTCAGCACAATGACAACAATAATTGTCCAGCCTACCTCTTTCATCCCAATAAGAAATGCAAGCACACTCCCTGCCCACATTAAAAGAGCAAGGAGGTTTGTAAAATTGTAAAGAAACTTAAGTATAAGGGGTGTACCTTTCTTTTTGCTGAGTTCATTTGGTCCATAGTATTCAAGCCTCTGTTTGGCAATATCACAAGAGAGTCCGTTATCCCCTGTATCCAATTCTTGATAAATCTCTTCGCGGGATAATGACAAAAACTCTTCTCGTCCTTTTTGTTCGGTCTGCTGTATCTTGAGCACTCTCAGCAATTCCTCGTCGCTTTGTGCCAGGATCATTTCATCTATCAATATTTTATCTTGTGCGAGCAAACTGATTTTGGATAGTATTTTAAGGTGTGTTCCTGTTTCTGAAAGAGGGGTCAGGAAGAGAAAAAAGATGTGTACGGGTTTGTTATCAGGGGCACCAAAGTCAATCCCTTTGCTTGATACCCCTACAAAACTCAGGCCCTCGGAGATGCTTCTGTTTGTGGAGCATAGCAACCATTTCTTTCAATACAGCATCCTTAGATGTTGATCGCAGATGAACGGTTACTAATCCTATTTTGAGAAAGGAAGTAATTTCCATGGGTTAACCTTCAGGTAAGTGTTCAGCCGACAGTTATCAGCAGTCCGTAAAGAAAAATCGGGGACGGTTCATTTTCATCGTTTTCCCTATGATTTCTTTTAAAAATAACCGCAAAGGACGCAAAGTTTTAATAAGATAATTTGTATAATTAATGCCTCTTTGCGTGCTTTGTGTCTCCTTTGCGAACTTTGCGGTTAAAATTACATCATCTTTTACCCACAAAGCTTTCAAACTAAAGTGAACCGTCCCAAAAATCGAGACAAAAGAGACAAAAGAAGCTTTTTCTGACTTTTCACTCTTTCCTGATATACCTTGAAACAATAAACTGTAGAAGGGTTTTTCCTTTTTCTTCCATTAATTCACTTGTTTTTTTACTTAGTTCTGTCTTTAATTCATCTATTATAGCCTGATTTCTTTTCATCAATTGTTCTTTTTCAAGGCGGGAGTCCTGCTTTTGTTTTTCCAGCATTCCTTCAATCTCTGGAATTCTTTTTATTTCTTCTTCTTTTGCTGCCAACTTGCTTTTCAATTCATTGATAGTCTCTTCACTTTCTTTAAGTAATCTTTCATTTTCCTTAATCTGAGCCTCAAGACCACCCCTTTGTTCCTCGCTTTCCCATATCTTTGCTGCTAATTTAGAAAAATCACTCTTTGCTTCCTGCATTTGTTTCACACCCCCTTCATAGCCTGCGGGCAGGGACAAGCCCTGCCCCTACGGTTCTTACATCGTAATTGCTCAAAATCATGTAGAATTCAATGTAAACTGTAAAATGGGAAATGTAAAATGAAAAATAAGTAAGTTCCTTAAGCCCAACATGTTACCTGTGACAAGCAATTCTTCTCCTCATTTCACATTTTAAGATTTACAGTTTCCATTTTACATTTCTGCTCAAAACTTCACTGGATTTTGAACAGTTACCTTACATCATCTCCGGCACTTCCACTCCAAACCCCTGCAATGTTCGTTTAAGAATATCTGAATTATTACATGCCATATATGCCTCTTGATATGTAATAACATCGTTAGCTACCAGAGCAATCAATGATTGCTCTAATGTTTGCATCCGATAAACACTGACACCTGCTGTGATAGCATTGTAGATACTTGATGTACTCCCTTTTTCGATATATGTTCGGATAGTTGGAGAATTAAGCATTATTTCTGCTGCAGCTACCCGTCCGGTTTCATCCTTTGTTTTTACCAATCGCTGGGTAATCACCCCTTGCAAACAAAGGGAAAGCTGCATCCGTACCTGTGCCTGATATTCTGAAGGGAACAGTGCTAATATCCTCTCTATTGTTTGGGCAGCACTTGTTGTATGAAGGGTAGAAAGGACAATGTGTCCTGTTTCTGCTGCCCTCAGGGCAATCTTAACATCCTCTAAGTCTCGCAATTCTCCAAGCAGAATGACATCAGGATCCTGTCTGAATATGGCTTTCAGAGCATCATTTATGGTCTTTGCATCCTGACCCACTTCTCGCTGGGTAATTGTTGCCTTTTTATCCTGAAACAAATATTCTATGGGGTCCTCAATGGTTGCAATATGGCATTCTCTGTTAGTATTGATATAATCAATCATAGCTGCCAGGGTAGTTGATTTCCCTGATCCGGTAGGACCTGTTACCAGAATCAATCCATTGTGTTTAAGGCTTAAATCCTTAACAACATCAGGAAGCCCAAGGTCATCAATACTTGGTATCTTAAAAGGAATTGCCCGGATAGCCATAGCTATAGTTCCTCTTTGATGAAAGATATTTGCCCTGAACCTTGAAAGACCGCGAATACTGTAAGAAAGATCAATCCATCGCCTTTTTTCAAATCTTTGAGTCTGTTCTGTATCCATAATAGAGGAGCTGAACCGATTTATATCATCCTCGCTCATAGAGGGACCCTGCAATGAGACAATATTACCCTTAATTCGAAATATAGGTGTTTTACCAATCTTGATGTGAAGATCTGTAGCACCCTTTTCAATCATCAGGGTAAGTAAATCTTTTAATTCTGCCATATTGATCACCTTACAGAGAGGCACAAAGGCACAGAGTTTTTTAACTGATTGACTATATTGTCGTTTTCTTTGTGCCTTTGTGCCTTTGTGCCTCTCTGTGCCTCTCTGTAATCACAGACTCAAATATCAATCTGCCGTCTACACCCCCAAGAATCTGTTCAGCAGCCCTTTCCGGATGTGGCATCATGCCAAGCACATTTCCATTTTCATTACATATTCCGGCAATATTATCAATTGACCCATTTGGATTATCTGCATAGGTGAATGAGACAACACCTTTATCATCTTTTTCCGGCGTACAATATCGAAATACAATCTGGTTATTTTTCTGAAGTTTGCTTAAGGTTTCGTTATCTACAAAGTAGTTTCCTTCTGCATGGGCAATGGGCATTTTTAATACCTGACCTGTTTGCGTGCCTCTGGTAAATACGGTTTCCTTGTTTTCGATACGAAGATATACATCCTTGCAAATAAATCGTAAAGATTCATTCCTGAGCATTGCCCCGGGTAATAATCCTGCTTCAAGCAATATCTGGAATCCATTACAGATACCTATGACTATGCCCCTATTATTGGCAAACCTTATTACCTCATTCATTATTGGAGAAAATCTGGCAATTGCCCCGCATCGCAAATAATCACCATAAGAAAATCCACCCGGGAGAACTACACAATCAATCCCGGACAGGCTTGTATCCTTATGCCATTTATAGCATACATCCTGATTGAGAACATCCTTTAAGATATAATAGCAATCATGGTCACAATTTGACCCCGGGAAAACAATAACAGCCCATTTCACGGTTTTTCAGCCTCCTGTCTTTGTGTAAGTGTAAGTACTCAGGTTGTCTCCCTTCACGGTTCGAGGTTCACGGTTAGGAGGCTTACGTTGTCAATTCGTGTACTGGTTGCCAAATCTTCAAACCGTTCAGTTCCCTGTATTCGCAGGGACGAGTTCCATTGCTCTCCAACCCTCAAGCCGTGAACCTTTGAACCATGAACCTGAGGGTTATTGGTTCACATCTATCCGATAATCTTCAATCACAGGATTAGAAAGCACCTGTTCGCACATCTGGTTCAGTTTTTCATCAGGAATATTTTTTGAGAATTTCAGCTCTATATATTTTCCCATCCTGACATCCTCTATCCCTTCATAATTTATGGATTCCAATGCATGCTTTATAGCCAATCCCTGAGGATCAAGTATTCCTTCCTTTAAGGTTACGAAAACCTTAACTTTTTTCATAGCAACCTCCTTGATAATTTTTCGCCACAAAGACACGAAAGCACAAAGAAAACATCAGAAGCAATAACAAGTAGGCTATGCAGAATTCCTGCCTGTCTACCTGCCTTACCTACCCCCCATATCCGCTTAATCTCAAAAATAAGCAAAAGGCACCAAAAAAAACTATGAAGGTGAGTGCAATATAGTCATTCATCCCTACTGGATAGTTATCAGAATAGCTTCTCTTGCGGCTAATTCCAAAACCCTTTCCATCC
>JACQYP010000037.1 GCA_016208205.1 Candidatus Desantisiibacteriota bacterium | reverse complement strand
CCGGTTGATGTCTATGTCCCTGGTTGTCCGCCAAGGCCTGAGGGGCTGTTGTATGGATTGATGAAATTACAGGATAAGATTAAGGGAATGAGTATTGCGGGTTAAAGGTGGTGTAGGGTGTGTTCCCCGAACGCACCCCATCTTAGTAGCAAAATAGGGGCAAAAGATGAGTAAACAAGAAATTATTCAGGCAATAAAAGCAAAATTTACAGATGCAATTGAAGAAATAAATGATGCTGTGGATTTGACCATTCGGGTAAAGAAGGGAAATATCCTCGAGATATGCAGGTTCCTTGCATGTTCACCTGATTTAGGGTTTAATTATCTGTCGGATATCTGCGGTGTAGATTATTCATCTTGTGGCACCAGAAATGCTGTCTCGCAATCCCGCTTTGATGTTGTTTACCACATCTATTCAATAGATAAAAAGCATCGTCTCAGAATAAAGGCTGCTGTTAATGAAAATGAGAACATCTCTTCGGTGGAAAGCGTTTGGAAGGCAGCTAACTGGTATGAACGCGAGGCTTATGATATGTTTGGGATTGTATTTGATAACCATCCTGACCTCAGGCGAATCCTTTTGCCTGAGGATTGGAAGGGACACCCATTGCGTAAGGATTATCCATTAGTAACAAATGTGGGCGAGAAATGGTTTGAGGAAAAGTTAGTAACACATCTGCCTGTATAGGCTGAAGGTGAATAGGCTGTAGACTGTTAGGAAAATAAAGGTGAGAGGGGTTAGTCCTTCAAACCTACAGCCTAACAGCCTATTACCCAAAAGAGGACAAAAAAAATGTCAGAGGTTCAGGAATTAATAGTTAATATGGGTCCTCAACACCCAAGTACGCATGGGGTGTTGAGGTTGATTGTTCATCTTGACGGTGAAGTGATAACTGAGGTTACGCCTGATCTGGGTTATTTGCATCGCGGATTAGAGAAGCTGGCTGAGAATAAGACCTATGCCCAGTTTTTGCCGGTTACAGATAGGTTAGATTATCTGGCTGCGATTTCCAATAACCTTGCCTATTGCCTTGCTGTAGAAAAGCTGCTTGGCTTGGATGTACCCAAAAGGGCAAGCTATATCAGGGTAATCTTAGCTGAACTTACAAGAATAGTCAGCCATCTTGTCTGGCTGGCAACCCATGCCCTTGATTTAGGGGCATTTACACCATTTTTGTATTGCTTCAGGGAAAGGGAACTTTTGCTTGACATCTTTGAGATGTATTGCGGCTCAAGACTTACTACTACTGCTTTCCGTATTGGCGGAGTGCCAAAGGATATAGACAGTCAAATTCAGCAAAAAATAGAAGAGTTTATAAAAATATTTCCGTCAAAGCTGAATGAGTATGAGGCATTATTAACAAATAATAAGATATGGCTTTCGAGAACGGTAAATATAGGTGTTATCTCTGCAATTGATGCTATAAATTATGGACTGAGCGGTCCCTGTGTCCGCGGCTCAGGGGTTGAGTGGGACATTCGTCGGTCAGAACCATATTGTGTTTACAATGAGCTTGATTTTGATATCCCAACCGGTCGTGGGATAGGAGATACATATGACCGATATTTAGTACGATTAGAAGAGATGAGACAAAGTAACAGAATAGTCAAACAGGCTCTTGAGAAGATGCCAAAGGGCGAACTTATGGTAAATAACCCAAGGTTTGTGCCGCAGGCAAAGGACAGCGTTCATACAAAGATTGAATCACTCATCCATCACTTTCACCTTATGACTGAAGGGTTTAATCCGCCGGTAGGTGAGATATATCAGGCTATTGAGGCACCAAAGGGAGAGCTTGGCTTTTATATCATCAGTGATGGCTCGCCAAAACCATATCGAATGAAGATTCGTGTACCATCCTTTGCTAACCTTCAGGCAATTGGGAAGATGTGTGAAAATGGCATGATGCTGGCAGATGTGGTGGCTATCATTGGTACGCTTGATATTGTTCTGGGGGAGATTGACAGGTAGAGGGGTAAAAATGGGTGAGGTAAAAGCAAGACTTTATCTTGAAAATTGTGGGGATAGACATTTATTCAAAAAAGGATATATAACCGAGGCAGAGATTCGAGTAGAAGAGACAGATGCTCTGGTAGATAGCGGAGCAGTAATGTTGATGTTGCCACAAGACTTAGCAGAGGTGCTCGGGCTTGAGAGTATACGAAAGGCTGTGGTGACTTATGCTGATGAGAGAAAAGAAGAAAGATGGATAGCTGGTCCATTAACAGTACGCATCGGAAATAGACAGATGAATACAGATTGTATTGTCGGACCACCAAATTCAGAGCCGTTAGTTGGGCAGATTGTTATGGAAGAGATGGATTTGATTGTAGATTGCGGTGAACGCACATTGAAGGTAAGACCGGAATCTCCATATTTGCCATTGTTGAAGATGAAGTAATAGTAGAATTAATGTAACTACTCAGATAGGCTTGTCCCTGTGAATACAGGGATAGACTGTAGGTAAGAAAGGATTAGGAAAGGTAAACAGGTTATATGTCCTTATTGTAGAATTCCCTCCTACCTAATAGCCTACAGCCTTCAGCCTAAACATCTGAGTAGTAAGGCAGGAAAGATTATGAGCGAATGTAAATGCAGTCAGGATACAACCATAGAGATATTTTCACCTGAGCAGCTGGCACAGGTAGATACGATAGTGGCTAAGTACGGAAAGAAGCCTAATTATCTTATTCCTATCCTGAAGGAAACTCAGGAGATGTTTGGCTATTTGCCGGCTCAATTGCAACGGCATATTGCTATAGGGATTAATATGCCGGCAAGTCATATCTTTGGGGTGGTTACCTTTTATGCCTTTTTTAATACTGTGCCAAGGGGTAAATATCTGATTAAGGTTTGTACCGGCACGGCTTGTTATGTTAAAGGTGCTATGGAGATTATTACCAAGGTTGAATCTGAATTAGGGATTAAGATTGGGGAAACTACAGAGGATAAAAAGTTTACCCTTGAGGCTGTCCGATGTGTTGGAGCCTGTGGGCTTGCACCGGCTGTGCTGGTTGGCGAGGATGTTCATGGCATAGTTACGCCAGGGAAGATTATGGATATATTAAGGAGGTATGAGTAAATGGCTTGTAAAACAGCAAAGGTTACGGTAGAGAAAAAGTGTTGTTATATGGAAAGGGTATGTAATGCGGATTGTATTGCTTACTTTGATAATGAAAATACAAAAAGTGTTGGTATGCCTGCAGACATGCCTGGATTACCTTGCTTTCGTCTCTTAATAGAGGCATCTAAGCTGATAGGCGATATTAGGGATGCGGCAGATGATGATTGGGATGAGGATGAAGATGAGGATGAGGATGAGGATGAGGATGAGGAGATAACATAGGTTTGACAGGTAGAGATGCGATTAATTGCATCTCTACATTTAGTAAATCAGGAGAATATTCGATATGTCGGCAAGGTTGACTGTAGAAGCATTACAACAACTTAAAAATGAGGAGTTTGAGAAGATAAAGATTCGTCTGGAACCAAGTGAAGCGATACAGGCGGAAAAATATCATCTCCTGCTCTGTGCAGGTACAGGCTGTATGGCTTGCGGTACCATGAAGGTTAAGGCTGAATTAGAAAAGGCATTGACAGAGCATGGTGTCCGTGACAGGGTGGATATTGTCCTTACCGGCTGCAATGGATTTTGTGCAGTTGGTCCGCTTATGGTAGTTTATCCTGGCGGTATCTTCTATCATAAGCTTAATGAAGAAAATATTGCTCTCTTTGTTGAGGAGCATATTGTTAACGGTAGGCTTGTTGAGGATATCCTCTACCAAATACCAGGAGAAAAGCAGAAGGCTGTTCATTTAAATGATATTCCATTTTTTAATAAACAACAACTGCTTGCCCTGCGAAATCGCGGGTTAATTCATGCAGAGAAGATTGATGAATATATTGCCCGGGATGGGTATCAGGCACTGGCTAATGTCTTGACTAAGATGACCCCGGAGGATGTTATCAATGAGATGATTATCTCCGGTCTCAGGGGTCGTGGCGGCGGTGGATTTCCAGCCGGGAAGAAGTGGGAAGAGTGTCGAAGGTATAAGAATTTTCCAAAATATACGGTTTGTAATGGTGATGAGGGTGATCCAGGGGCATTTATGGATAGATCAGTCTTAGAGGCTGATCCACATGCTGTTTTAGAGGGTATGGCTATCTCAGCCTATGCCATTGGCGGGGTGGAAAAGGGGTATATCTATGTTCGGGCAGAATATCCCCTGGCTATTCATAGATTGAATATTGCTATCGAACAGGCAAGGGAATATGGATTGCTTGGCAAGAATATCTTTGGGACTGATTTTAATTTTGATATAGAGATATATCCGGGGGCAGGTGCCTTTGTTTGCGGCGAGTCGAGTGCCTTGATGTATTCTATTGAGGGCAAACGGGGTATGCCGAGGATAAAACCGCCAAGGTCATCTGAGGCAGGTCTCTGGGGACAGCCAACCAACCTGAATAATGTTGAAACCTTTGCTAATGTGCCTCAGATTATCCTTAATAGCGGGACATGGTTTGCCTCTATGGGTAGACATGGTTTGCCTCTATGGGTACAGAGGGCAGCAAGGGAACAAAGGTCTTTGCCTTAACCGGGGCAGTGAATAATGTTGGATTGGTTGAGGTGCCTATGGGTACCAGCCTGAAAGAATTGGTGTTTGATATTGGCGGCGGTATTTCAGATAAACGGAAATTCAAGGCAGCTCAGCTTGGTGGGCCATCCGGTGGATGTATACCAGAGAGCTTGATTGATGTGAAGATAGACTTTGATTCGCTTACCGAGGCCGGGGCAATGATGGGCTCCGGCGGTGTGGTGGTTATGCATGATGCCACCTGTATGGTGGATACTGCCAGGTTTTTTACAGACTTTTCAGTGGATGAGTCATGTGGAAAGTGTGTCCCATGCCGAATTGGGTTAAGGGTCATGCTTAATAAACTTGAGGATATTGTTGCCGGCAAGGGGCAGGAAGGGGATGTTGAGTTCTTAGAAAGACTTGGCAAGCATATAAAAAATACATCCCATTGTGGGCTTGGTCAGACAGCTGCCAATCCTGTCCTGTCAACCATTCGTTATTTCAGGGAGGAATATGATGCTCATATCAAGGAAAAACGATGTCCGGCGAAGGTCTGGATTGATCTGAGAAAATTTGAGGTAAATGAGGAAAAATGCTAGATGTGCGGGTTATGCCTGAAGGCTTGCCCGACAGGTGCTGTTATCTGGGAAAAGAAGCAAAAGGCTGTGATAGATAGGGAAAAATGTACACGGTGCAGGTCGTGCGTAACGGTTTGTAAGTTTGATGCAATAGAGTAGAATTAACAATTAATAATTATCAATTAACAATTGTTGATAATTTTACTACTGTGAGGTTATAAATGAGGATATCATACAGCATAACCGTAGTGTTTATATTCCTTCTGATGGGTTCTTTTGTGGCTCAAGCTCAAGCCGTTCAAAGAGATGAGGAGATTATTGAACGACTGATACGACTTGAGACGCAAATGACGGCGATGAATACAAGGATAAATGATTTAAATATAAGGATAGATGATTTGAAAGGTGATCTGAAGGGCGATATATCGGATT
>JACQYP010000036.1 GCA_016208205.1 Candidatus Desantisiibacteriota bacterium | reverse complement strand
GCAAAGCAATTAATATCCATGGCTTCTCTTAAGAAGCTGCCTGGCATTGGAGAAACCCTGGTGAGTAAACTTTATTTGATTGGCATTCGGAAGCCGGAGGATCTGAAATTTGCAACCACTGAAGAATTAAGAAATAAATTAGAGCAAAGGATTGGAGCACCGATTGGAGAACATATAAAGGCTGATTTGCAAAAAGCTATTGATTCACTTCATAGATAGAGAGTATCGTGGGCTTCCAGTCTGTAAAAAGAGGGAAATAGGGATAAAAGTAAAATGTTTTTTTTAACACAGAGGACACAGAGTATTCTGAGTTACACAGAGAAAGATTACAATCGGCTTTCAGGTAAGATATGCTTGTTGTATGGAAGTTTAAACTCTGTGTAACTCTGTCGTCTCCGTGAACTCTGTGTTAAAATATTATTATTGGAGGATGTGAAAGAATGAGTCTGTTAGAGATAAAGGATTTGCATGTTGAAATTGAAGGGAAAAAGGTCTTAAATGGGCTTAATCTTACGATGGAACAGGGTGAGGTTCATGTGATTATGGGTCCAAACGGTTCAGGTAAAAGTACATTGACCATGTCTATTCTTGGGTATCCGGGCTATAATATTACTGCTGGAACAATAACCTTTTCAGGGACAGAATTAAACCCTATGCCTATTTATGAAAGGGCACGGCTTGGTATATCCATTGCCTATCAAACACCGCCAGAGATACGGGGTGTAAAACTCAGGGATATTATCCGCATTGCCGGAAGCCATCCGCTCTGGAATCCACAAGATGAACCAGAAGAAAACATTGCAACACCATTATTAAAAAAGGTAGGGCTAAACCCGGAACAGTTCAGAGACAGGGATATTGGTGTAGGGTTTTCCGGCGGAGAACGAAAGCGGGCAGAGATTGCTCAGATTTTTGCAGCAATGCCAAAGCTGATGATATTAGATGAGCCTGATTCAGGGGTTGATATTGATTCTCTAAAAACCATTGCTGTTGATCTTGGTGAATACATCAAGGAGCATGGCTGTGCCTGTCTGATTATTACCCATTATCGTCATATCTTACCATATCTTAAGCCTGATATCGCCCATGTTATGTGTGGTGGAAAGATTTTGAAAAGTGGAAACCCATTTGAGATATTTACCAAAATTGAGGAAAAGGGATACTGTGAATATCTCGGGTTGTGTCCGCCAGGGATAAAGGATGAAGTAGAAAGGGGGATGAAAATATGAGCTGGAAGGAAGAATTAACAAAAAAAGCAGCAGATGCTCAAAATAAGCCGGCTAAATTTGGTGAAGATATAGACATTTTGCGATTCAGGAAAGAGGCATCAGATGTTTCTCAAGTAGCCTCTATAGATAGACTTCCGGATAATATTGCCGAAAATGCTAAGAGTGTGGGAATAAATCCTGATGAGGATGATCGCTCCGGCACATTCTTTCAGCTTGATCACTCAGTTGTCTTGGCCTGTCAGAAGAAAGAGATGGAAGGTGTAGAGGTATTAAGCACTACACAGGCAATTAATCAATACGATTGGCTGAAAGACTATTATTGGAAGGCTGCGGCTGTAGATGCAGATAAATATACATCCATGGCAGAACTTCACCAGAATGCCGGCTATTTTATCCGTGCCAAATCAGGGGCACGACTTACCATGCCCATTCAAGCCTGTCTGTTTATCGGTACCCAAGGGTTGGTTCAATCTGTTCATAATATTATTATTGCAGAAGAGGGTTCCGAACTTCATGTTATTGCCGGATGCACTACTCATCCAAGCGTCTCCTCTGGTATGCATATTGGGGTCTCAGAGTTTTATGTTAAAAAAGGAGCAACCGTCACTTTTACCATGATTCACGGCTGGGCAGAGGATGTGGATGTCCGGCCAAGGACAGGGGCAATTATTGAAGAGGGTGGGACATTTATCAGTAATTATATCTGTTTCAAACCTGTTCGAAGTATTCAGATGTATCCAACCGCATCTTGTGTCGGCAAGGATGCCAGGGTAAGGTTTCATACCCTGATCTATGGCTCAAAAAATTCCTTGTTTGATGTCGGCTCAAGGGTATTTCTTCAAGCTGAAGGCAGTCGGGCAGAGATGACAGCCAGGGCTATTGCCACTGATTCCTCCAGGATAATCAGCCGTGGACATCTGATTGGTGAGGTAGCTGAAACCAAAGGGCATCTTGAGTGTCGTGGCTTACTTTTGAATGATAAGGCAAGTATTTACGCCGTACCAGAGATTGAGGGCAAAGCAGTGGGGTGCGACCTCTCGCATGAGGCTGCAGTAGGGAAAATACAACAAGCACAATTGTGTTACCTGATGAGTCGTGGATTGAATGAGGATGAGGCAACAGCATTGATTGTCCGCGGATTCCTTGACCCTGAAATACCAGGGCTGCCTGAACACCTGAAATATGAGATAAAACGCATCATAGAGAAGACCTCGGAAAAGGTGATGTAGGGGTATCGTCAGCGTCCCTGTTGACGGGAAAAACCCCCGCCAGCAAGGATGCTGGCGGGGGGGTTACCTTCCTGCTTACTATTCCACAGGTTCTGTTGCCCAGCCAGGGATACTAAATTCAGACCCGCCAACATGAAGCAAGGGTTTTGCCTGAATGGCTTGATACTTATCGTCCTTCCACCACTCATCCTTTACCTGCGAACACAAGACCTGTCCAACTATCAGGACATGATCACCTATCTCTTCCTCAAACTCAAGGCTGCATTCAATCCAGCCGATACATTCACCAATCCTTGGGACAGAAACCATTTTCGCTTTTTTCTCGGTTAATCCTGTCTCTCTAATCTCTGACACCCCTTGAGGATACGGCTTGGCACACTGCCACATCTGATCAATTATTTCTTCAGAGGGGATATTTAAGATAAACTCCTTTGTCTCTCTTATATTTATCAAGGTATGGTGTTTTATGCTTGAGGCAAAGCAGACCATAGCCGGCTGACATGATATGGGCATGACAAAAGAATATGGGGCAGCGTTTGAGATACCCTGAGTGTCTATGGTTGACACTAAAACTACCGGTCTTGGACAGAGTATTTTATACCAATTCTTTAATTCTAATTCCATTATGGACTCCTTTTATGTGACGCAGATTTCCGGTAACCGTTCACGGTTGTCGGTTCTGAACTGACACCGTATATTGCTATCATTCCTGTGCATCACTGTCATTCCTGCCCCGTATCAAGTACGGGGTAAACTCCTGCAGGAATCTCTTTTGAATCACAGACAGGAATGTCTGTGCTACCCTGTCATTCCTGCGTATGCAGGAATCTCCCCCTCAGGTGTCCTAACCCTTCCTTTTGGTCTCCACGGGCATAAGAGAGATTCCTGCATACGCAGGAATGACAGCCTCTGTGGTTGGACCACATCCGTATCTAATGCATAATGCTGCATAAGAGAGATTTCTGCATACGCAGGGATAACAATGTCTTCTGTTCTTTTGTATCTATCCACTGTGAACGGTTACGATTTCAGAAAGATTCACAGGATGAAATCCATTCCTGCTATTATTCCCACAAGACTACCTTCAAATCTTCCTTTCTAATTATTACTTTAACCCTTATCTCTTTTTGATTAGGTATATACCCTGTAGAGGTAATGAATATTCTATCGTCTTTTTCATCAACCTTTACCCTGAATCTTCCATTTCCCAAAAGGCTATCTTCACCCTTATAATCAATGTTCCCCTTCTTTAGATGCCAGATAGCCTTTTCTATTCCTGCCTCTGCTAAGTTAAAGGCAACTGATTTCTCCTCCATTTGCCTACACTTCAGGTATTCTGACGAAACAGTCGAAATTAACATGTGGGAAAGAATCGTTAGTATAGTACAAATCATCACCACAAGAATATAAAAATTTCCTTTTTCACCCTTCAATCGCATCTTTTCCTCCAATAATCCAATTCCTCATCTTCACTGCAGAGGTTAAGCTAAGTTTTGCTTTTTTACCTCTTATCTTTTGTAAGAAGTAGAGATTAAAGGTAATAAGTGGTTTTTTGTCATACTCAAAGGTAATATTTTTCAAGCATTGACTTAACCTTTGCATTTCTTTCTGTTCTCCTTCCTTTGTAACAACCTTGCGTATAAGGATGTTTTTATTCTTATAGTAGTACACATAATTATCTTTTTTCTCTAATATGATGCAGGTGTTAGATGTTTTAAGACCATTAAATTCATCTGCTACCCTTATAGCAGCTCTTATATCATTTTGTAGTAGTAAAATTGTCGATTGTCCAGACCTGAAAATCTCTATCTGAGCCGCACCTGCTTTATAGGTAAGCATACCATAGGCGAATACTGAGTAAATGATAGGAATTATGAGCATTACCAAAGCTACTACTATCATCAATTCTATTAAAGTAAAACCCTTTCTCATTTGATATTACTCCTTTTTACAAATCAAAGTAACCAAACTAATCTTCCTGGGAATACCTACTGCACCTACCCACTTTGTGGTAACCATAACCTCTTTTAGCCCATCTCTGTAATCTTTGATAGCTACCTCTCCCTTAAATTTATTGATTACAAATGATTTATTTCCTAATTCATCAAACCTTAAGCTTTTAACAATCTCCATCTGTTGATTGGCGAGACAAATAGCCTTTAAGAAGCTTGAGGTATCGGTAATAATGCTTAATCCCTTGTTGAGGACAACGATACTACAGGTAAAGACTATGGTAAAAAGGAGAATACTTATTATAAGCTCTATTAATGTTACCCCTCGCCCTCTCCTCACGGGAGAGGGACGGGGTGAGGGATCAACTGCTTGATTGGATTTCAAATTAACCTCCAATAAGAGTACTCAGCATAAATATCGGCAGGTACATAGCTATAACAATAGCCCCAATAGTTATACCCAAAAACATAATTAAAACAGGCTCAACAAGTTTAGTCATCAAGTCTGTCCTTGATATGACCTCCTGATGATAAAACTCACCTACCTCTAATAATACCTCGTCTAAATCCCCTCTTTTTTCGCCTATTTTCATCATCCAGATAAGTGTAGCAGGGAAAACACCTGTCTTTTCTAAGGGTCCAGATACAGTACTGCCTTCAACTACCTCTTCTCGTATTTTACTTATCGCTGATTTTACCACCTTATTTTCTAAAACCCCTTTGGTTAATTCTAAAGCATCTATGATTGGGACACCGGCAGCAAGTAAATCTCCTAATGTCCTGCAAAAATAAAAGATAGAGTAATTCCGCAATAATTTCCCTACAAGTGGAATTTTCAGCTTAATTGCATCAATAATAAATCTCCCTGCTTGAGTTTTAGAAAAGATGAGGAGCATAAGTATGGAAAAAGCTCCTGCACCGGCAATGAACAAGATATTATCACGGGTAAACAAGGCTATACGAATTACTACACTTGTAACAAGCGGTAACCGTGCTCCAAAAGACTCAAAGATAGAAACAAAGGAAGGTACGGTAAAGGTAAGGATGAAAATAAGTACCATGAAGGAAATAGTAACAATAATTGATGGATATATCAAGGTATTTATTACCTTCTTTCTCAAATTAGCTATTTCCTGAAAATGTGATATAAGTTGATGAAGCACTGTAGATAGATTTCCTGTTTCTTCACCTGCCTTAATCATACTTAAATAAAGTGGAGGGAAATACATTGATTGTCTTGCAATTGCCTTTGAGAATGACCAGCCACCTCTTATGTCTCTGGTTACCTCTTCTAAAATCTTTGTAATTTTTCTCTTTCCCATCGTAGCTGATATTTTCTCTAAGCTTTCAGGTATAGGTAAGTCAACCTTTATCATTGAGGCTAACTGCCGATTAAATAAGATAAAGTCCTCCACTGATATTTTACTCTTTTTGAGTTCCATGATTTAATAGCCTCCTGCATACCCGCTCACGGTTCAGAGGTTCAAGGTTGATGGTTTGCTTTCTTAACCGTGAACCGTAAACCTGTGTTTTTTCTGTGCGGGTCAGATAGCCCCCCAGCGGGGCGCGGAATATTTGCAGCTCTAAACACAACCAGGTTAGAGCCCCATAGGGGCGACCTGTTTGCGTACAACACACAGGCCGCCCCTACGGGGCTTGGCTGTAAGTGATGACTACTTGACTATAAATATATCGCCCCTCTGGGGCTAAAAGCTACTGCACAGGTCGAATAGTTACATATAATCAAGGACAAGCTCAGCTATGCCGAATATAGGCAAATAAGAAACAATAACCATTGCAGCGATAATAAGTGCAAAGACTATATGTATCATTGGTTCGATTGAAGTCGTCAATCTTGTAGCAAGAATATCTATATCCTCTTGATAGGTTTGAGCTGTTACAGAAAGTGTCTGCGATAGATTTTCACTTTGCTCTCCAAGTTGAATCATCCAGACTAATGTTTTAGAAAATCCTTTTGCCCTGGCAAAAGCCTCTCCTATGGTTTTTCCTTCTCTTATGTATTTGAGTACCTTTTCTAATTTATATTTTAAGTAGTTACTCCAGATCCCTTCTCTAACTAATTCTAAGGAATAAACAGTATCAGCTCCACTTTCCAATAAGGCAGAGAATAATTGACAAAGTTGAAGTTCTGCCTTTTTTCGCCATAAATGACCAAAAAATGGTAATAGCAAACGCATCCTTTCTATTGGTCTTATCAATCTTTGAGTTAATATAAGGGCAAAGAGTATCACCACAAAAATAAAAAGAAATGGAAGGATATAATCATTAAATGCACTGAGTGATTTGAAAGCAATCCGGGTGGGTAAAGGGAGACAAGACCCAAAGGCTAAATAAACATCTTCAAAAGCCGGTATAACAAAGGTTTGGAGAAAAACAAATATTCCCATGGCTATAAAAATTAAATATGCCGGATATGCCAATGCCATACCTATCTGTTGTCTTGTCTGCCTTCTTGTTTCTAAATATTCCACCAAAAGGGCTAATACCCTGGGTAAAGTGTCACTTTGTTCACCTATCTTAACCATGGACAGGTATGATTCAGGGAAGAGCCCGGGATGTTTTTTAAGTGCTTCGGAGATGGAGTTTCCATCTTCTATATCACTTATAATCCTTTTGATTTTCTTCATGAAAAATCGTGGCAAATCTTGAGTTAAAACATCCAGTCCTTCAGTTACAGGCATATTTAGTTTAAGCATTAAGGTAAGTTGTTTCAATAAGTTAATTAATACAGGTTTTTGTTTCCTGTTTCTAAATCTAAAGAACCATTCTAAAAGGTCTATTATATCCATCCGAGCAGGTATTCTCATTGTATTACCCTCATGACTTCTTCCGGGCTTGTTATCCCTTCCAAGATATTTCTAATCCCATCTTCTTTTAATGTCTTCATTCCAAGTGAAATCACTCTTTCCCTTAACTCGCTATCTGTTACTTTTTTAGCAATTAATTCCTCTATTTCTCCAGATACTATTAATAATTCAAACAGTCCTGTTCTGCCCTTGTAACCCGTTCCACCACATTCCCGGCAACCTCTTGGTCTGAAAAATAAGTTATGGTTTTGAATCCCCAGCTCTTGCAACAAATTTTGTGATGGCTGGTATTCCTCCCTGCATTTTGGACACAATACCCTGATTAACCGCTGAGCTAATATCCCAGTAATTGCAGAGGCAACCTGATAGGGTTCACTGCCCATATTGATAAGCCGTGAAAACACACCGGTAGTCAGCCCACTATGAATAGTAGTTATAACCAAATGTCCTGTAAAGCCGGATTGAATGGCAATCTCTGCTGTTTCTTTATCCCGGATCTCACCAAGCATGATTACATCCGGGTCCTGTCTTAGAATAGAGCGTAATCCTTGTGAGAAAATAAATCCGGCAGCAGGATTAACCTGAGTTTGAGTGGCAAATCCTAAATCATGCTCTATCGGGTCCTCGCAGGTAGTGATATTAACTCTATTGCCGATTACATCATAAATATATTTCAACCCGGCATAGATAGTAGTTGTCTTGCCGCTTCCTGCAGGACCTGTAAGCAGAATCATCCCTTGTGAAGAGGTTAAAAGCCTTTGCAAATCCTCCCTCATATTATCTGAAAGACCCAACTCATTCAATGTTAAAAATTTCTCTTTACCTGAAATTACCCTAATTACTGCCTTTTCACCATGGATAGCAGGAAGGAAAGAGATTCGCAAATCGCCATCTTTGGTCACAATCCTGCCATCCTGGGGTATTTTCTTTTTATAAATGACTAATTTTGATATTACCTTAAGGCGTGAAATTAACTGGTCTTCTATATCTTTTGGAAATTTTGCTATTATATGTAAAACACCATCAATCCGGTACCTTACATTAAAACTATCTCTCAGAGGTTCTAAATGGATATCGCTTGCATGATTATCAATGGCTGAAGAAATAAGATAGTCAACAACATTACTTATGTGTTTTTCATCTTTTTTAAGAATCTTATTGATCTCTATTTCGATATTTTTCAAATCCATTTTTATTTCGCCATCAATCCCTCAAATTTATCCTTAAACATATCACCAAGGGTCATGCCACCGGTATTCTTTGTTTGACTTTTCAGAAAATCATTAACCTCATTTTCTGCTGATGCATTCAGTACCTGTTTAATGCTTAAGACTATTCTTCGCTGAGGAAAATTAATATCTATAACCTTGGCCGTCACCCTTTCTCCCTCAGACAATACCTCAGATGGTGAAGATATTCTTTTCATAGATATCTCACTGATAGGCAATATCCCTTCAACCCCATCCTCTAATCGGACAAAGGCAATATTCCTGGCAAGATTTACAACATCACCGGAAACAACATCACCAATATTATACTTTTCAGCAGCAGTCTGCCATGGATCAACCTGTGCCTGTTTTATGCTCAGGGATACCTTGCGGCTATCCTTATCAATCTTCAGCACCACAACCTTAACATTATCACCCTGTTTTAGCACATCTTTCGGATGTTTAATCCTTGTCCATGATATCTCTGACAGATGTACCAGACCATCTATCCCCCCAAGGTCAATAAAGGCTCCAAAGCTTGTTATCTTAGAGACAACACCATCACATACCATACCATCAACAAAGGAATCAAAAAACATCTCTTTTTTCTGATTATATTCTTCTTCTAAGACCTGTCTTTGAGACAGGACAAGATTATTCCCTTCCCTGTTCAGCTCTATGACCCTTACCCTTAAGGTCTTTCCCATATAGCTGTTTAAGTTATCAGGCCGTTTTATGTCTACTTGAGAAAATGGTACAAATCCAGGCATACCAATATCAATAATCAATCCACCCCTGGTTGTATTTATTACCTTACCAGAAAGTATCTTGCCTGTTTCATATGATTTTATCATCTCTGTCCAGGCGTCATCTATGTCTGCTTGCCTTTTAGAAAGAATGGGATTTCCTTCCTTCCCTTCAACCTCAAGGACATATACCCTGATATTTTGTCCTATACTTACCACCTCTTCAGGTGAAGAAAAGGCTCTATTTGATAATTCATTAAGTGGGATTATCCCTTCTGATTTACACCCGGGGATAGAGACCAGAACCTCTTCCTTATCAATCTTTTCTACTACCCCGGAGACAAGCATTCCTTCCTCAATCCCCTGAATTTCATAATCCTGATTAGTTGTCTCAGGTTCTTCTTCCTGCTTTTCAATCTCTGCAACTGATAGGGGTGCTATCCCTGCCAGGGGTGCTACCCCCTTTTCAGTTTCCTTTGATTTTTCTATCTTTTGCTCTTGCTGTGGTTCAGTTATCTTCTCCTGTTTTTGAGCCTTTTCATGTTGTTCATGAGAGGTAATCTCTTGTTTTGTTCTTTCGATAACGCGGTCAATCAAATCTTTTGCTATTATAGTCATCTTTTACTCCTTGTATTTTGGTATTTTATCTTACGGCAAAGGACATCATCTCAGCAATTCGGTTCATGATACATTCAGCAATCTTGTCCTTGGAAAGCATGGGTATCTTTTCTTGCTCACCATGTTTATCAATAATAGTAACCTCATTCTGGTCAGAACCAAAGCCGATATCATTTCTGGTAATATCATTAGCCACAATAAAATCAAGATTTTTCTCCCTCAATTTCTTGACAGCATTCTTGAGTATATTCTGACTTTCTGCTGCGAAACCAACCATTATTTTATTACACCTTTTAGAGGCAACTTCCATTAAGATATCAGGTGTCTGTTGCATTTGAAGGGTTATTTTATCCGCACCCTTCTTCAACTTTTCATTGCTCATCTCTACAGGCATATAGTCGCTTACAGCTGCGGCAGAAACAAAGATGTCAGCTGATTCAATGCATTCCATAACATTATCCCTCATCTGGCAGGCAGAGATAACACGGCGTATTTCAACCCCAGAGGGCGTATCCAGACAGGTTGGCCCACTAATCAGGATAACCCGTGCCCCCATTCTTTTTGCTGCTCTTGCTAAGCTATAGCCCATCTTCCCTGAAGAGGGGTTGCTGATGTATCTAACAGGATCAATCATCTCCCGAGTAGGACCAGCAGTAATCAATACTGTCCTGCCTTTCAGCACATCCTCTTCCATTGGATCCTTTTCCACTGCATCAATAATTCTCTCAAGAGAGGCTAATCGTCCATCACCCTCTGTGCCACATGCCAGACGACCGTATTCAGGGGTAACAAACCTGATATTTTCTTGTTCTAATCTGTAGATATTTTTCTGAAGGATAGGATTATGCCACATACGGGTATTCATGGCTGGTGCAATCAATATTTGACTTCCCATTGTCAGGGCAAAGGTGGAAAGAAAATCATCTGCGATACCACAGGCAATCTTTGATATAATATTAGCTGTTGCCGGTGCAATCAACAAAAGGTTGCATTTCTCAGCCAGAGATATATGCTCAATCTCAAATTGTGAATCTGAAGAAAACAAGGAGGTAATTACTGGATTTTTAGATAATGTTTGGAATGTAAGAGGCGAAACAAAAGAGGTCGCTGATTTAGTCATAACGACATGAACATCATATCCCAGCTTCATCAATTGATTAGTTAATCCAGCTGCCTTATAAGCAGCAATACTTCCGGTTATACCAAGAACAATCGTTTTCATATCTTATCTTTCCTGGTAACTACTAAAGTATCCAGCAATCAGGAGTCAGAATCCAGAATCCAGAATAAATATGTAATAATCAACTCGTAACTCTTTTATTCTGACTCCTGAATTCTGTATTCTGACTACCCCTGAGTAGTTATCTTTCCTGCAAAATATTAAATCTCTCTTTAATCTCTCGAGGCATTTTCTTTAATCGGCATTTTTCAGCAATAACAATTGTTGTCAGCTTTTCTATGCTGATATCTACATCTTCATTGATAATCCAGTAATCATAGAGAGAAATAGCCCGCAACTCTTCTTCTGCACCCATCAATCTTTTTTCTATCTCTTCCTGCGAATCTGTCATCCGTCCTAATAGCCTTATCTTTAGATCCTCTATAAATGGGGGGAGGATAAATATCAAAACTGCATTATTCGGATAAAGCTCTTTTATAGCCTTTGCACCATTACTATCGATATCAAAGATAACATTTACATCTGCAGAAAGCATATCCTCTGCAAACCGTTTTGATGTACCGTAATAATCACCATAAGTCTTTGTCCATTCTACAAAATCCCCTTTGGCGATAGAATCCTTAAAACTCTCTTCAGACACAAAGAAATAATCTATTCCATCTCTTTCATTATCTCTTTTAGGTCTGGTACATGTAGAGATAGAGAATTGAATTTCAGGAAATGCTTTAAGCAATCCCCGTGTCACTGTAGTTTTTCCTGCCCCGGATGGGGCAGAGATGACTAATAGCAAGCTATTACTATTCATAAGTCCCCCAATTTTGTAGAGACGCAACATCTTGCGTCTCTACCTGTTCATTCTATATTCTGTATTTGTTCCCGTATCTTTTCCAGTTCATTCTTTATCTGCAAAACAGCCTTAACGATAGAAAGATTATTGGCTTTTGAGCCAATGGTATTTATCTCCCGATTCAACTCCTGAACCAGAAAATCCAATGGTCTTCCTACAGGTTCAGGCTTATCAATAAGTTGCAAAAACTGTTCTATATGGCTCTTGGTTCTGACAATCTCTTCGGTAATATCACATTTATCAGCATAAAGGGCTATCTCTTGTGCCAGTCGAGCTTCATCCATAATCTTTTCCTTACCAATCAAGGATTTCAACCTTTTCTTAAGAGCCTCTGCATACTCTAATGGTACGGTTAGTGCATTTTTCCCTATCTCAACCATGTGCTCTTTTATCAAATGTATTCTTTCTAATAGCTCTGTTTTAGTCTTTTCTCCTTCTATATCACGCATAGACAAGACACCATTTATTGCTTCAAAAAGACAAGCCTCTAATCCTGTCCAGAGTGCTTCCATGTCAATAGACTCTTCCTGCCGCCAGATACTTTTATCAAAAGACATAAGGGTACTTAATGTCAGATCATCCTTAAGCCCAATATTACTGCCAAGCTCTTTCAATGCGTTAACCATTCCATTGGCTAAATCATAATTTAATTTGATACCACCTGTAGCTACTGTTCGGTCATAATTCACCAGAACATATAATTTACCCCGGCTAACCCTTGTTTTGACAAAATCTCGTATCTTATTCTCCATAGGAAGGATACATCCCGGGGTCTTTACACTTATCTCACAAAACTTATGGTTTACAGATTGAATCTCTACAGTAAATGGTCCAGTTACTGCTCTCCCATAACCAGTCATACTTTTCATAATGCTACTCCTTAATATTATCAAGCTTTCAGCCATCAGCCTTCAGCAATCAGCCTTCAGCTCACCACTATTATGATTTTTGCTGACTGCTGATACCTGATAGCTGAATGCTTATCTTAATATCCTTCAGCAAATTCTTTATTTACCTCAACAACCTCTTTCTTTAATTCGATAAGAGCTTCAGTAATATTACCCAGAGTACTTGCCAGATGCTGGGAATCAATCACTGTTCCTGATGGAACACATTTATTATCAGGCAGTTTAACATTATTGGTCACAAGGCTATGATGAAGTACAGCACAATTCTTACCAATAATTGCCTTGAACACGGTTGAATTAAACCCAATAAAGCTGCCATCTCCTATAGCACACGGCCCGTGGATGATTGCCCCATGAGCACAACAAACATCCTTGCCGATATATACAGCATACTTTTTCCCCTCAATCATGATAAATTTATCCTTAAGTGCATGGATAATAACCCCATCTTGAATATTTGTCCCACTTCCGATATAGATAGGAGCACCCTCATCCCCTCGCATAGATGCACTCGGAGCAATATAGACATTATCACCGACATACACATCCCCTATAACCGAAGCATTTGCAGAAACATAAGCTGTCTCTGCCACCTTTGGCACCTTAGCTGTCTTATTCCATGAAGTAATAGGCCCAGGAAATATCTCAGCCCCTGCCTTAATTGTCAAAAAAACACCCATACAACCCAAAATAAGCATTCTTCTATTAATCTTCATATCTACCCCCTATATTTTAGAACATTTAATCCTTTCGATAAATTATATCAGAGTTAATCCTATTTGTCAATCACTTTTG
>JACQYP010000035.1 GCA_016208205.1 Candidatus Desantisiibacteriota bacterium | reverse complement strand
TGTCCCCTTGAATCGTTTCCCTAATTCTAATGCTGAAATAATTTGTAACGCCTTCGTGGTTCCAATTCCAGGGAATTCGATTAGATTTTCTATGGTAATTGAATTATTTAGATTTATGCGAATATGTTCAACAAGTTCTTTGCTTAAATCAAAAACATTTTTCTCTTTGGAACCATGTCCCAAAATGATAGCAATTAACTCTTCAGTACTTATTTGGGCAGGATTTTTGACCTCAAGCAATTTTTCTCTTGGTTTTTTGGATTCAGTATTCATTGCAGCCTGATATGTAGCTTTATCAAGCAGACTCCGAATATCTCTTAAAATTTCATTGTAGTCTTCTACCGTTTCTACCTGTTTCTTAGTTGTTATTAATTCTTTTGCCACTTTTTCTCCTTTAATTTCTGTTCAACATCATTTCCAGAACCCCTTTAAGACCATTAAGTTAAACATATTATTCAGCCATTGTCAACTCTTTTTTCCCTAAATTCCCAAATTTCTCACAAAGTCACAAAGTTTTCGTAAAGGACGCAAAGAAAAGAACAGATTAAAAGAATAAGAAAACCAATCAAGACACTCAAGACGCGGAGTCTTCATAACTCATTGATTATATTAAACTTCTCATCAAAAATCTTCTCCGTGCCTCCGTGTCTCCGTGGTAGAAATTTTAATTCCCAACACCGCATTCCCTCAAAAACTGCCCGGTATACGAATTCTCATTCCTTGCCACCTCTTCAGGCGTACCGACAGCCACTACCTGTCCGCCTTCATCCCCACCCTCTGGACCAAGGTCAATAATATAATCTGCGGTTTTAATTACATCCAGATTATGCTCAATAATAATCACGGTATTGCCGGCATCCCTGAGCCTTAGAAGGACACTCAGCAGCAGATGAATATCTGCAAAATGAAGTCCTGTGGTTGGTTCGTCAAGCAGATATATGGTTTTACCTGTAGATCGTTTGCTTAATTCTGAAGAGAGTTTTATCCTTTGTGCCTCCCCACCAGAGAGGGTAGTTGCTGACTGTCCGAGCTTAATATATGAAAGACCGACATCCATCAGGGTTTGTAGCTTGTTCTGAAGCGAAGGAATAGCCTTAAAAAAATTCCAGGCATCTTCCACAGTCATGTCCAGAACATCTGCAATGCTTTTACCCTTATACTTTACCTCTATCGTTTCCTTGTTATATCTTTTCCCCTTACACACCTCACAAGGAACATAAACATCCGGCAGGAAATGCATTTCTATCCTGATAATCCCATCCCCTTGACATGCTTCACACCTGCCGCCCTTAACATTAAAACTAAACCTTCCCGGGGCATACCCCTTCATCTTTGCCTCAGGCAATAACGAAAAGAGCTCTCTGATATGGGTAAATAATCCTGTATAGGTAGCAGGGTTGGATCTTGGTGTCCTGCCAATAGGGGACTGATCAATATCTATCACCTTGTCTATATATTCCAACCCTGAAATCTTTTCATACTTTCCCGGCTGAGTACGGCTATTATATAATTTTTGCATTAATAACGGATAAAGAATTTCTCCAATAAGGCTGCTCTTGCCTGAGCCAGATACCCCGGTAATACAGATAAACAATCCAATAGGAATCTTTACTGTGATATTTTTTAGATTGTGATGAGATGCCCCCTTTATTTCCAAAAAATTTTTACCCTGACACCTTTTGGCTGGTATGGGGATAACTACGGCCCTTCGAAGATATTTACCGGTAAGAGAATCCTTGTTAGCCAGAATATCCTCAAGGCTTCCTTGAGCCACTATTCTTCCGCCTGCTTCCCCTGCCCCTGGACCAAGGTCAACGATAAAATCTGCCTGCCTGATGGTTGCTTCGTCATGCTCTACCACAATAAGAGTATTCCCCATATCTCGCAACTGGCACATGGTATTTAAGAGTTTTTGATTATCCCTCTGGTGAAGACCAATACTGGGTTCGTCAAGCACATACAAAACCCCAACCAATCCTGAACCTATCTGAGTTGCCAGATGAATCCTTTGTGCCTCCCCACCAGAAAGGGTTTTGGTCATACGATCAAGGCTGAGATAACTCAAACCCACATTACTCAAGAATCCAAGCCTTTTCTGGATCTCCTGCAATATCTTCTTTGCAACAAGCCTTTCAAACTCGGTCAAGACAATATCCTCAAAAAACTTGTTTAACTCTTTAATAGACATTCCTGTTATCTGGCTAATGGATTTTTCACCCACCGTCACAGAAAGGGACTCTTTTTTTAATCTTGCCCCCTGACAGGCAGCACAGGTTTTAGTAGTCATATAGCCTGTCATATCTTCGCGAACCCTTTCTGATTCTGTCTCTTTATATCGTCTGTTAAGGGTTGGGATTACACCCTCATACCCCCCATAATACCTTTCCCTATATTTTGTCTGACAATAATATCCATCACCTGATCCATAAAGAATAATATTCTGCTGCTCTTTTTTTAAGTTTCCAAAAGGGACAGCCACTGAAAACCCCTCCTGCCGAGCCACCCGTTCTATCTGATATCTCCATGAAGAAGAAAAACCCAGGGGAACGATAGCCCCTTCGTAGATACTTTTAGACTTGTCCGGCACGATCAGGTCTGGGTCAATTTCTATCTTAGAGCCAAGCCCAGTACATTCCGGACATGCCCCATACGGGCTATTAAAGGAAAACACCCTTGGAGACAACTCCTCATAACTAATCCCACAATCTACACAAGCCATTTGTGCAGAGAAGAATTTTTCATCCCCTTCATCAACAATCACCAAGACTATCCCTTTGGCAAGGGCAGAAGCAGCCTCTATGGAATCAGCCAGCCTACCCCTTATATCCGGCTTAAGAACAAGCCTGTCCACAACTATTTCAATATTATGGTTCTTGTTTTTTTTCAGAGAGATCTCTTCAGACAGATCATGCACCTTTCCATCTACTCGAACTCGAATGTAGCCGTCTTTTCTGGCTGAAGCAAAAACTTGCTGGCACTCCCCCTTTCTACCCCGAACAACAGGGGCAAGGATCAAGAGTTTTTTGTCCACTTCCAGAGACATAATCCGATCTACAATTTCGTCTACACTTTGTTTGCTGATCAGCTTGCCACAATTATAGCAATGGGGAATGCCTATTCTAGCGTAAAGAAGGCGGAGGTAATCGTATATTTCCGTTACCGTACCTACAGTTGATCGAGGATTTTTTGCAGTTGTTCTTTGCTCAATAGCAATGGCTGGAGAAAGCCCGCCAATATAATCAACATCTGGTTTTTCCATCTGTTCCAAGAATTGTCGGGCATAGGCAGAGAGGGACTCAACATACCTTCGTTGTCCCTCAGCATAAATGGTATCAAAGGCAAGGGAAGATTTTCCAGAACCAGAAAGCCGTCTATGTCTATGTTTTTCAGGTTGTGAACCCGTGCACCTTTTATGATAATTTTTTCGTCCAAGATAATTTCCCTCTCGGAGAGGATACTCCCCCTGTCACTTCGTGACATCCCCCTCGGAGAGGGGGCCTTTAAAGCCTTCCTCTCCGAGGAAGGTGGCAGCGAAGCTGACGGAAGGAGTCCTACCGTATCCTCTCCATAATCCTATCCAGATCCTCTTGTGAATAAAACTCTATTTCAATCTTTCCGGCACCTTTTACTGTTTGATTAATCCTGACCTTTGTGCCAAGGGATTGCATCATCTTTTCCACGCAAGACTCCAGGGCAATATTGATAACAGGTTTTTCTATTGGCTCCTTAGATGTTTCACGTGAAACATTTTCTTTTATCTTTTTAACAAGAGCCTCCGCCTCTCTCACGGAAAGACCTTTTTTTACAATCATTTCACATGCCTCTTGTTGCTCTTTCTCGTTGTCTAAGGCTAAAATTGCCCGAGCATGTCCCATAGAGATTGTTTCCTTAATAACCTCTTCCTGGATAGATTGAGGCAGTTTTAAGAGTCGAAGGCTATTGGTAATAGAGCTTCTGTCCTTCCCAACCTTTTTGGATAAAACATCCTGGGTCATATGAAATTCACGAATCAATTGCTGGTATGCCCCTGCCTCTTCAATGGGATTAAGGTCTTGCCTCTGGATGTTCTCAATCAAGCCAATCTCTAAAGCATCCTCATTGGACATCTCTCGCACAATTGCCGGAATCCTTTCCATGCCAGCCTCATGGGCAGCTCTCAGCCTTCTCTCGCCGGCAATCAGTTCATATCCATCCTTATTGGAACGAACAATTATTGGCTGAATAACACCCTTCTCCATTATTGACTCTACAAGCTCCCTTTGCTTCTCTGGATCAAAGTGCCGGCGAGGCTGATATTCTCCAGGGATAATCTCTCCAATCTTGATCTCCCGAATCGTTTCTCCCCCTGATCTTGCCTCTGGAATTAAGGCATCCAATCCCTTTCCTAACGCTATTCTTTGCATTTTTTCACATCTCCTTTGTTAATTTTATGTTTAATTGGGCAACCGCAAGGGTTGCCCCTACCTTTCACGACTTCTGATAAAACCAATAATACGCCGAAAAGCAAACATAATAATGTTTCAATTCCCGATGAAGGGGAAGGCGTATCATGGTTTGATTCGAGGTTATCTTGCTCCCGGGAACCTCATACACTGCCTCTGTCCAGGCACTATCTGCATTCTCATGTGTCCAGACTCCCAGGAATTCTCCATTCACCCAGACCTCTATGGGTGTATAGGTTGCCGTCCTTTTGACGATCTTTAATCCCCTTCCCGGAACAGTCTTGACTACCATGCTCTCTCCACCGGTAATTTGTCTACCGGCATCAATCACTACTGCTGACGAGTTGTTCAGGTATGAATACATGCAGGCCTCGTCTTGATATAACAAACCATAGAACATCCCTGGCTGTGTTTCCCAGAATTTGTAGTGATGAGCCTTTTCGTTTTCGATATCCCCAACATCAACAAAGTCGATCAAACGATACCCCTCCAATTTCTCGTTAACAGTCCGAACAGTATCGCCACTATGGGCAAGACTCCAATCGACCTTGTAGACTGTCATGGGTGAGGAACTGCCGGCAATGGTTGAATCGATGAGCTTGAACTGCTTCAGCTCCTCCTTTAACATGCCTATCTTATCAAAGCTGAACCAGCTCGGATAGATAATAAAATAGTCCGGATATTTCTTTGGGTCAAGTGCCTCTAAGAATTCAAAGTTGCTTCCTGCCCCATTTGCCCATGACCAACCAACCTTGTTTGTCCCAAGACCGAGCAGATCAATTATGTACCTGTCCCCAAGATACTTTACTGCCCCAAGGTCATTAACAGCAACCACTGCGTCCTTTGGTATATTTTTTTCTATCCATGCTCCCAGAGCCATTTGTTGATTATAGATGTCTTTACAATTCTTTCCATATGCCACTGAGAAGTACGCAGTATTTAACAGGCCAAACAACAGGAAGAAAGAGGCTAAGGAGATAAAGGCAGGCTTTATTAGCGTACTGCCCTGACATATTAATCTGACAAACAATAGAAGCCCGGCAACCACAAATATTAAAAACAAGGGGTAAAAGGGGATAAGATAACGATGCCAGTGCCATTTGACCGGAAGCGAGACGCAAAGGGAAAAAATGCCGATCATCATCAAACAAAGGGTCAATGTCCCAACCCCCAGCATTTTCTCTTTTATCTCTTTTGTTACAAGGGATAAGACGCCAAGAAGACCAAAGAAAAGAAA
>JACQYP010000034.1 GCA_016208205.1 Candidatus Desantisiibacteriota bacterium | reverse complement strand
TTTGACAGGGTTTGTTTTTCATAATCAGAACCAATAAACACGGAAAGCCCTACAGCAGAAGCATTAAGCCTGAGAGCCTCTTCAACAGAGGTAGTAAGTATCTCATCTGCCAGATCCTTACCCACCATACTTGTACCGCCGGAGACCCTGAGAATAATAGGTTTGTTAATATCAGCAGGTATCGCAGAACGCAAGACCCCTCGAGTTACAAAAAGAGCATCAAAATAAGGCAGCAGCGGCTGAATAGTTTTCCATGGTTTTTCTAATTTTGTGGTTGGCCCCTGAAAATATCCATGATCTATCGGCATAAAAAAACAGTGACCATCCGGCTGAATCAATCTTGACAATCGATTTTCCATTCCCCAATCCATAATAGTAATCCTCCTTGTAATTTTTATTGGAAAGTTAGAGGTTAGAATGAAAACAGTAAAGGCAATTCTGTTTCCTCACTTCTCACTTCTCACCATAACATGCATTATAGCAAATTTCTAAATATTGTCAAGCAATTTTTGCAAAGAGAGATTCCGAGCTGTGCAAGCAGAAATTCACCACGGAGACACAGAGGTACAGAGAAATAATTTTAGAAGAATGGAACACGGATACTACGGATTAACACAGATATACTCAACGAGGGCACAATTTACGAAAGGGGTAAGAAGATAATTAAATGATAGGATGATAGAATTTATGGGATGGTAGGATAATGAGTTTTTCGTAACCGTTCACCCATTACTGAAATAACTTGCCACAGAGAACACATGAGTTATTCAAACATCTTTATTCCTCTGTGCTCTCTGTGACCTCTGTGGCTAATTTATCATCTTCTTTCTTAGACCATATCAATATACCCGCAAGGACATTCCTCAGCACACTTTTTGCAGCCTTGGCAGGTTTCCAGATGGAACTCGTAATGTTGCCCCTTGGGTAGTTTTTTAACCGCATTATCTGAACAATAGCTGTAGCAGTTATCGCAATCAAAGCATTGTCCACAGCTCATGCATCTTTTTGTTTCTCCAATAACCTGCTCCTGGCTTATGGTCATGACTACTTCATTAAAATTATTCACCCGTTCCTCAGCCATCAATCCTGTTTCCTCGACTCGTGTCAAGGAAGCATAGTAGTTAAGGTTCATCCGTTCATACTTGATAACTGATATTGGTTGTGGCTTTTCTGTTGTTTCCTGTGGCTTAAGGAAGGCATCAATTGCTTCAGCTGCCTTGCGGCCAAGCCCGATAGCCTCGGTTACTAATCCAAGCTGATTGGTCACATCGCCACCGGCAAAGACACCGGCAGTCGTAGTTTGACATTTATCATCCACAGTAATCCAGCCCTTTTCATTCTTCAATTCTTCAAGCCCGGTAAATACAGGTGACTGGCTGATAGATGGAATAATCATGGTTGCATCTATGACAAACTCAGAACCAGGAACAGGTACCGGCGTTGCCCTGCCGCTTGAATCCGGTGCCCCAAGCTCCATACGGATACACTTTATACCAATTGCCAGATTGTTATTATCCTTAATTATCTCTATTGGTGCAGCTAATAATTCAAACCCAATCCCTTCTTCTTCAGCAGATACAATCTCATGCTCAATAGCCGGCATCTCTTTCTTTGTTCTGCGATAGAGAATGGTTACATCTGCCCCCAGCCTTTTAGATACCCTGGCAGCATCTATGGCACTATTGCCGCCGCCAATAACAACGACCTTATTTCCAATAGCAACCTTTTCACCCTTATTTACCATATGAAGATAGTCCGCACCGGTTAATACATTAGCTGCATCTTCACCCGGCACATTAAGACCAAGTCCATTATGTGCCCCAATAGCAACATATACTGCCGTATACCACTTCTTCATATCATCAAGCAATATATCCTTGCCAACCCTGACATTACACTTAATATCAACCCCAAGGTCACAGATAGCATTAATCTCTGCATCCAGTACATCATCAGGAAGACGATAAACAGGAATGCCATATCTGAGCATCCCGCCCGGCTTATCAAATGCCTCAAATATTGTAACCCCATATCCACGCCTTGCCAATTGATAGGCACAAGAAAGCCCGGATGGTCCTGAACCAATCACGGCTATCTTTTCAGGGTATGATGATTCATTTATCCTTTTAAGAGACAGCTTATTCTCTATCCCATAATCACCGATAAACCTTTCTACGCTGTTAATAGCCAATGGGTTATCCTTTGCCTTGCGATTACAATCTTTCTCACATGGATGCGGACAAACCCTACCGCAAACCGCAGGCAAGGGGTTTTTATCTGTAAGAATATACCAAGCCTCTTGCAGAGACTCTTCTGGAGAGCGTTTATAGTCTTTGGACTGGCT
Organism: Candidatus Desantisiibacteriota bacterium; assembly: GCA_016208205.1. The sequence goes on along the minus strand of JACQYP010000034.1, from coordinate 7,676 downwards.
GATATATGTCAAATATCCCCTTATATCCGTTCCAGCCGGACAGGTAAATGTACAGGGTGGTGTCTTAGGTGCATATCTTGGTCTCGATAAAGAAGCCTCTCTTGTCCCACGACCACGCCCCATACGAATACCCAATTTCCTTTTTCTTTTTTTAATTACTATTGCCATAGTTTACTCCTTCCAATAAAATTATGAACCGCAGAGGCGCAAAGACGCAGAGAAAATACAAAATAAGCAATATAAGTGGATATGAAAATGTGAAGATTTTAGTGCAAATTTCAATATAAATTTATTTCTCTATATTTCTCTGCGTCTTTGCGCCTCTGCGGTTCATAATGAAAATTACTAATTTACTTCCGCATTTCCTTATTACTCAGGTTCAGCACCCTCTTTATGCGGCAGTTCAATATATGTACCACCAAAATAGGTATAAACACACCTTTCAGAATCCATTAAGCATCTTATTGCCTCTTTACCCTGTTCCTTATCCACCTCATCACCATACTTACTAATCATTTCCTTAACTATATCACTGGCTTTGAGCTTTTTCTTGCCGGCATACTCTGCTACTAATTCATACATGGCATCTGCCAATTCCTCAACCGATATTGCCATTTTCCTGCCTCCTTCATATGACAAACGATGGGCAACCACAGGGGGTTGCCCCTACGCTCTTAAAACTTTATCTGAGTTGTTCTTCTATAAGTTAAGCCTGCATACTTAAAGTCATCAATATGCTCCTTGGTAAACTCAAACCCGGTCATTTCAAAGAACCTTGGCCAACCTATCCGTTCAATCCATTCACCAACCCGTTCATACTTCTGCGCATCCTGAGCATAAAGCGTTACAATCTTCTTTACTGCGCAAGTCACCTCTGTCCATCTTGGCGGATTATTGGGGAGATACGGGATAGCCAATTTGGTAAATGTCGGCTGCATTCTGGCATTAGAAACCTTGCCGCCAACCCAGATAGATACTCCATCGTTTAATGGGTCAGCAATAGGCATTGCCGGACAGACTGAAAAACAATTACCACAGAACATACACCTGTCCTCATCAATCTTAACCGATGGCTTACCATCAACATAGGTTGGTCTGATAGCCGCTGTTGGACATGCTGCCACTGTTGATGGAATCTCACACATATTTTTGAGATTTGCATGATCTATCTTTGGCGGTCGCCTGTGCACACCCAGGATAGCAATATCTGAGCAATGAACCGCACCACACATATTCAAACAGCAGGCAACAGCAATCTTTACCTTATGCGGCAGGGTCATTTCCTCAAAATATTCAAACAAATCATCCATTATCACCTTTACTAATCCTGATGCATCTGTAGCTGATGAATGGCAATGAACCCATCCTTGCGTATGGACAATATTAGAGATAGTATTCTTTGTCCCTCCAACAGGGATATTATTTTGTTTCAGTTCATTGATTAATGGATCAATGTTTGCCTCATTATCAAGCAAAAACTCAACATTGTTTCGGCTGGTAAATCTCAAGTATCCACCACTATACTTATCAGCCAAATCACAAAACAGCAGAATCGTGGTACTGCTCAACAACCTCGGCGATGCTGCCCGAACAGTAAATATCTTTGCCCCTGTCTCTGAAACATGCACAAGAACACCTGCTTTTACTACCTCATGATACTTCCATTTCCCATAATTTTCCTTTATAACCGGATGCAAAAACTTATCATAATGCGGTGGTCCGATATCTGTCTTTCTTTTTACGGCTGGTACTGCCATATTATTACCTCCTGTATAATGTAACACAGACATTCTTGTCTGTGTAGCTTAAAGTAGAACAGACATTCTTGTCTGTTTCTCTCAAGACAGGCAGGAATGCCTGTCCTACTCTTCCTCCAGATATTCCTCATAAAAGATATATGGATTATCTCTCGGCTGCAACACCATCTGCGGTAATGGCTTAAGCCCTATCTGCTCAACAAAGTTTCCAAGCCCAACCCGTTGAATGCATTCACCAATCCTTTCTCTTGCTACCCCATTCTCATCCCAGAACTCCCATATCGCAGCAAGCAGATCCTTAAGCTCTTGATATGGCGGTTTCATCTCCATGAATGGAACTATCACTGAGGCAAGCTGTGCACCCTCAACAATCGGTGCCTTAGCACCAATAAGAAGGGTTGCACCCTTTTCTGTGCCCGGTCTAAGTGCCTTGGGCATGACATTGATACAGTGCATACACCTGACACAATTTCTGTTATCAATCTCTAACTTCTCCCCATCCCAGGACATACACTTGGACGGACATTTATTGACTACGAATTTCTGGATATTAAAGTCTGCATCTGCTGCATATTCCTTGACTGCCTCTGTATCCATCCGGATATCATCCTTCCATGTACCGATAATAGAAAAATCAGACCTGGCAATGGAAGCCACACAATCATTTGGACAACCAGCCATCTTAAACTTCCACTTATAAGGGAAGAATGGTCTGTGCAATTCATCCTGATAAGACATGGTCAGATCATAGGTAAGTGCCAGGGTATCATAACAGGCAAACTCACATCTTGCCGGACCAACGCAGCAGCTCGGTGTACGGACATCAGAGCCTGAACCGCCCAGATCCCAGCCTTTCTCCGACAACTCAGTAAATATGTCTTCCAATTCACTTGTCTTTGTTCCAAGGAAGACTGTATCACCGGTAGAGCCATGAAAATTGGTCAGGCATGATCCATGTTTTTCCCAGATAGTCATCAACTCTCTCAAGGCATCAGCCGTATAAAACCAACCTGACGGCTGATTGACACGAACCGTATGAAAATGAGCAACATCCGGGAATTTATCTCCGGAATCAGAATAACGGCCGATAATTCCACCGCCATATCCCTTTACACCAACAATTCCACCATGCTTCCAGTGAGTTTTCTTTTCCTTATAGGAAAGCTCCAATTGATCCAACAGCCCCTGTGCCATTGGACTTTTCTCAGCCGCTTTTTTTATCTCTGTAACAAAACTCGGCCATGGACCCTTCTCTAATTCATCTAAAAGAGGGCTTTTTGAATCAGACATAATATCTCTCCTTTCTTTTAATATTTTTTAACCACGAATTATACTCAAGCATTGGCATAATCTGCGATTTTGTATCTTCGTCAATCTATGTTGTAGGTTGTAGGTTTAGGAAGTTGTAGGTTTAGATGTTATTTCTTTAACCTTCAACTTACAACCTCTTTAACTTACAACATCCTAAATCTACAACTCATGTTCAAGATGCCTTGCCTCGGTTGGAAGCAGGGCAAACAGCTTTAAGCCGATAATATACAAAATGGCAACAATAGACAATATCCCCAACCCTTGAGCAATCTCAGGCAGACTGACCTGATACCATGTAATCATCCCATCCATGAAACCGCTTGTCATCTCCATATCAGGGAAAAGATTGAGCGGAAATACCTGACCAGGCAGGACAAAGATCAATCTTTCACAGAAAACACCCATTACTACCAATAATGAAGCAAACATAATCCAGGGAATCGAGTTTTTGGTAATAGGATTAAACAAGATAATGGCTGGAACAATAGAACCAAGCAGTATTAAGCCAACCCAGAAGATATAGGTGTAAAGATTTCCACCAAACAAAACAAATCTTGTCTGCTCACAGGTTGATGGGGTATACAACCTTACAACATATTCAACAATCACAAAATATAAAACTACCATAATAAATGAACCCAATAACTTAGCCAGTCCCGTAATCAGCCGATTATCTAAGAATCTCCCGGTTGCCTTAAATGTGGACACAATAATAAGAATCATCAAGGCAGTACCGGATGAGAGGGCTGCGACTACAAAGGTTGGTGAGGCAAGTGGTGAATGGTACAACTCCCGAGCATTGATAAATCCAAAGATAGCACCGGTTCCGCTATGTACCCCAACCGCCCATAGAACAGCTAACAGACCCATGGGCTTTATCCATCCATCCCTGCCGGTAAACATTGCCCAGAGATACACAATACAGATAAAGATATAGCTTGAATACAAGAAACCATTCCATGAAAAGATAGAACGGGGATTCAGATACAAAAACGGCAACATAACCCTGTCCGGTCTTCCCCAATCAAGGATAATAGAGAGCAAGCTGCCGACAAGAAGCAGGGCAGCAACAAAGACTGCTATTCTGGCAAACGGCTTAAATTCCTTTTGTCCAAATACAGCCGAAAGAGCCGAAAGAACGAGCGAACCGGCACTCAATCCGATACAATATATGGCCACAACAATCGGCAAACCCCAGGGTATCTGATTGTTCATGCCGGTAATATAATGCCCCTGACTAAACATGGCATAGGTGGCATACATACCGGCAGCAGCAAGAATTGCCAGCACAGCCAATAAAAAATACATCCCCAGCGACTTACCATTTATGGTTGTAAAATATATCTTCATCGTAATTTACCTCACAATTCAGGTTGTTTAGGCTGTAGACTGTTAGGCTGTTAGGGAAAACAAAAGCACCATGAGTTTTGGACATTCAAATCTTTCTCCTGACAGCCCACAGCCTTCTTTCCTAACAGTCTAATAGTCTAACAGTCTACTGTCGTGTCAACCTTAAAATGACGCATAAGCATGTAATGTAGTAGTGTCCGTTTCCCAAACGGACAGATGATGGCTTTACCACTACATTTCTATAGGAATTTTATCTGCCACGGGATGAGTTGACGAGAGCAGTAGGGGCGAACGGCGTTTGTCTTGACTACCATAGATGTCCGTTTGGGAAACGGACACTACAGACTTGACACGACACTACAGCCTATCCCTACAATCCCAGATAATACACCTTTGCCCCAAGGTGCAAGTCCTCACGAACCCGATGCACCCTACCGGATGAGATTAATTTTGAAACCTGAGCATTAGAATCATTCAGGTTACCAAAAGTCATTGCCCCTTTCTTACATGTCGCTACGCATACCGGCATTTGTCCATCATCCACCCTGCTCACGCAAAAATCACATTTCTCTACCACCCCATGCATGGTTTTTGGCACTTCAGGGTTAGAAAATCCCTCATTGTGCTTAAACACAAACGATCTTGCCTTGTAAGGGCAGGCAATCATACAATACCTGCAGCCGATGCATCTATGTTTATCTATCAGGACAATCCCATCCTTTCGTACAAATGATGCCTTAACCGGGCAGACATGAACGCATGGTGCGTTATCACAATGCATACACATCAAGGGAATAGCCTGCTCCTGACTACCCGGAAACTTAGATTTTACCCTTGCTATCCTGAGCCAGTAGTTATTTATCTTTTCATTATCAGGAAATGTGGCTACATTATTAGCTGTCCGACAGGCAGAGGCACATTCTCCACACCCGTCACATTTGGTTAAATCAATAACCATGCCATACTTATTGCCACTTGTTGCATCAACCTTTCCTGCATATAACAGGCTGTTTGCTGACGACACTGCACCTGCTGCTGCCAATATTCCGCTAAGTTTCAGGAAATCCCTTCTTTTCATTTAGTTACCCTCTCACACCCTTCATTACTTGTAGGATAATAATGACACTCAAAGCACTCAGGCTTTACCCCAACGAAATGATGGCACCTGTCACAAAACTCATCCCGCTTCGTATGGCATGTCTGGCAATTTTTCAGGCTGTAATCACTTGTTCGCTTGCCATCCCGTACTGCCTCAACCCTTGCCTTTTTAAGGATGTCCATATGGTTTGCCCGCATATATGCCGTATCCTTGACACAACTGCCTCCTTCCGGCAGGACAAGATTAAGTGTTGACATGCTGTCACCCATTGCTCCCCTAACTGCATTAATCACAAATGGAGATAATAACACAGCACCAAATATTAATACGATTATTATAGCCATGAATTTATTCACTCTAATTCCTCCAGTATTCTGCACAACCACGGTAATCGGTACTACGCCATGTGAATCTACTACTCTGCATCCTTGGCATAGCACCTTTTACAAGGTAAACAGGCAGGAATGCCTGTTCTACTTTAACACAATGGCTCGACTTACCAACTGATGCACCCCGCCAACCATATCCATAGAAAATCCATACATAGGAAATACCTTGGTACACTGTGCCTTACAGATAGCACAGATAAGGGCAAAGAAGTTTACGCCATGTGAATCTACTACTTGCTTTAATGCCTGCATCCTCGGCATAGCACCCTTTACTCGAATATCAAGCATCTCATCGGTTAATAACCCGGCACCACCACCGCAGCAGAAGGTATTCTCCCGAATAGTTTCCTGCGGCATATCCACAAACTTATTGCAGCATGCCTTGATTATTGCCCTGGGTATCTCAAACTGACCACCAGGCATATCACCCATTCTGGTTGCCCGGGCAACATTACAAGAGTCATGGTATGTAACCACAAACTCATCATTTGCCGACTTATCAAGCCTTAGTGCCCCACGATTAATCAGGTCATAGGTAAACTCACAGATATGTTGAGGTGCCGGATACCTGGGATCAAGTGTATCAAATGGACCAATCAAGGTATTCCAGAAGCTATAAGCAATACGATACGCATGCCCGCACTCACCAATAACCAACCGTTTCACCTTAAGATCTCGGACTGCCTGACCTATCCTTGAAGCAACCTTTTTCATCCCATCATAGCTGCCCATAAACATACCAAAATTCCCGGCCTCAGATGCATATGATGAAAGTGTCCAGCTTATACCTGCCTGATGAAACACCTTGGCATACCCCAGAAGCGACTCAATATGAGGAGAGGCAAAAAAATCAGCTGAGGGTACAACCAACAATACCTCTGCCCCTTCAACATCCATGGGTATTTGGACATCAACATCCATTATCCCCTTTTCCTCAAGGGCTTCCTTCATCTCATCCACACAAAAATCAAGGCTGCTTTTAATAGCTTTTGGCTGCATTCCAAGATTATTGCCGATATTAAACACCTTGAGTACAATCTCATCCACATACTTTGTGCCCAAACCTATGGAATGCATTATTTCTCTGGCAGCCATAGAAATTTCAGCTGTATCTATTCCATAAGGACAGGCAACACAACATCTGCGGCATTGGGAGCATTGATGAAAATAGGCATACCACTCCTTTAACATTTCCTCAGTAAAATCCTCAGCTCCAGCCAGATTCCCAAGCAGCTTGCCAGCCGGGGTAAAATACCTGCGATAAACCTTCCTCATCAACTCCTGCCTGCCAACAGGTGTGTTCTTTGGATCGCCGCTGCCGAGAAAGAATTGACACTTATCTGTACATGCCCCGCATCGCACACAGATATCAAGATAAAGCTTTAATGATTTATACTTATTCAGCAGCTCCCTCATCTTGGCAATTGCCTTTTCCTGCCAATTTTCAACAAGGGTCCCCGGATAACCAAGCCCTGTCAGAAGCTGTTCATTAGCCTTATGATGCTGATGAGCAAGGGATGCCCCGGGCATAATCCTGGGTATCTCTATTTTACCTGTAAGTTCTGGAATTTCTATCTTTTCCTTTGCCATCTTAATTCATCCTTTTATCCCAAGGGTTAACGAGCCTTCTTTCCCTCGGATTATCAATCTGATTTCTTGTTGGACTAAAGAATATCCCGAATCCATGCATTAATTTACTGAATGGAAAATATACCAGGAGTATCAATATTAATGTAAAATGGGTGATAAATATAGGATTTGTCGGCATTG
>JACQYP010000009.1 GCA_016208205.1 Candidatus Desantisiibacteriota bacterium | reverse complement strand
GGAACCGATGGTGTTAAGGTAGAAATAAATCAGAATCATTTCAAGACTGTCTCAATTGCTTCTGGTATTTATCATGCAGATTCCATGGTAGTCCTGACTCACTTCAAGGGTCATATGCTCTCTGGTTTTGGAGGGGCATTAAAAAATGTGGGTATGGGATGTGCGGACAAGGCAGGAAAGTATAAGATGCATCTTGGGGCTATCCCCCTGATAAAGCCGGAGTTGTGCAAGGGGTGCCTCTTGTGTCTTAATTCTTGCCCGGCTAAGGCTATCTCATGGAATAAGAAGATGCCTGTGATAGATAAAGATTCTTGCATTGGATGTGGACAATGTTTTTCCTTTTGCCAGAGTGGAGTCTTTAAGATTGATTGGGATACCGTACCACCAGCTTTGATTGTAGAGAGAATGATTGAGTTTGCCTATGGGGCGTTATTAAATAAGCAGGGCAGGGTATGTTTTGTTAATTTTATTCTTAATGTTACCCCTGGTTGCGATTGTCTTCCATTTAGTGATGCCTGCATTGTGCCGAATGTAGGAATTGCTGCCTCTCTTGATCCAGTAGCATTGGATCAGGCTTGTGTAGATTTGGTCAATGGGCAACAAGGAATACCAAACACAACACTTGATCATGGACTTGAACCACATGAGGATAAATTTTCAGCACTGTATCCACAAGTAAATTGGCAACAACAACTTGAATATGCTCAACAGATTGGAATCGGTGTGCGGGATTATGAATTGTTAAAAATAGGATAACTGTTGGGGAATAAGGGAGAAAGATGGGGGGATAATGAAGGAAAAGAAGGGAAAACCCCAGATAGAAGAGATAATAAGGGAAGAACGCAATATCTTCTGGTGGCTAAGGCGGGATTTGACTACCTTGAGTGTTGAAACCTCAGAGGGAATGGAATTATCCCTCACGCCTGATCAAAAATATGAATGGGATAAGAGTATTTATGCAGAGGTAAGAACAGTAGCCCGTTTTTTGAAGACACACACTGCTCTCTTACCTTCAGATGATATGACAATGGCGGTAATAGTCTATAAAAAATTGAATAGTATCCTCTGGGAAACTAAAGAATCAACCGCCCAATATGCAGAAGAAAAACTTTCCATCACCGATATTCTGACCAACGAGCAAAAAGCCATTTTATTAGTGCATAACAAAACACCTGTTCTGGATGGATATAATCGAAAGGAAGAATCTACCTCTACCGTACGGGATGAAGCCATTTCTGCCCTGTCAAAGCTTATCACTGCGGAGGATAAAAACGGCTACCACGAAAGGGTAGTAGATGTTTTCCTGAATGTACTTGAAAACAGGGATACGGAAAAATGGAGTACAGTACAATCAGCTATCCTGGGACTGTGGCCATTTCCTTCTGAAATAAATATTTTAATTGAACTACTCTTTTATCCTGTATCAGTTACGAAAATTTCATATGATGAGTTGGTTATCGCAGAAGCAGCAGCTGTTGCCCTGAAAAATCAGGCTATATACCTGTCCGGAGGATTAAATGAACGGCGTGGACATATTGAGAATATTTTCAATTTAGTATCTCGGGAATACCTTAAAAAGAAACGAGTATTAGAGGAAAATCTGGTAAAAAACAAAGACCTCTTAGAAGCTATATCAATAATTTGTCACAGTCTGGATAGATGTCTGGAAGAGATTGAGCAGGTCAAGATTAGGGAAGAAAAAGAGAGATGCAAAAGGATAGAAAAAAAGAAGATTGAAATTCAAAATCCAATTGAAATACTTATAGATAAAGAGGCATTAATTTTTATCTCCTTGCTCAAAGACAACAAAAAAGAGTTTGTGAAATATTTCTTAAACGATCCGCGCCATTTTGAGATACATCTCAGTTATGTGCAAAGATGTATTGAAATAATAAACAATGCGATGAATGAAACAAACGAACTCCAGATATGGCTAACTAACCATCCCATTAAAAAGGAAGAGATGCTCAGTTTCTTCAAAAAAATGGAGGATGAACTAAACCACAAACTTAAATATAAACTCAGTTGTTCCCATCCTTTGAAGAAAATAAAAGAAGGGCTTGAAATAGCCAAATGCCCTGTTTGTGGAATGGATGTAAATGTAGAAAAGACAGAACAGATGGCAAGATATGAAGGAATAACCTACTATTTTTGCGATGATTGCTGTAAAACAGTGTTTGAAGAAAAACCTGCAAGGTATCAGCAGGTACTGGGAGGGTAAAGAGCATTCAATTATCAGCTTTTTGACATGGGGCAATTATCCAATTTCTTATTTACCCATACAATTCGTGTAACTACTCAGCGAGGGGAATTTACCACAGAGACACGGAAAACACGGAGAAACACAGAGTATCTTCAGGATGTTTTTATAGTGTTAGTCTACACTGTAGGGGCAGGTCTTGCACCTGTCCTCTCCTTACGAGAAGTGGGAAATGGAAAATAAGGGTATTTCTCATCAATTCTCCGTGTTTC
>JACQYP010000045.1 GCA_016208205.1 Candidatus Desantisiibacteriota bacterium | reverse complement strand
GATAGTATTTAAGGCAAAGATGATTGGCGGGCTTGATATCTTAAAAGAAGGGATTGCTCAGGAAAACGAATTAGTGACCAAGATTGGGGACAGAAATGTAGGGCTGACTGTAACCACAATGCCTACTGCCTTTGGTGAATCCATTTTTATACAGCTATTTCCCATAGATGTTCAGGTTCCTTCTATTGATACCATTGGGTTTGAACCCCATATTGCCTCAAGACTAAAAGATACGATGCAAAGGTCAACAGGGGTAATAATTGTTACCGGACCAGGCAAGAGCGGAAAAACAACAACCATCTATTCCTTGCTTAAAGAGGTGAATGCAAACAAGAGAAAGGTATCTACCATTGAGACCCGCATCTCGCCGTATCAGGAACCCAAATTTGTCCAGCTAAAAACAAAGGATGTATTGTCTACCTTAAAGGTTGCCCTGAAACAAGAGCCGGATGTGGTCATGCTTGGCGAGGCAGATGAGGCAACGATTGCCTTTTCTTTGAGGAATTGCCTGCGAGGTAAGTTGATTGTTCTGCAGCAAGAATTCCCTACCTGTTTTGATGTGCTTTACCATTTGTTTGAGGTAGCAGGCGGTATCGTTGTTGCTTCAAGCTTACTTGCGATTATTGCTCAACGAATGCCGCGGGCATTGTGCTGGAAGTGCAAGGGTGAAGGGTGTGAAGAATGTAATTATACCGGACATGATGGGTATTCCCCGATATTTGAGGTATTTTTTGTTAATGAGGAGTGGCGGGAGATTATCAGGCAAGGGGATATTGACCGGGTAAAAAATCTGGCTAAAAAAAGCGGGTTTGTTGACCTGAGAAGTGAAGCATTGAAAAAGATTGAGGATGGTCAGTCCACAATTGAAGAGATGCTGACCAAGGGGGTGATCATATGATGGATGTATCAGAATTGCTCCTTATGACCAAAGAAAAAAATGCCTCAGACCTTCACCTCTCTGCAGGTATATCTCCAACACTACGAATCCATGGTACATTGGTAAAGGTAGACCATGAAGCCTTGAGCAAAGAGGATATGCATACCATGCTTTATGATATTCTCAGCGATGAAAACAGGGCAAGGTTTGAGGAAAATAAGGAACTTGACTTTTCTATTGAGCTGTCTAATGTGGGACGATTCAGGGTAAATGCCTTTTACCAACGCCGTGGGGAAGGGGCATCATTCAGGCTTATTCCTGACCATATTAAATCACTCGCTGATCTTGGCATGCCTCCAATTGTAGAAAAACTCAGTCATATAGAAAGGGGTCTGGTACTGGTTACCGGTCCCACAGGCTCCGGCAAGAGTACTACCCTTGCCTCAATGCTTGATATTATCAATACAGAGAGGTATCAACATATTATTACCATTGAGGACCCTATTGAATTTGTGCATCAGGCAAAGAATTGCTTAGTCAATCAAAGAGAGGTTGGTTTTCACACCAAATCATTTACTGCTGCCCTTCGCAGTGCCTTAAGAGAGGATCCGGATGTAATCTTAGTAGGGGAAATGCGTGACCTTGAGACCATTTCCATGGCTTTGACTGCTGCTGAAACAGGGCATGTTGTTTTTGCTACCCTTCACACCAATTCTGCCCCTCAAACAATCGACCGTATTGTGGATGTATTCCCGCCACATCAACAGTCTCAGATAAGAACTCAGTTGTCCGATGCCTTGCAAGGGGTTGTTTCACAAACACTTATCCCAACCATAGATGGACATGGAAGGGTTTGTGCCGCAGAGGTCATGGTTGCCTCATCAGCTATCCGCAACCTGATTCGGGAAGGTAAAACCCATCAGATGCCATCCATCATCCAGACCTCAGCCAGGGATGGGATGCAGAGCATGGACCAAACCCTGCGGGGATGGGATGCAGAGCATGGACCAAACCCTGCGAAACTTAGTCATGCAACGCAAGATATCCTCAGAGGATGCCTTCAGATTTGCTATTGATAAGAGTGGGTTTGAAAGGGCACAGCCGTCACCGGGTGTGGGTGCAGGTGCTTCTAAGTATAGCCAGCCTCAGACAGGGCAAAGACCTATTGGAGATGCACCAAGGGGTATGGGACAGAGGTTTTATTGAAATTAAAGAAACTGCTTAATATCTTGTGGAAAGGTATCGTCAGCATCCCTACTTTTTACAACTCGACAGGCTGTTACATAATCAAAATTTGTCTATCTATTACAGAACAGTGTCTAAACCTTACCCGACAGGTCTTTCACCCTGCAAGAAACGCCAAGCTTCGCTTGGCGTACTAACGATAAAATAAGCGGTGAGCGAAGCGAATCCGCTTCATTGATTGGTTAGGCAAAAGATCCCCTCCGCCGTCTTTTTCTTTTCCTCTGATTTGCCAAACTATCTCTTTTCAGAATGCCAATTCCCAATTCAAGATGCGACCCTCTATTTCCTTCTGCTCTCAAGATCTCTCGGTGGTGTTCTGCCAGATTCACTCCCTGATTTGTCCATCCCCAAAGATAATAAACTTAAGTGTTGTCAGCTCAACAAGCCCCATTGGTCCTCTTGCGTGCAGCTTTTGAGTGCTTATGCCCATCTCTGCACCCAGCCCAAACTCACCGCCATCTGTAAATCTTGTAGAGGCATTGACATATACGGCAGCGGCATCTATCTCTTGCAGGAATCTTCTGGCACCAGAGTATGACGAGGTAACAATTGCTTCAGAGTGGGATGAGCCGTATTTATTGATATGCTCAATAGCCTCATCCAATGAATCCACGATCTTTACTGAAAGGATTAAACCAAGGTATTCCTTGGACCAATCATCCTCTGTTGCCTCAATAATATCCGAGACAATCCCCTTTGTTTTCAGGCAACCCCGTATTTCTACCCCTGCCTTTTTAAGCTGCTTGATCATCTCAGGTAAAAATTTCTGAGCAATATCCTTATGCACAAGTAGGGATTCAGCAGCATTGCATACCCCGGGTCTTTGCACCTTAGCATTAAAGACAATCTTTGCTGCCATCGATAAATCAGCATCCCTATCCACAAACACATGGCAATTACCCTCACCATGACTGATAATCGGCACAGATGACTCTGTGCCAACTGCCTCTAACAGGGATTTACCGCCGCGAAGGATGATGACATCAACCAAATTATGTAACTTTACCAGTTCCCGTACTGCCTGACGGTCTGTATCTTCGATCAATGAGATGCTGTTTGGGGGTATACCCGCAGCAGTAGCTGCCTTGCCAAGAATATCGGCGATGATCTTATTTGAGTTAATCGCCTCTTTCCCGCCGCGCAGGATAACCGCATTCCCTGACTTCAGGCATAACCCGGCAGTATCTGCGGTAACATTGGGTCTTGCTTCATAGATGATACCAATTACCCCAAGCGGCACCCTTACCCGGCCAATTTGAAGCCCATTTGGTCTGCGGGACATAGAAATAACCTCTCCAACAGGGTCAGGCAAGGCAATCACATCCCTCAAACCTGCAGCCATAGCCATTACTCGTTTTTCATCTAAGGCAAGCCTGTCTATCAAAGCAGCAGGTATTCCTTTTTCTCTGGCATAGGTCAAATCCTTTTTGTTTTCTTCTATGATTTGCTTAGTTGCTTCTTCTAATGCCCTTGCCATAGCCAGCAAGGCATCGTTTTTTATCTTTGTAGATAAATTTGCCAATTTTCTGGAAGCTTGTTTGGCTCCTGTGGCAATATTGGTTATAGTATTCATGATGAATTCTCCTTACTCTTTCATTCTGACTCCTAAATTCTGTATTCTGACTACCTCTGAGTAGTTACGGTTTGCATATATTTTGACCTGTGCAAGCAGAAATTCACCACAGAGACACAAAGGAAACAATAGCTGTCTTAATAGGTTAACGCAGAGGAGATGCGGAGGATTCAAGAGGAGATAAAGATTATTTGTATCTTCTCAATAAATCGTAGTAACGCTTGTGATCGATTATCGGTGAAAAGTACCCGGTAATCAGTTGTTATTGATTACCAACTTGCTGACTTTTCTCAAAATATTGAGAAAATACTATTATTTAACCTCTGCGAACTCTGCATTAAAAAGTTGCTTGCATAGGTTGAAATATTTGTAATAAACCCTAAAAGCGAGCCGGCGAGAGGAGTTGAACCTCCGACCGACTGATTACGAATCAGTTGCTCTACCCCTGAGCTACGCCGGCATATTTGTTTATTGGTTTGTTTCAATCCACAGATTACACAGATTTTCACAGATTTAATAAATATTGTAACTACTCAGTTCTCTTGCAAAAATGTCATCCCGAAGGAGTACTCGACTGAAGGATCTTAAGATTTCTCACAGTAGTTCGAAATGACAAAGAGACAAAAAGCAGCTACCTCAAGTAACTAAGTACTTAAGATACAGCATATCATGGTATATATTGGTAGTCCCAAATGTCCAATTATCTTGCAACCCCTTGTGTTTCATTGATTTACCCTTTGACATTCGAAGCTAATTCACGAGGTCTGTACTAAATATTTAGATAAGATTTACTGGATGAAACAGGATAATGTTTTAATATCTGGATAATCATGTTAATCCTGTCAAAAAATTTCAACCTGTGCAGTTGAAATTTATTGCAGGATAAACCGCACCCTAAATTGCGATAATTATTCTTATTATTGCCAATATGAACTGATAAATTCTTGTCCCTGCGAAGACAGGGAATGGAGTGCGAAAGCTTACTTGCTTTCGCTTTTACTCCTCGTTTAACTAAAGCAGTAGCAAGTAAGCTACCGCATTCGGAAATAAATTTTGCAGTCCACAAGCGGTTAGAGTAATAGTTAACTATTTTAATACAATCTGCATCACTTAAATTAAATGCATTTGCCTTGTACTTTGTAGTAAATTTCAACTGCACAGGTCGAAAAGTTTCTTAATCTGTGAAAATCTGTGTAATCTGTGGATAAAATCTTATTAAAAAATGGTGCCGAGACGCAGAATCGAACTGCGGACACGCGGATTTTCAGTCCGCTGCTCTACCATCTGAGCTATCTCGGCACAAAAAAATTTTTTCTTATTTAGATTGTACTATAATTTCCTTTAATTGTCAAGATATTTTTTAGCCACGCCAGCAATTCTCATTATAATTTTTTTCACCGCAGAGGCACAGAGACACAGAGAAATATATGTAAGAAAAGGAGATAGCTGGGGATAGTGAGATGAATTTATATTGAAATTTACACTGAGATCTTCACATTTCCATTATTTCCATGTCCTATTATATTGCTTATTGTAACTATTCAGGTATTCAGGAGTCAGAATTCAGAATAGACATTTCTCCCTCTCCTCATGGGAGAGGGACGGGGTGAGGGTTCAATAATAACTTGCTTACCTCTGCGAGTAATGCGAACAGGTTCTCTTATTCTGACTCCTGAATTCTGCAGTTCTGACTCCTAAGTAGGTACAATATGCTTAGAATAACTATAGCTGAGTAGTTACTGCTTATTTTTATATCTCCTCTGCGTCTTTGCGTCTCTGCGGTTCAAAATGAGAATCGTTATTAGCCGCTTAGCCGCGAAGAACACGATTTTTTCTTTTTTCAAGCTTTCCTTTTTATTCGTGCCTATTCGTGGCTAATCTGTGTCCCTACCTTTGCTTGCGCAAGCGAATATTTTTGGGTGTAACCTCCAGATACTCATCTTCAGTTATAATCTCTAATCCGCGTTCCAGGGTTAATTCCATTGGCGGGATTAATTGAATAGCCATATCTGAGCCTGAAGCCCGCATATTGCTGAGCTGTTTACCCTTGACAGGATTAACGATCAGAGAATGACCCTTAGATGTATTGCCTATAACCTGTCCCTTGTAAACATCCACAGTTGGCCATATAAACAAAACACCGCGATTTTGAAGGTTGGCAAGAGAATACGCTGTTGCTTTGCCGGTTTCTCCGGAAATCATGGAACCTGTGGAGTGTTTTTCGATTTCACCGGCATATGGCTTAAAACCAATTGCTTCGGTGCACAGAATCCCTTCTCCCTTGGTATCTACAACAAATTCACCTCGATACCCTAAAAATCCACGGGTTGGTATTTGAAAAACCAGCCGAATATGCTTTTGTTCCGGCTGCATTTCCAGCATTTGTCCCTTTCGCTTAGATAATTTTTCAATAATAATACCAACAGATTCTTGCGGCGAGTCAATGGTTATCTTTTCAAATGGTTCATATTGCATACTATCTATTTCTTTGAAAACTACCTGTGGCTGGGAAACCTGAACCTCAAATCCATCACGACGCATATTCTCTAATAGAATAGCAACATGTAATTCGCCACGGCCATAAACCTTGTAATATTCAACAGGTGAAAAATCTATTTTTAAGCCTACATTGATTTCTAATTCTTTTTCCAATCGCTCCTTGATTTGACGACTGGTAACAAATTTTCCATCCTTCCCGGCAAAAGGAGAGTTATTAACCAAAAAGTTTAAGGAAATTACTGGTTCGTCTATCTTAATAGCCGGCAAAGCATCCTGATTTGCATCGATACAGATTGTATCACCTATGTAAATATTTGGCAAACCGGCCACCATCACAATATCCCCGCCGGCAACAGATGATGCTTCTTTTTTTGTTAACCCTTCAAAAGTAAATAACTTGGTAATACAGCCAAAGGTTGTCTCACCAGTGTGCTCTTTAATACAAACCTTGTCACCGGTTTTAAGCGACCCCTGCCAAACGCGGCCTATGCCCAATCGACCCAGATAATTATCATAGGCTAAGTTAAATACCTGAAGAGCAAAAGGCAAGGATTCATCGACTATTATTGGTGGAACTTTTTCTAAAACCGTATCCAGAAGTGGCTCAAGATTGCTGGATTCATCGCTTAATTCTTTTTTAGCAATCCCTTGTTTGGCAATTGCATAAACAGTAACGAAATCCAATTGTTCGTCATTAGCACCAAGATCCATGAAAAGCTCTAAAACCTTTTCATGAACCCATTCCGGTCGAGCCGATGCCCGGTCAATTTTATTAATGACCACAATCGGTTTTAATCCTAATGACAGTGCTTTTTTTAAGACAAATTTGGTTTGAGGCATTGGTCCTTCCTGTGCATCAACCACTAAAAGCACAGAATCAATGGAACGCAGAACCCGTTCTACCTCTGAACTAAAATCTGCATGACCAGGGGTGTCTACAATATTAATCTTGGTTCCTTTGTAAAAAACCGAGGTATTTTTGGAATAGATTGTAATGCCTCGCTCTTGCTCTAAGGCATTGGAATCCATGCTCACAGTATCATCAGTAACCATCCCTGTTTGACGCATCAAGGCATCGGTTAAAGAGGTTTTGCCATGATCAACATGGGCAATGATAGCGATATTCCTGATTTCCATAATTAAAATCTGCTCCTTGTTAAAATTATAGTAAGCGTTCAGGTGTCAGCAGTGTAACTACTCAGGTGTTTAGGCTGAAGACCGAAGGCTGAAGTGTCCTAAAAGCCTTCAGCCTTCAGCCTATCTATCTGAGGACTGATACCTGAACGCTTACAAAACAACATAGGTTGTTAGTAAGAGTCGATTGAGTTAATGAGAATTTTGATTTTCAAGAGAGATCTGAAGTGTATTTTGAGGCAGCATATAGATAAGTTTATACAGCATTTTTTCAGTCTTCCAAAAACAATCCATCACTAACGGATATTATACCCTATGTAGGCTACTAAAGTCACGTAAAAAAAACAAAAACACAAAATATTTATCATGAGAGCGTTGCATAGCCTCTCCCATAGAATCTATGGAGGAGGGTGGTTCCCAAGAAGAAAATTTGTCATAGTATGCTTCTGCTTGACATTTTTGAGTACCATAAGTGTTTTCAAAGGGTCATTTATCAATATATACAAAG
>JACQYP010000024.1 GCA_016208205.1 Candidatus Desantisiibacteriota bacterium | reverse complement strand
TACCTCAAGTAACTAAGTACTTAAGATACAGCATATCATGGTATATATTGGTAGTCCCAAATGTCCAATTATCTTGCAACCCCTTGTGTTTCATTGATTTACCCTTTGACATTCGAAGCTAATTCACGAGGTCTGTAATAATTGTTAATTGATAATTTTATTTTAGTACTTCCATGATTTCCTCACCGTATTCCTTCAATTTCCACTTACCCAAATTACTCGCTACTGTAAAGGCATCTATCGTCTGTGGGTTTTCCCTTGCTGTAGCAAACAATACATCGTTTGACACAATGACATCTGTATCAACCCCGCGGGCAATAGCTCGTTGTCTGCGCCAGTCTTTCAATCTCGCAAGACGCACCCGTGCAGCAATATCAAACGGCAATTGACTATTCGATGGCAAACATGGTTCTGTTGTCTGTGGCGTTGCATATCCACGATCAATCGCATCTAAGATTGCGTGTCCGTACAATTGCACTGTGTGATGAGAAATGCCATGAATAAGCAAAAGGTCTTGCGTCGTACGAGGATATATTGATGCAATAGACAGCAGTGTATGATCAGGTATCACCTTAAATACCGGTCGATTCTCCTTGCGAGCCTGTTTGTCACGGAAACGGAACAATTCACGCAAAACCCCCAGGCTATTCTGATCCAGCTCCTTTGCCCCTCTGATTTTCCAGTATGCATTCGGGTTAAAACACCTTGTGACAGGTTGAACACGCGTTAAGCGATCGAATTCCTCATAAGCTTCTTCCAGACGCCCCAGCTTTTCAAGTTCATTTATCTGCAACCGGCGTAGGGCAATCAAGTGGTGTGTGTCTTTAGCCGCATAATCAATCTGCTGGGCAGTAAGCGGGCGATGACCCCAGTTTGTCCGTTGCATCTTTTTATCTAACAGGATGCCGAATTGTTCTTGCAAAACATTCCCAAGCCCGACATTTTTCCAGCCCAGAATACGGGCAGCAACCATTGTATCGAAAACATTCCTGAACTCGAACCCGTAATCTCGTTTTAAGCAAAGAATGTCATATTGTGTTGCGTGAAATATCTTTTCAATTTTTTCGTCTGCAAAAACCGTTCCAAACGAAGCAATCCCATTTGTATCGCGTAATGCCAGCGGATCCACGATGTAATCCATTTCCTGCGTCGAGACTTGCAGTAAACACACCTTTTCAAAATACGAAAAAAGGCTGTCTGATTCTGTGTCTACAGCAATAACTGTTTCACATTCTAAGTGTTTGCATAACGCCTCAATCTCTGAGGGTGTTACTACCCATGTTATTGCACCTGATATTTCGTTCTTTTTGTGAGGATTTGGTTGACAAAACAATGTTTTAACCCTTCCTTGTGCTGAACCGGTGACAAATTGTCACCAGTTCATCTTTTTTCTTTCTTGTTAGCTATTAGCAAGTGCAATAATATTTATCTGTATTAT
>JACQYP010000023.1 GCA_016208205.1 Candidatus Desantisiibacteriota bacterium | reverse complement strand
AGCTGTTCTTTTGTATCTATCCACTGTGAACGGTTACGAAATTTTTAATATAGTATAGCACATTGAATATTTCTTTGTCAATATATTTTGAGTTGTATCACAGGGCAAACCGCACCCTAAATTTTGCCTGATATTTCCCACCTCCTCCTGCCCTCGCCAGCAGGAAACAAAGAAGTTATTCTCTCCTCATACACACGCCCTGCTTATACGAATCAGCTCATAGGGTATCTCACCATTGAGAGAATCAAATATCGGTTTAAGCCTGTCTGCACCAACCTCATCCATTACTTTGAGAATCAGCAGAAATGTTTTATCATCTACCCATGGGGCAGGATGGGTCAGCTTTTCCTGCCGGATATATTCCTCAAGATAGCCAAATACCGTGGATGTTGCACGGTAAACCTGAGCTGCTACCTCACTTACAGAACAACCCCGGCTGAATAATTCAAAGGCATGTAGCTTGACTACACTCATAGAGGGAGCCTCTCTGCCAAAGGCAGCACCTCTGGCAACAGATGAATTTTTAACAACCGGTGCCGGCATTGTATCCATCTCAATAGAGTTTGTGGTGCAATAATCAACTATTGTCCCAACAAAAATATCACCATAACTCTCATGCTTCTTTTGTCCAACCCCGCATACATTAAGAAATCCATTGAGGTTAGACGGTCTTCGCATAGCCATGTCCTTCAGGGCAGCATCACTAAAGACTATGTATGCAGGAACATTTTGCTTCTCTGCCAAATTTTTTCGTAATACCCTTAATGTATTGAATAATCCATTATCTACACCTTCGCCAGAGAGGACAGAAGAGCTACCTCTGCCAGAGGTGCTACCTCCCCATATATCTATCTGCGGCAGGGATTTTTCCGGATGTGTCTGCAAAGGTTTTGTTAATCGCGGTACTTCATTGTCTTTGATTACACGCCACCCCTTTTCCGTAACACTGATGGTTTTATATTCCTCATCCCTTTTGAGGTATCCTTGCATAACAAGCTGTTCTATCCATATCCGAATGTTTTGTTTTCCCTCTAACGAAAGGATGCCCCAGGTACTCAGTTTATCGTGACCTGCCTGCAGGATTCGTTGATCCTTTGAGCCGATCAAGACTCGTCCAATGTAAGCTGAACCAAATGAGGAAGCACCCCCGGAATTTTTTAATCTCACGATACATGAGATAATCTTTTGTGCAATTACAAGAGAATCTTCCAGCAGCTCTTCCTCTTCCAAACACACATCACAAGCCTTACAATTCTGAGTATCGAGTTTTTGACTAAAATATGACAGAATAGCCTGATGTCTACACGAGGTATTGATACAAAAATCATACATTTCTTTGAGCTTGCTTGAGGCAATCTTTCCAGCCTCAGAATCTAAATCACCGAGAATCTTTTGCCATGTTATAAAATCAGAATATGTAAAAAACATACAGCATTCAGATTCAAGCCCATCCCGACCGGCTCTACCGGTTTCCTGCTGATAATGCTCAATCGATTTGGGCATACCGGCGTGGATAACAAATCGAACATTTGATTTATCAATACCCATGCCAAAGGCAACTGTGGCTACGATTATATCAACCCTATCATTAATAAACGCTTCCTGATTTTCCTTGCGAGCCTGGTCTGATATTCCGGCGTGATAGGGCAAGGCATTATATCCTTTTTTATTCAACATTAAACAAAGATTGTCAACATCTGTCCGCCTGATGCAATAGATAATTCCGGATTCTGCCTGGTGGTTTTCAATCACAGAGCATATCTGATTAAATACATTATCACGGTGCTTTACCCTGTAAATAAGATTTGGACGATCGAAAGAGCCTGTAAGTATCTTTGGAGAGGTTAAATTTAATTCTTTACAAATATCATGGCAAACAAGCTCGGTTGCTGTGGCTGTATAGGAGTGTATATTAATATCTGGAAATATGTTTTTTAATGTCTTCAGTTCCCGGTATTCAGGACGGAAATCGTGTCCCCACATACTGATACAATGTGCCTCATCTATGGCAATAAAGGATAATTTTGTTGTCTTGAGTAACTCGATAAAACTATCCATGACTAATCTCTCTGGTGCAATGTAGAGAATTTTGATCCTATCTTGTCTGATGTCCGACAAACAAGAGCGATGTTCCTCAGGAGACATACTGCTGTTAATAAATGCAGCAGGGACGCCTGCATTCTTGAGAGAATCAACCTGATCCTTCATCAATGAGATAAGAGGGGATACTACCAGAGCCATGCCAGGGATACACATGGCCGGCACCTGAAAACACAGCGATTTTCCACCACCGGTCGGCAGGATAACAACAGAATCACGCAAGGTCAGCACACATTCCATAGCCTCCTTCTGCCACGGAAGAAATTCGTCGTAACCCCAATACTGCTTTAATACACTGTACAGAATCTCATTGTTGCAATTAATCACGATGGATGCTCCTCTGTGGGAAACAGGAGTCAGAATTCAGAATCCAGAATTCAGAATAAACAAACCGATAACTTCAACCTTCTGACTTTCTCCTTCTGTATTCTGACTCCTGACTCCTGTATTCTGCCCCCTGCCCCCCTTATTCAACTACAAACTTCCCCATCTTTTGATATTTTTCATACCGCTTTTCTAATAAGACAGGAATATCAATATCTTTTAGTTTGTTTAAGTGTTTGACTATGACTTTTTTAATCTTTTGAGCTGCTTCATCATAGTTGCGATGTGCTCCGCCGGAGGGTTCTGAGATTATTTCATCAATGATTTGAAGTTCCAATAAATCTTTAGCAGTTAAATGAAGGGTTGCTGCTGCCTCTTCGGTTCTGGATCTATCATTCCATAATATAGCTGCACAGCCTTCAGGAGAGATGACGGAATAGACAGCATTTTCGAGCATCAATACCTTATCTGCAACACCGATAGCAAGTGCCCCACCGCTGCCGCCTTCACCGATAACCGTAGCGATAACAGGGGTTTTTAATCGGGAAAGGATGAACAGATTCCTGGCAATTGCTTCACCCTGCCCTTTTTCCTCAGCTTCTATGCCGGGGTATGCCCCCGGGGTATCGATAAAGGTAAGGACAGGCTTCTTGAATCGCTCCGCAAGACGCATAATCCTTGCTGCCTTACGATAACCCTCAGGGTTTGGCATACCAAAATTACAGGCAATATTAGTAGAGGTATCCTTCCCTTTTTGATGAGCAATAACAAATACAGTTTCATCATTCATCCTGGCCATGCCCGTAATTATAGCCCGATCATCCCCAATCAGCCTGTCTCCATGAAGCTCAACAAACTCATCAAATATCCTGGGGATATAATCCATAATACACGGCCTGCGAATATGTCTGGCAAGCTGTGTTTTCTGCCATGGGGTAAGGCTTGAAAAAATTCTTTGGATTAATTCCTCATGCTCTTTTTGAAGTTGCTTAACCTCTTCTTTTGCTTTTTCCGAGGAAACAGTTGAAAGTTTAGCAATCCTTTCTTCCAATTCATCAATTGGAGACTCAAATGGTAAAGATCCGGTACTCAATATATTATTCCTCCCAATACATTTTAGGTAGCACCTTTAGTGTTCTGTACAATAACACAGACATTCCTGTCTGTGGTTCTCAACCCTATCCCATGGACAAAACAGACAACAGACACAGACAAGAATGTCTGTGCTACTTCTAATATAGCACACCATGATAAAGATGTCAATAAAAATATTCGTAGCTACAGCAACAGCAATTCTCATTTTGACATTTTTCGTCTTTTATGGTATAATTTACACCAATTTAGTATTAAGGGAGGGGATTAAATTGGAAAAAGGTTTTACTTTTAACCAGATGACAGGGAGTTTACGAAAGGCAATCCAAACTTTTCCAGACAAACGAATAGGAAAGAATTTAACTTACTCCATAGAAGATGCGGGATTAGGTGCTTTTTCCGTTTTTTTACTCAGAGTGCGTCTTTCCTTGCTAATCAGAGGGCTATGAAGGAAGCAAAAGGGGAAAGTAATGCTCAAACACTTTTCCAAATGGACCAGATTCCCAGCGATAATCATATTCGAGATCTTCTGGATCCTAAACAAGGAATCTTCGGTTAAGTTAAGTAGTTAAAATAGGTTCTATGACGAATCATGTGGGTAAATAAGAGATAGGTTTATCGCTTTAACCACACCAGAGTATATATACTTTTAATCCTCTCCCCTGAAGTAGGGAGAACGAACATGCGACTGTTCTCTTTTGCAGCGGACATACTCCGTATGTGGACTGAAAGCAGCGTAGGTTGCTCGGAAGCCATGCCCTATCCTTCCTTCAGGAGACAAGATGACTAAATACATACTTTGGTGTGGTTAAAGCGATAAACCTATAGCCACTTAATTTTTGCCTTACCCACTCAAAACATCATAGAACCCTCTTTATGTTTATTGGTATCGTTCACTTATGGTTCTCTGCGCGTCCTCTATTCACTGCTTCACCGCACTTATGCCGATTTTCCAAACACCTTTTTCAAGAAAGGCTTCTATGGTTTGGCGATTTGCTTTATTTATCAAATTAGGATGTGATACCTTGTATATTTTTGCATATTCAGCAAGTATTATGATCTTCGCTCCTTCCAGATACGCAAGCCTCTTGTGATAGCTATTTGTAAGTGCCTTGCCAACTATTTCCTCCATGATTTTTGTAGTGCCTTTTTCGCCAAACTCCTTAAATGCCTCGTAATACATTTTTCTAGCAATAAATTTAAGATTCACCGGCACAAAACCTTCCCGTATAAGCAAATGATTATTTATTACCCTTCCAATACGGCCATTGCCATCAATAAATGGGTGGATATACTCAAAGGTAAGATGCAGCAGGGCAATACGTTTTATAATATTTTCATGGCTGTTTGCATTATACACTGCAAGCATTTTTTCCAATCTTTCTACTACTTCTTTTGGGTCCGGCGCTATGTGGCTGGCAACCCTGACCCACTCACCGTCCTGGCGAAATCTTCCGGCGATATCATCCCGAATATTTGCTATGAGCATTTTATGAAGTAACAAAATAACCTCAAGGGTGAGTTCTTGTTCTTTGGCTTTTGTATCGATATAAGAAACTACCCGCGCGAGATTTTTTGCCTCGAAAATCTCTCTTTCAGTTATGTATCTATCTAAATTTATTTGCAAAAGGATTTTCTCTGTTTCGGAAAGGGTAAGGGTACTGTTCTCGATGGCATTGGAATTATACACCTGCTCAGCAACCTCTGCTTCACTCAATAATCTTAAAAGCGATTGCTTCCCGACAGATGCAGTATAATACCGCTCTCTCAAACGATTGATTGTATTAAAAACATGTAATATTTTTGCCATAGTTATAGTATATATCTTTTTCACTCTTTTGTCAACATAATCGTGAAAATTCTGAATATTCGATAAAGCGAATTCTGAATTCACACTACCCCATAAATCTGCCTCTAAGAGGGCATAGAAAGGGCAAGAGAGCATCCATGTTTATTCCGTGATGATAGGGATGCCCTATTTTTGAGGGCAATAAGAGAAGGTTTTCTTTAGAAAGTAGAAACAACAAAACGAGTTGCAAAATAAGATGTTGGTAAAATCTAAAAACAAACGAGGGCAAGAAAGAGGTGCAATACTATTT
>JACQYP010000019.1 GCA_016208205.1 Candidatus Desantisiibacteriota bacterium | reverse complement strand
TAACTTTTTTTCTGAGAATCAAGTTCCCGCTTTGATTGGATATCAATAGATGAAAAACTCATCAGTTGCTTATATCGAATATTCAGACAATCAAAAAAAAGACTTGACTTATTAAGCAGAATGCTCTATAATTATGTAATTGTGTTTGCGTGTAATGAGTTAGAGAATAGTAGGGAAAAAAATTGTTCTCTGCCTTCAATGAGTTGTATTGTAGTCGCTTGCAGCTACCGATTCTCTTCCTTGCCAATCACTGACTCATTACAATTGCGATGATAATTTTACTTGACAAGACACGCATTATTAAGTATACTTACACAATTGTTATGTTTATAAGCGGTAAGGGTTATTATAAATAATGTTTGATGTTTTTTCTACAAAGATTCAGGGTATATTTAATAAGCTTCGTAAGAAGGGATTGTTAAACAAGGATGATGTTGCTGCAACCATGCGGGAATTAAGGGTAGCCCTCTTGGAAGCTGATGTTAATTTTAAGGTAGCCAAAGAATTTATTGGGAAGGTGAGTGAAAAGGCTGTTGGGGCTGAAATCCTGAAAAGCCTTAATCCTGCCCAGCATGTAATAAAGATAGTCAAGGATGAGTTAGTAGAGGTACTTGGCGGGGATGTTCCGCAGGTTAAGATCGAATCTGTTAAGAGTATTCTGCTGCTTGGGCTTCAAGGGTGTGGGAAAACAACCACATCAGTAAAATTAGCTTATAAGATGGCTAAGAAAAAACGACATCCATTATTGGTTGGAGCTGATCCTTATCGCCCTGCAGCCAAAGAACAGCTCCAGATACTTGGAAAGAAGATAAATGTTCCGGTATTTACAGCTGGAAAAACAGTTATTGAGACATTGAATGGTTCCCTGGAATATGCCAAGGAACATAAATGTGATTGCATTATTGTTGATTCTGCAGGCAGGCTTCATATCGATAACGAGCTGATGGATGAGTTGAGGGTATTAAAGCAGCGATTGAATCCAGAGGAATGCCTGCTCATAGTTGATGGTATGACCGGTCAGGAGGCTGTGAATATTGCCTCTACCTTTGAGAAAGAGATCGGGATTAGCGGTGTTATCCTGACCAAGCTTGATGGTGATGCCAGGGGCGGGGCAGCCCTTTCTATAAAAATGGTTACCGGTAAACCCATTAAGTTTATGGGTGTTGGTGAGAATATCGATCAATTAGAGCTATTTTATCCCGATAGGATGGCACAGCGGATTCTTGGAATGGGGGATGTGCTTTCCCTTATTGAAAGAGCAGAAGATGTTGTTAATTCAGAAGAGGCTAAATCTCTTCAACAAAAGATGCTTTCTCAAAAATTTAATCTGGAGGATTTTCTTCTTCAGCTTAAACAGATAAAGAAAATGGGACCATTAGAGCAAGTAATGGGAATGATTCCAGGATTCAGCGGTATGCCTGCAGGGATGAAGGTAGATGAAAAACATTTGAGTCGTACAGAGGCAATTATAAATTCTATGACCAATCTGGAACGGCGAAAGCCTGAGATACTAAACGGGAGTCGGCGGAAAAGGATTGCTAAGGGTAGCGGTACCACGGTCGAAGATGTTAATCGACTGCTCAAACAGTTTGAGCAGCTTAAGATTATGTTTGGGAACATGACTAAGATGGGCGGCAAACATTTTAAGAAAATGCCGCAGATGTCGGGGTTTTTCAGGTAATTATAATTACTTAGCCGCAGATGAACGCAGATAATAAAAGAAAAATATCTGCGTAACTCAGCGTAAATCTGTGGCTGAGTAATTAATAGAATAGTTGTTATAGATTCGAGATCAGCCAGAGATGCTAATGTAATTGAACGGGTTGGTTATTATCATCCTGTATCAAAGGAAGCAGTTGTTTCTTTTGATGAAGAAAAGACATTGGATTGGTTGAAAAAGGGTGCCCAACCTACTCCTACAGTTCGTAACTTGCTTGGAGATAAAGGGTTATTGAAAAAATTCCATGAGACAAAACAGGTATCTGCATAATTAGGCTTCAGGTATCAGATATTAGGATTGCACCAGACTACAATGGCTACTTCCTGATACCTTACTGCTGACACCTGATTGCTTTTTTTTATTTGTGTCCATTCGTGGCTAAGATTCAGTCACATAAGGAGGTTGTAAGGGTGAAGGATTTGACGGAATATCTTGTAAAGTTTCTGGTAGATAAACCCGAAGCAGTTAAAGTAACTGAGGTTATCAGTGAACGGTCTATTATTATAGAGGTGAGCGTTGCAGAGGAAGATATTGGACGCGTTATTGGAAAACAGGGTAAAACAATTGGTGCAATTCGAATTGTCTTAAATGCAGCTGCAGCTAAGATGAAGAAAAGGGTTGTGTTGGAGCTGATGGATTAATTGAAGATTAATATCTTTACACTTTTCCCGGGAATTATTGAGGGGGTATTTAAGGAGAGCATTCTTTATCGAGCCATCCAAAAAGGGATACTTAGTATTAATATCATTAATATTAGAGATTTTGCCCTGGATAAGCACCACACATGTGATGATGCCCCATATGGCGGTGGTCCAGGAATGGTGTTGAAAATAGAACCAATAATCGCTGCCTATGAGACACTGGATGAGGAGGGATTGACTATTCTTCTGACACCTCAGGGACAGGTGTTTAACCACAGAATAGCCGGAGAGTTAGCCAAAGAAAAAACCTTGAGCTTTATCTGTGGACACTATGAGGGGATTGATGAAAGGGTAAAAGAGTTAATTGTTGACATGGAAGTATCCATTGGGGATTTCGTTACTACCGGGGGAGAAATCCCTTGTCTGGCAATGATAGATGCTATAGCAAGGCTTATTCCAGGCGTAGTGGGGAATTATGACTCAATTAAAGAGGATTCGTTTTATGAGGCCATCCTTGATTATCCTCATTATACTCGTCCTGCGGAGTTTAGAGGATTAAAGGTTCCTGACGTACTTCTTTCCGGAAACCATGAACAAATAAGAAAGTGGCGAAAGATTCAGGCATTAGAAAAGACAAGGTTGTCTCGTCCGGATATATTAGAAGGGTTGAATATGATGTAAGCGTTCACGGTTTACAGTTACCGGTTTACGGCTACAAAAGAACAGAAGATAGGATGTAGGATGGGTTGAGGCAGCCGAAACCCATCAATGTCTCTCAGTTTTACGGTTCAGGGATGAAGAACAAACCATCAACTGTGAACCGACAACCGTGAACGGTTTATAATATGACAAAAGAAGCGAGAAAATTGCTTGAGAAAATAGATAGTGAGGGAAAAAAGATGAATCAGATAATAAGTAAGATAACAGAAGGACAGTTGAAAAAGGATCTCCCGGAGTTTAGTTCAGGGGATACGGTTAAGGTACAGCTAAAGATTACAGAGGGGAATAAGGAGAGGCTGCAGGATTTTGTCGGGATTGTTATCCGCAGGAGAGGGGCAGGTATCCAAAAAACATATACAGAGAGAAGCGTCTCTTTTAATGTAGGTATGGAAAAGGTTTTTCCACTTCATTCACCTTCTATTGAAAAAATAGAGGTTCAAAGACGAGCAAAGGTCAGAAGAGCCAGACTGTATTATCTGCGTCAATTATCCGGCAAGGCTGCCAGGATCAAAGAGGATAGACAGAGGTAAATAGGCTGAAGGTGAATAGGCTGTAGGCTGCTTGAGAAAATAAAGGCGAGGAGGGTTTTTGATCTCCAAACCTACAGCCTATAGTCTACAGTCTAATAGCCTAAAATTTAAGCAGTTATTTATTGGAGAGGGGAACAATGAATGATAATTGCTATCTTTGGCAACAAAATATCGCAGATATTGAAAAAATGGCATATATGAGCGGATATGAGATGATTGGTGGAATAGATGAGGCCGGTCGGGGACCATTGGCTGGTCCTGTTGTTGCCTCTGTAGTTATTCTGCCACGGGGTATAATTATCCCGGGAATAAATGATTCAAAGAAATTAACCCCCAGACAACGGGAAAAATTGTATAAGATTATTTCTACTGTAGCCATTGATTGGGGTATAGGGATAGTAGAGCCTGAGGTTATTGATCAGATAAATATCCTGCAAGCTACCTATATGGCCATGAGACAGGCTGTGGCTAAGTTAAGGGTAAATCCCAATCTTCTATTGGTGGATGGGAACCACGCTATTTCTGATGTAGAAATACCTCAATATCCTGTGCCGCGAGGGGATACCTTTGTGACATCTATTCAGGCAGCCTCGATCATTTCTAAGGTTATTCGAGATAAAATAATGGTAGAATATGATGCTATTTATCCGAAATATAATTTTGCCAAACATAAAGGCTATGGCACAGAATTACACCTTCAGGCAATAGAACAGCATGGTGTTTGCGAGATTCATCGGACTACTTATGCCCCTGTCAGGGAATTATTAACCAGACAGGTGCGATTGCCAAAGGGTAGGGGAGAACAATCGTTTGCTCCTACAAATTCAGGCAGGGGATTGGTGAATAAACAGATGATGGGAAGTAAGATGAAAATTGCCACACAACGATTAGAGGTTATACCTAATTAATGACATATGCACGAATAAAACTTGGACAATGCGGTGAGGAAAAAGCAGCTGACTACCTTGTAAAACAAAGGATTAAGATATTAGAGAAAAATTATCGATGTGGGTATGGAGAGATCGATATTATTGCTAAGGATAAGGATACTCTGGTGTTTGTAGAGGTAAAGACAAGAAAAACCTCTACATATCTATCCCCTTTATTAGCGGTTAATAAACATAAACAACTCCAGATTTCAAAGGTAGCCTTGCATTATCTCCTTGAAAAGAAACTGAAGGAAATACCTTGCAGATTTGATGTGGTAACCGTTGTGGATGAGGAAATTCAGTGGATAAAGGGTGCGTTTGAACGAGGGATATAACTACTCAGGTAGTCAGTAGTCAGAATTCTGTATACAGAATGTTGTTTGTCTGGAGTTAGACAATGTTAGCAAGCGTAAAAAGCGGGGGAATTCTGGGGATAGACGGTTATATAATCGATGTAGAGGTGGATGCCTCCCCATCCCTGCCCCTTTTTAATATTGTTGGTTTGCCTGATTCTGCAGTAAAAGAGAGTAAAGAGCGGGTCAGAACAGCGATTGTTAATTCTGAGTTTGTATTTTCAGACAGCTATCGTTTGACGGTAAACCTTGCCCCGGCTGATATCAAGAAAGAAGGGGCATCATTAGATTTACCCATTGCCATTGGGATTCTGATAGCTACCAGACAGATTCAGGTAAAATTTTTGCAAGAGTATGTTATTATAGGAGAATTATCCTTAGATGGAAGTATCCGCCCGATAAAGGGTGGTATTTCCATTGCCTTAGCAGCTAAGGCAGCCGGCATAAAGAGAATACTTATTCCAGAGGCAAATGCATCAGAGGCAGCGGTAGTTGAAGGGATAGAGGTATATCCGATTAATACCCTGGTAGAGGCAGCCGGATTTCTGGCTCAAGCCTCTGAGGTTAATCGGTATGAGATTGATATAAAAGAGATATTTTCTCGGCAGCAGTGTCAGGATTGTGCTGATTTTGGTGAGGTAGGCGGACAGGAACATGTGAAAAGGGCTCTGGAGGTGGCTGCTGCAGGCGGGCATAATGTGTTGATGATTGGTCCGCCCGGTTCGGGTAAGACCATGTTGGCCAAGAGGGTACCTTCTATATTGCCTGATTTTGCTTTAACAGAAGCTATTGAGACCACAAAGATTTATAGTATCATGGGTATGCTTCCCAGGGAAAAGGCGTTATTAACCACACGGCCGTTTCGAGCACCACACCACACCATCTCTGATGCCGGATTGGTTGGCGGTGGTCATATCCCAAGACCGGGTGAGGTAAGTCTTTCTCACAATGGGGTATTATTTCTTGATGAATTGCCTGAGTTTCCCAGAAGGGTGCTCGAATCCATGCGTCAGCCTCTTGAGGATGAGGTAGTAACTATCTCCCGGGCAAGTGAACGGTTGTCATTCCCGGCAAGCTTTATGTTGATTTCAGCCATGAACCCATGTCCGTGTGGGTATCTGACAGATTCGACAAAGGAATGTACCTGTACTCATATTCAAATACAAAGGTATCTGGCAAAGATTTCAGGCCCACTGTTAGACAGGATAGATATCCATATTGATGTGCCAAGGGTAAAATATGATGATCTGTCAGGTCAGAATCATGGAAGATGCTCAGGAGAGATGCGGCAGCGGATTGCTTGTGCCCGTGAGATTCAACTGGAAAGGTTTAAGTCTAATGGTATCTACACCAATAGCCAGATGAATGCAAGGCATATTAAAAAATATTGTCAGGTGAATGAAAAAGGGCAGGAGATGCTAAGAAATGCGATTGATAAACTGGGATTTTCTGCCAGGGCATACGATCGTATTCTGAAGGTTTCCAGAACGATAGCTGATCTTGATGGAGACTGCACCATTTCCGAATCTCATGTTTCTGAGGCAATTCAGTATCGAAGCCTTGATCGGGAATGGTGGAAGATGTGAAATCAGAATACAGAATACAGAATACAGAGATAATACCTTATAATTCTGACTTCTGACTTCTGACTCCTGAATTTGTTCAGTTTTTAACAAGGAGGTGATTAAAGAAGATGCAACAGTATCATCGAATCATAGGTTATACAGGTATGTTTATCCTTGTAGCTTCTCTTGCTGTAGCCTCACCAGATGAAACAACCACAATAGAGGAGTTGCAGGCTAAGGTAGAGGCAGCGTGGGCATCAGAAGCAAGGGCTTTGGCAGAGGCAGAGGCAGCCGGGATTGCAGAGGCAGAGGCAGTATCTGACGCTAAGGCAGCTGATGAGTCTCTTGCTCAGGCAGATGCTATATCCAGGGCACTTTATGCCTCCAAGAAAAAGGCTTTGTCCCGGGCAGAGTCAGCTATATCGAGCGAAAAGATGGCTTTAGCTGCAGCTGAAGCAGCTCGAGCTTCAGAAATAAGTGCTAATGCTGCAGTAGAGGATGCCAATGCTGCTGAGGCTAAGCTGAAGGCAGAGTTTGGTGTGGCCCAGCAAGATGCAGAAATATCATGGACAGAGGCTAAAACCCATAAGCAAACTGCGGAAAATTTTCTTTCCATAGCATCTGATGCTCTGGCACATGGCTTGACCGGAAAATCAATAGAATTTTCTACTAAGGCTAAGGCTGAGGTTGATGTGGCGAAGGCTTGCGAAGAAAAAGCAAGATATAAGGATAGGGTAGTTGATGAAATAAAAAGAAGGATGCGGCTGGCAATTGAATCTATCTCTGCTGCTACGGCAAAGGCAGAAGCAACTGCAGAGATGGCAAGGGCAGCAGAGGCTAAGGCAATTTCCCAATCTCAAGCTGCCAGAGCTGCTGAAGAAGAGGCAAAGGCAATGGTTGAGGCTGCAGAAAGGTCAGAGGCAAAGGCATTGGCTTCGGCTGAGGGATCTCGAGCCGCAGCCCGTTGGGCACAAGTCAAGATAACCTCTGCAAAGCTGGCTCAAACAAAGGCTATGGCTGAGGCAAACGTAGGTAAGATAGCTGAGGAACAGGCAAGGGTTGCAGTAGAAAGGGCAAGATTGGAAAGGGAAAAGGCAACTTCTATCCTGATAGATGCTCAAAAAGCAGTTAAAAGCGGTTTTTAATGAAATAAGGCTGAAGGTGAATAGCCTGTAGACTGTTAGGAAAATAAAGGCGAGAGAGGCAGGTTCTTCAAACCTACGAACTAACAGCCTTCAGTCTACAGCCTAATTATACGAGGAGGTAAGAGTATGACGAAGCGGGACTTGGTTGTAAAGATTGCACAACAGACAGGATTAACTCAACAGGATATTAAAAATGTAGTTGAGGGTGTATTGGACGGAATTACTGAAGCATTATCTGCTGGAGATAAGGTAGAATTAAGAAATTTTGGAATATTTAAGGTGAAATCACGAAGATCAAGGGTTGGCAGGAATCCTCGTACAGGTTCAGTTGTTCCCATTGAATCTAAAAAGGTGTCTATTTTTAAGCCTGGAAAGATAATGAAGAAAAAGGTAGAGGGTTCTTAAGTTTTGTTGTTTGGAGTCGACTCCGTTGCACAGGGGCGTGGATTGGTAACAGACACAGACAAGAATGTCTGTGTTACGGTTGTTTTCGTGCGGAGCGTGGATTGAAATGTGGAGTGTTTCTATATGATTCAGAAAAAGATGGCATATATCATCACTTATGGCTGTCAGATGAATAAGTATGATTCAGATGTTATATCCCGTATTCTGGAAGATAATGGATATAACTTAACAGATGACGAAGAATGTGCCTCTCTTGTCTTGATTAATACCTGTAGTATTCGCAAGCATGCAGAAGATAAGGTGTTAAGTAAACTTGGGGAACTATCTGTCAGAAAAAAATTACATGAGGATTTAAGGATAATTGTATCTGGTTGCATGGCTCAGCGGCTTGGTGAAAAACTGGTACATAGATTTCCTGAAATAGATTTTGTTATTGGGACAGGTATGATTGCCCAATTACCCAATATTCTGAAAGGGAATGGGTGGGATAACCCCCTGACCCCTTTTGTTAAAGAGGAATACTCAATAAAGAGGGAAAGGGTTTATACAGGGGAGTCTTCTTGCCTGTATCCGGATATGTCGTCCCTCATGCAAGGGCATGGATTGAAACATGAAAATGGATTAAAATCTTTCATATCGGTTATCCTTGGGTGCGATAATTATTGCTCTTATTGTATTGTGCCCTATGTGCGTGGTAAACCAAGAAGCAGAGAAAGAATCGAGATAATAAGAGAAATAGAGTTATTGGTAGATGCAGGTTGCAAGGAAATAACCCTTTTAGGACAAAATATACTTGCCTATGGACGCGATATCAATGAGAGTTTTGGCGGATTGCTTCGTGATATTTCCTCCATTGATGGATTAATGCGAATCCGTTTTCTTACCTCACATCCGAGAGACATCACAAAGGATTTAATAGATCTATTCCCTGAATTACCAAAGGTTTGTCAGCATTTTCATTTGCCGGTTCAATCCGGTTCCGATCATGTTCTAAGGCTTATGAGAAGGGGATATACTGTTGATCACTATAAACGAATAGTAGAAGGGATTCGTCAGGTATATCAGAGCCCTTCTATTACTACAGATTTGATTGTAGGATTTCCTGGTGAGACAGTAAGTGATTTTGAGGATACCATGAAGTTGGTGAAAGAGATAGGGTTTGATACAGCCTTCTGTTTTAAGTATTCTCCAAGAGAGGGTACGCCTGCCTGCAAATTCCATGACCAGTTGCCTGAAGAGGAAAAAACCCGAAGATTAAAAGAACTCTTAGATGTGCAAAAGGCTATTTCCATGCAGATAAATCAGGCTCTGGTTGGCAGCGTTCAAGAGGTTTTGCTTGATGAAAAAAACCCAAAGGAGGTGCTACCCCCGGCAGAGGCAGTACCTCTGGCAGATGAGGGCTCTTTACTCGGGAGAACAAGGGGTGATAAGGTTGTAGTTGTGCCTGCAAAAATTCACAGAAGAGGGCAGGTACAAGACCTGCCCCTACAAATAGGTGATATTGGCATGGTAAGAATTGTTAGTGCGAATAATTGGAGCTTAAAGGGAGTGTTTGTAGACGAATGAAGAATATCATCAAAAGCATATTTAATTCCTTAGTTTTAGGGTTGGTTGTATTATGTGCCGTATTTATCCTTCTGGCAAATTCCAATTGGTTTTGGGATATGATAAGCCCTGTATTCTATAAGGAACTTATCTATAAGTATAGTGAATTGCATGGGTTGGATCCGCTTTTAAGCTCAGCTGTTATCAAGGTGGAATCGAATTTTCAACCCTATGCCCAATCTCCGAGGGGAGCAATTGGACTGATGCAGATTATGCCTGAAACAGGAAAGGAGATGGCAAAAAAGCTGAAAATAAAGTCTTTTGTTGCTTCTGACCTGAACAATCCAGAGATAAATCTTCGGATAGGGCTTTACTATCTTGCAAGATTGAAAAAACAGTTTAATGGAGATATGTATCTTGTCCTGGCTGCATATAACGGTGGTTCGGCTAATGTGCAGAAGTGGATACTTGAGAAAAAGATAGATAATGCTCCATGCCTTGACTCTGCTATGAATGGACAAAGGGATGGTGATGAGTTTATAGCTCAAATACCCTTTGAAGAGACCAGAGGGTTTATCAAGAAGGTAATGTGGAATTATGAATGGTTTAAGAATGTACAAATGGTAAAAGATATATTGCAGTTTAAGCAGAATAGCAAGGCATAGAATACAGAGCTAATACTCGATGTTCAAGTTTTTTGTAAGCGTTCAGGCTATCACAAGAGACAAAGGCGAAGAACTGTAAAATGGCTACTGTAAAATGAGAAATGTAAAATGAAAGAACTTAAGAAGAATGCTAAAACCATGCAAAATACACTAATTTTCAATTTTCCATTATCCATTTTACAGTTTACAGTTATTCATAATGAAAAACTTGAACATTGAGTATAATACCTTATAATTCTGACTCCCGCATGCTATGGTGGGGGTGATGATAAAAGCATGACACTGGCAAATAAGATTACAATCCTTCGTATATTATTAGTGCCTGTTTTTGTTATTTTCATGACCTATGGATATTACCAGTCCATTGTAGCCTTTCAATATACAGCACTTGGTATTTTTATTTTTTTTATTCTTACAGATGCCCTGGATGGATTCATTGCTCGCAGTTTTGATCAGCAAACAGCATTAGGAATGTTTTTGGATCCGTTAGCTGATAAGCTTCTGCTGGTTTCAGCCTTTGTCGTTATAGGATTAAATATTGCAGATAAACTTCCTTTATGGGTTATTATGCTGGTGGTTGGTCGAGAGTTTATTATCTCGATAGGATGGTTGGTTGTTTATCTTTTCGGTACAAAAAATAGCAGTCTTAAACCAAGTATCTATGGCAAGATGACCACATTTTTTCAGATGACAACCATTCTTCTTTGTCTGCTAAATCTTCCATATCAGTATCTTCGCTGGATAATCTTTTTAACTGTAGCCATAACCATCATCTCTACTATTGATTACATCTTTCGGGGTAGTACAAAACTCAAGTCATGTTGATGTATAGATATAATTTCTCGTAACTACTCAGGTTGTATGGTTCACGGTTGATGGTTTGCTCTCTTAACCCTTGAACTATAACCGGTATTGATGGGTGAAACCCATCAATGCGAAGTTCTAACCTTGAACCGTTTCCTGTCTGTCGAAATACAAGGGGTAAAGGTCGTTTATTTTCACCTACTGAGAAGTCCAACCAACCACCCTATCTCTTCCAGTATTTTTTGCGTTATAAAGGGCATTATCTGCACATTTAATCAACTCTTCCTGATTGCCGGCATCATTTGGAAATGTAGCTGTGCCGATACTTACTGTTACCGGAAAGGTAATGTTATTTTGAGTTTTTTCTTCGTGGCTGAATAATTTTTCAGAGACTGCACTTCTTATTCGTTCCCCCAGTAAAAGGCTGTTTTCCTTTGGTGTCCCAGGGGCAATAATCACAAACTCTTCACCACCATAGCGAGCCGCTACATCTGTTTTTCTCGTATGAATGCTCAAAATCATACCTACCCTTTCTAAAACCATATCCCCTTTTTGATGCCCATACAGATCATTGAATTGCTTGAAATGGTCAATATCTATAAAAAGCAGGGATAATCCTCCATAGTTAAGCCTTTTGCATCTCTCTATCTCATTTCGCAGATTTTCATAAAAATACCTGTAGTTATAAAGTCCGGTAAGACCATCAGTAATGGCTAATTTTCTTATCTCCTCATGAAGTTTAGCATTATTTATTGCTAACGCTGCCCGGGAACTGATAAGCTCTAAAAAATTCACATCATCCTTATTAAATTTCTTATGCTTAACATAGGCGCAGCTAAAAACACCGATGGTATTATTTTCTATTTTTAAGGGCAAAGCAAGCAAGGATGACATTTCTTGACCAGATGAATATACTCCTATTTTATGCAGGTCATCAATACTTAACACTTCACCTGTTTTAATAACATTGCCCAACAAGCTATCCTCTATTTTCATCCTGTCCCGTGTAAGAATTCCCCCGGAAAACTTTCCTTTACTCATACATGTCTTTAACTCTATCCCCTTCTCATCAACTAAGCTGATTGTTGTCAGATCTGCCTTCAGGAAATTACCGGCAACATCAGCGATAATAGACAGTTGTTCCTCTAAACCCAGTGTGCTTCCTATCTTTAAGGAGACATTGTAAAGTTCATGTAATACCTTGCTTTTTTCCTCAATCTCCTTTAAGTTTACCTTCATGGTGGCAAGAAGAGCCTGAAGCTTTTCCTTTTCCATTGCCAATTCTTCACTCTGAACCTTAAGCTCTTGTGTCAGATAGCTGATAAATCCGGCTATAACAAATAACAAGGGAAGTCTGCCCATAAAAATAGGCAGCAAACATGAATATGTTGGTGAGGTTAAGATGCCAATCAAGATGTAAAGTAAACTTATGCATGTAGTTACAAAAAAACACCGCATTAGGTTGTAATAAATTGCGGCAAATATGATTACTATAAAGTAAAATAAGAAGAAATCACTCTTAAGTCCACCGGTAAGATAGATTATACAGCTAATAAACACTATGTCTAATGTGCTTTCAGCATAACATATCCGGTATCCCTTACCGTCCTGCCACTGCTTTTGCCAGGGGATAAATCTAATCGCAATATTGTAGATAGCAGCTACAATAATGAGAACATAGATTTGGATGCGAGACATCCCTTGTTGTGGAAAAATCTCAACAATTAATATGACCATCAGCATTATCAACCATCTGGTCTTACCTGCTACCTTAAACATTCGTTGTGGAAAATTAAGATGCATGTTGTTAATAACCTCCTGTATAATAGGGGTCAGGGGTCAGGTAAAGAGCTGACCCCTGATACCTGATAATTATACTTTATAAAACCATTCAGGTCAAGTAAAAAAATTCTTGCATTTTATTAAAATATATGATAATATATTCTAACTATGGAATGGTTAAATGGATTTGTAAGGGATGAGATAAAAGAGTTGCAATCGTATGAGGTGCCGGATATTACTTGTCGGGTAAAGCTGGATGCCCATGAGAATCCATATTCGCTGCCGGGATTTGTGCAGGAAAAGATAGAGCAAGCATGTTCCCATCTTGCGTTTAATCGTTATCCTGACCCGTATGCTAATGTTTTGCGGAAAAACTTAAGT
>JACQYP010000031.1 GCA_016208205.1 Candidatus Desantisiibacteriota bacterium | reverse complement strand
CAGAGCGTTACTATGATGTTGCGACACAGCGGCTTGTCGTTGTCGGACATCACAACAAAATATTGGTACTGGTGCCGTGCGAGTGTGAAGACGATAAGGTCACACCCATAACTATTCATGCTACCACACGACAACAGATCAACTTTAGATTAAAAACTGGGAGGTTTCAAAGTGAATAAGACACATATGGAGTATTTTGAGGAAAACGACATTCTGCATTGGGCCATTTCAAATGAACCTGAAACTGGTAGTGTAGAACTTAGTCCCAACATCGCAGTGGAATTTAACAACAGTGGAGAGTTGATTGGGATAGAAATCTTGAATGCAAGTGCTTTCGTCAGAGATTCAATCATGGAGTCTGCACAGGCTAAAATGTTAAAACTTCCGGTTGCTGAAATTGCCTAATCAGTCTCCTTGTTTCTTTGACTTGTTCTTGTAAAATAGAAAATATCCTAACCACATATTAAAGGCATAGTTGTCAAGAGAAATATTTATCCCTAACGAATTTTTTTTATTTTTTTCAAAAATTCGTTTCTCTTGCACAAATAACGGGCTGTGGTACTGCAATCCATGCCTGAGTCCGTAGCTTTCTTTTCTCTACGATCTCACGCCTGGATTGCAGGAATCGTCTCAGAAAAGACTTCCCGCTGTGCGAAACAGTTGATTATAAACGGTCTAAAGTACTGACTCGATTTTCTATTAACGGGCTAATCCTTGATGTATATCAGGATTGCACCAACCACATATTCGATATTAAGTCTCTCCGGCTCAAAAGAGAACCGGTGACCTTGTGGTAAATTATAATAACTCCCACATCAGAAAATAATCCGGGGCACCCGCTTGCGGGTCGGCTTGAAGTCCTACTCAAACGGTTTGGCTATCTCCCGGTAAATGTTGAGAGATTCCAGTTATTTACAGGTTCAATCAAGGGGCAGTCCTGACCTGTTTATGAACCTTACTGTTTTATGTAAGTAAAGGGTGAAGGCAACTTCCCAATCAGGCGCAGTGAATTGGGCTAAATATCCGGACATTGCCCTTTCAGTTAGGCTTCGGGTTAGTTGCCCCACCCGGATTAACAACTTAAGAATCGTTTTTCATCATAGGCCTCCTTGTTTTTGAGCATAAGGTAAATAGCAATTGCAAATTTGTGAGCCATAATACTTTTAGCTTTGCCAATTCCATGTCTTGATTTTAGTTTCTCATAATATTTCTTTATTCCTGGGGAATGATGTTGGGCATGAATGATAATCTCAGAGAAAGCCCATTTGAGAGACGGGTTGCCTATTTTGTTGTTACTACCTCCTGATTCTGTATGTTTGCCGTTAGATGTCCTTTCACACTTAACCACACGGCAGTATGATGAGAAATTTTGGACTGTAGTGAATCGGGAGATGGTGTGAATCTCATAAAGAATGGTGAGGGCTAATATCTCACCGATTCCTGGCGTAGTCATGAGAATGGTTAATGCATTCTGGTCATGATGTTTAGCTTGAGCATATACCTGTTTTTCGATTTTAGAGATAGTGGCATCCATGCTATTGATAGTACTAATATCGCAATCAATAGAGATAGAGATGTCAGGATGAGAGAATTGGTTGGACAACTCAGCTCTGGATGATTTTCTTTTGACATCGCCGGAGCTAATAGATGGTATTGCTTGCTGGCTGAAGGTGTTCTGGATATGAGTATATCCTTCGGCCCGAATAGCAACATAACATTGTCTTCTGCGAAGTAAATCTCTGGTAGCTCTCATCTCTTTAGGATAAGGGTAAGCTAATGGAAAGAGGTTACATCTAAGGAGATTAGCTATAGTTTTGGAATCTATTCTATCGTTCTTATTTTTTTCCACTATAAGCTTTCATATAGAGGGCATGACCTAAGAAGAAGGGGATATCCTCTTTCTTACAAGTATCAGCTAACCAGTACCAATTGAAGGTAGATTCAACACCGACAGCGATACTGTGGCGGTAAGGCTGTAACACCTTGAGGAAATAGGAAGGATTGTTAGGGATGTTCCGGTGAAAGAGGGTTTCTCCTTTAACATCCATGATAGAGGTAAACATAGTTTTGGCGTGGAGATCAACTCCACAATAAAAATCTTTTTGGATAGTAGCAATTGTTTCCATGACAGTAGCCTCCTTTAATAAATTTTGATTTATTGGTCAATTTTCTAAATCGACCTTAAAGAGGAACACAAGGAATATGTCCTTCCATAATTTTTATATTAGGATAGGCAATTAAGCCAAATGCATATAAAAAAATAATTCTTGACGCAAGGCAAAGAAAAGGTTATAATATAGTTAGAATTTAATCGCTTAACTTTCTCCCCTGGGAGGAGGATAGTGCAACGTTGGAGAGCGACCCGAGCGACTGTCCAGGCCACATACTGGATGTGTATGCCTCTGAAGGTCATTTGACCTCTCAGAGGAGAAAGTTAAGCAATTACTGCTTTCATATATATCCA
Organism: Candidatus Desantisiibacteriota bacterium; assembly: GCA_016208205.1. The sequence goes on along the minus strand of JACQYP010000031.1, from coordinate 32 downwards.
GGTGTGGTTAAAGCGATAAACTCATTGCTATT
>JACQYP010000030.1:6780-25371 GCA_016208205.1 Candidatus Desantisiibacteriota bacterium | reverse complement strand
CCCCTACGAGAGATTTCTCGGTAGGGTGCATTTATGCACCAAATATGAATACGGTGCGTATAACGCACCCTACGCTGCTACTTCTCCCCTTACCTCTGCTTGATTGCAAATTTAACCGGCACACCCTCAAACCCAAACCCTTCACGAAGCTTTTTCATCAGGTATCTGGAATAGGCATCAGTAACAAGGGCTGTCTGGTTGACAAACAAGGCAAATATTGGCGGATTTGTTTTTACCTGAGTCGCATAGAATATTTTTAATTGTTTCCCATTGGTTGACGGTGGATGAACATCTTCACAAGCCTTTTCGATTGCCCGATTAACCCTGCCTGTAGATATCCATCTCCCATGCTCTTGAGCAGTCTTTTCCACAAGATTAAGGAGTCTGGTAATCCCCTGTTTTTTAAGGGCTGAGATAAAGACTACTTTGACATATACGAGATACGGGATCTGTTTTTGAATAAAAGCTGCGTATTTCTCCCGTAGTTCTTCGGTCTCCTCTTCTGATGGCCGCAGGTCCCATTTATTTACAGCAATAATACATCCGCATCCACGATGTTCTATCCTGGATAAAATCTTTTGATCCTGCTCGGTTAATCCCTCATTGCAATCAATCATCAGCACAGAGACCTTTGAGCGGTCAACTGCATTTAATGCCCGAAGTACGCTTGATTTTTCTATATCCTCTTTTATCTTTGCCTTTTTTCTAATACCGGCAGTATCAATGAGCACAAGCTCCTGACCATTCCAGGTAATATTTGTATCAATCGTATCCCGAGTAGTTCCAGCTACATCATGTACTATCAATCTTTCCTCTCCAAGAAGGACATTTATCAGGGATGATTTGCCTACATTGGGCTTGCCGACAACAGCTATGGCAATTGTAGACGAAGCGTCTCGCTTCGTATCCTTTGTAGACGAAGCGTCTCGCTTCGTATCCTCAAAATGACTGATTATTTCATCAAGAAGGTCATTGATATTCAGCCCATGAATGCTTGATAAGGCTATGGGATTACCCATGCCCAGCCTATAAAATTCAGAGGTAAATTCTACATCACGCATCATATTGTCAACCTTATTTATTGCCAATATGACAGGTTGACTTGTTTTATGAAGTATATGAGAAATCTCTACATCAGCAGCTGCAACCCCATCCTTGCCATCGCAAAGGAAAACAATAACATCTGCCTCTTTAATAGCCACCTCTGCCTGATGTCGTATCTGTTGAAGCAAGGGATCATTGGAATTAACCTCGATCCCGCCGGTATCAATAAGTACAAAATCAATCCCTGACCATGAGACATCAATATAATTCCTATCCCTGGTTACCCCTGGTGTGGGATGGATAATTGCCTGTCTGGTAGATGAGAGACGATTAAACAGGGTTGACTTGCCTACATTTGGTCTGCCTACAATAGCTACAATTGGTTTATCCATTTTCTTGTATCCTCGCATAAATTGGCTGGGCAGGCAGGATAACCCTTCCACCTTTTTGTAATCTTCCCCACTCAAGGTCGGAAAGCCGTTGCTCTCTCAGTGGTCTCCCTACAGAAACAGGTGCGTTCAGGGGAACGCACCCTACACCGTCAGAAAACTGTTGTTCATATAGTAGTTCTTCTACTCCCAGATGCGTCCATATTTTTTCAGCTATCCCTGGAATAAACGGGCCAAGGAGTATAGTCACAAATCGGATGGACTCGAGCAGGTTATAAAGCACACCCTTAAGCCCTGCTATCTTTCCTTCCTTGAATAGCACCCATGGTGCAGTTCTGTCAATGTAACGGTTACACTCTACAATCAGTTCCCAGATACTGCCCAGTGCATTATGGAATTCTGCCCTGCACATGAACTTATCAATCTCCGGTACGATTCGCAGGGCTGTTTCCTTGAGTGGATTATCCCCTTCTTGTGCGGATGGTATCATGCCTTCAAAATATTTATTAACCATAGCAATAGTTCTTGAAACAAGGTTGCCCAGATCATTTGCTAATGAACTATTTACCGTACGGATTAATGTGCTGCTTGAAAAATCACCATCCTGTCCAAATGGCACTGCTTTTAACAAAAAGTATCGATAACCGTCTACCCCAACCTGTGCTATAATATCATCAGGGTTAATCGCATTTCCAGAGGATTTTGACATCTTTTTGCCCTCAACCGTCCACCAGCCATGAACAGCAAGCATTTTTGGCAACTTGAGCCCGGCAGCCATAAGCATGGTTGGCCAGATAATGGCGTGAAACTTAAGGATGTCTTTGCCGATAATATGAACATCCGCAGGCCAAAGACTCTCAAATTTTTCCTCATTTTCAGCATACCCTGCTGCAGTGATATAATTTATCAACGCATCAAACCAGACATAAATAATCTCATTCTTGTCTGAAATGGGTACAGGTATGCCCCAATCAAAGGTAGCCCGGCTGATGTTTAAGTCTTTTAGCCCACCTTTGATGATATTGACTATTTCTTGACGACGGTTTTCAGGCATGATAAATTCAGGGTTTTTATCTAAATAATCAAGCAAGCCTTGAGCATAAGCAGACATGCGGAAAAAGTATCCATCTTCCTCGAGCCATTCCAATTGCCTGCCGCAGGATGGACATTTCTGATCCTCAACCTGTCCCTCCGGGCAATATGTTTCACAGGGGATGCAATACCATCCCTCGTATTTACCGCGATAAATATCACCCTTTTCATACAGCTTGAGAAAAAAGGCGGTTACTGCCTTCTTATGTCGCTTCTCAGTGGTACGGATAAAATCATCGTTGGAAATATTAAGCCTTATCCATAATCCCTTGAAATTTTCTACGACCCTATCAGCCAATTGCTGAGGGGTTTCATTCCTTGCCTTAGCTGCCTGTTCGATCTTTTGACCATGCTCATCCGTACCGGTAAGGAAAAAGACATCCTCACTACAGAGCCTCTTGTATCGTGCCAGAACATCTGCAGCTACATTGGTATACGAATGCCCGATATGAGGCACATCATTGACATAATATAAAGGTGTGGTGATATAAAATTTTTTTGACATTTTTTGTTTTTCCTTGTTTGATGATTTAGCAAAAAGTCTAAAACTAGATGTTCAAGTTTTTTGATTAATATGGATCAGTTAGTACCATATAGTAAATTTCAACCGCACAGATCGAACTATTTCCTCAGACTCATCAATTATCGGCTGAACCTCTCTAAGGTGGAACCCATGTTCAGACTGATTTTCAAGGTTTTTAAGTTACGCTTGATGCCATAAATCATATTTTAACACAAAATGATAGCTTTGTCAATATTTTTGTTGTAACTAATGCCTTCTATTAATGTTACATAAACTGTCACCTTCCTACCCTCCTCCATTCTTATCTCCTTTCTTGCCATAAAATTTCCTCCTTTCCTTAAATTTCTTACATAGAAATTTTACAGTATTTTTTGAAAAAGTGGTGGAATTATTCTGAAACTACCTGGGAAAATTGTTTTGAAACAGGTGGGGAAATAAAGCTGAAAATCGACATACCTAAAATAATTATGAACCTCCGCCACTGGTACCTGTCTGCTGTGCAACGCAACAGACAGGTATAATTATTATCTATCCTTATATCGGATTTTCAGTTTTGTGTAAAAATTAGTTGACAGAATAGCCTTGTTGTAGTATAATAACTTTGTGTTTTTTGTATCAATAAAAGGGGAGGGGGATAGATGTATTTTCAGAACACATTTGATACGGTTTTAGGGCAACGCTCTAAGATAAAATTGCTTCGTTATCTTTTTTCCTGCCATGAAGAACTCACCGGTCGTCAGATAGCTAAAAAAATAGGGCTATCTCATCTTAAAGCACATCATGCATTAAAGGAATTGGCTGATCAAGGAATTGTCTGCGTCAAGATTGTTGGCAATGCTATGATTTATCAAATCAATCCAAACAATCTTTTGGCAAGGGATATCTTAAAACCATTGTTCAAGTCAGAAAAAGAGTTATTGTCAACCCTAAGCGACCATATTGCCAAAAGGTTCAAGATATTTGCTGTTTCTTTAATCTTGTTTGGTAATGTTATTCATGATGAAAAAGAGGATACTAATAATGTTGACATTTTGCTTGTTGTTCGGGATGAGATGAATCTGAAAGCTGTAGAAAAAGAAGTGGAAGTGGAGATAAATGAAATATACCAATCCTTTGGCAACTATTTAAGACCTTTGATTATTAAAGCAGATGAATTCTATCGAAGATACAGAGTCGGAGATCCAATGATCCTTCAGATAGAAAAAACAGGGAAGGTCATATACGGTAAGTCTTTTTCAGAGGTGTCAAATGGTACAGAGGTTGCATATAAGATAGCGTAGCCGCTTGCGGCTTGAGATTTCATAGCCCTGAACGGTTACACTTCTCTCAGAGTAGTCGCGTCCCAGAGCCTGTGTAAATACGCAACCTAAAGGTTGCGGCTACCTCTTTTCATGCCAGCTTTTCATGTATTCTTTTTACTACTGCCACAGGATCAGGTGCCTTTAAGATTGCACTGGCAACGGCTATCCCATGCGCACCTGTTTCTATCACCTGGGTAAGATTATCCTCATTTATTCCACCAATAGCCACTATAGGCAGGTTGACTGTTTTGCAGATTTCATGAATTATTTTGCAGCCCAATGGTTGACCGGCATCATGCTTGGTTGTTGTGCCGTATACTGGTCCAATCCCAATATAATCTGCACCATTTTTTGCTGGCTGTTGTGCTTGAGCAAGGCTGTGGGTAGATATTCCAATTATTCTCCTGCCCATAAGACTGCGAGCAACATCTATTGAAATATCATCTTGTCCAAGATGTACTCCATCTGCTCCAATTGCTAAGGCAATGTCTATCTTATCATTTATGATTAATAGAATATCTGCTTTCTCTGTTATCTCCCGTAACATATTACCCAGCATGATTAATTTACTATCAGATATATTTTCAGTATGTTGCTGAACAATATTTTTAACCCGCAGCTGAACAGCATCAACACCTGCGGTAATTATCTCACCAACATAATCCCTATCCCAGATCTTTTCTCCAAGAAGCCAATAATCAAGGATAAGGTATAGACCCTTAATGCTCTTATTCCTTCCAAAGGCTTGCAGCACATCTTGCTCCAGTTCATATGCCTGATACCTCAATGCCTTCATCTTCCGGCTTGTCTCTTCTGTCTCCTCCTGCCTTTGTGCTGGTTTGGAACAGGCGGGTTTGAAACCCGCCCCTACATGCCTTTGTGCCTCTATCTTAATAAACTCCTCCAATACCCGGATAGCCTCTTGGCTGCGTTTCATATTCGCCTTTATTATCCCTGTCTTGTCTGTTCTACAACATTCTGTATCTACTCGTATAGCCAGCCCGACATCATTATGGCTATCCCGGGCAGAGATAAGTAAGGATGAGTCAAATATCTCATCTATCAAACCGGCAATCTCATGCCGTATCACCTTTAATCTTTTGCTCATTCCAGAATCGTTTAAGTCAAACCTTACTAATTCTTCAACTACCCGTAACCCTTCTCTGGCTCGATTGAGATTAGCATCAATAATCCTTAATATTCCTTTATCCATCATGGTTACCCTTGCATATCCCTCATCCTGCCGAGGAGAAAGAAGATAAGGATAATTATCAACAAGATAATGACCTTTGTCAACCCAAAGGAAATAACCATTAACCCAACTGCTAATCCAAGCAATGTGCCTATCACTGTGCCCGGATTTTCAGCAATAAAGGCTAACAACTTTTTTTTCAAATCATTTATCATCTGTCCTTTCCTCCTTTTATCTGCGTCTATCTGCGTCTATCTGTGTCCATCTGCGGCTGAGCAGTTACCCTCAACCCGTATATTCCACCCCTCGCAATCTGCCGCCGGTATAAAATATTTCCTCTACTCTGACACTAACAGATTTCACATTTACCATACCAATACCTGCCTCTAAAGATTCCTTTATCTTGCCTTGTAACTCAGAGATGGACTGGGTGACTGGAATATCTGATGTTATAGCGATAACAAGTCCTGCCTTGATGTATTTTTTCTTTATTATTACCCTTGGCTTTACCCTGCGGATGTTTGGCTCCTGGGAGCAAACCCTGATAATAAAATCCTCAACAGCCTTTCGTGTAACCCTTACCTCACCAGCAGCATTTCGGAAGGTAACCCCTTTTTCCTCATTACTAAGAATACTGCTGGTATAAATAATTATCAACCCAATTATCCACAATAAAACGCCAATCTGGGTAATAATTAATTTGTGATGTGGATCATTGAGATAGGTAAAAACAAGGTTTGTATCAATCATCCCAAACCCAACACCAATACCAACACTTCCCAGAACAAATAACAACAAAACACTTAACACCAATCCAAATTTGTTAATAAAAGCCATAATCATACCCCCTTTTTCCTTTTGTTTACACATTAGAACTCATTTCAAAACTGATAAAGAAGTCAGGAGTCAGAATTCAGAAGATAGGAAACAGAATTCAGAATTGCTGTAGAATCTGTTTCCATTCTGACTCCTGACCTCCCCTAACCCCTCCAATAAATGGAGGAAAAAGTAACTTCTAACCTCTGTATTCTGTATTCTGCCTCCTGAATTCTATTCACTTAAGCTTTCTTCCTTTTTCGTGTTTTTCATCCCGTTTTTCATCTAACAGATGCACACCTTGAATATACACATTTACCTCTACTACCCTTAAGCCGGTCATGGATTCCACAGCATTTTTCACAGCCTCCTGGATCCTTCTTCCTATCTCTGCAATTGAATGCCCATATTCAACGATAACAGAGATATCAATAGCAGCCTCTTCTTCTCCAACTGAGACCTTTATCCCTTTGGTTGCCTGACCACCGGTAATGATCTTGGCTATTCCATCAACAATCCCCTCGCTCATTCCTGCCACACCCTCAACCTGAGTGGCAGCAACACTTGATATAGTGGCAATAACCTCATCGCTTACCTTTACGCTTCCAATATTAGCTTGTTCTACCATGTCTCATCCCTCCTTATCTTTTTAGCAAGGTTAAGAGGTTCAACGGTTCACGGTTCAAAGGTTAAGAGAGCGAACTATCAACCTCTGAACCCTGAACCTCTGAACCCTGAACCTCTGAACCTTGAACCTGAGTAATTACCCTTTTTTATCCATATAATTCAAGAAATGGGTGTGAATCTCTCCCTTAATAAATGACTTATTGCTTAATATCCTCTGGTGCAATGGAACCGTTGTCTTTATTCCATTAACAATAAACTCAGAAAGTGCTCTTCTCATTCTAATCATAGCTTCTTTTCTATCATGTCCATAGGTAGTCAGCTTGGCTATCATTGCATCATAGTTTGGGGGAATGGTGTAGCCGGAGTAGATATGAGTATCCAGCCGAACACCGGGTCCGCCAGGCAGATGAAGGCTTTCTATTTTACCCGGTGAAGGGGCAAAGTTATTATCAGGATCTGCAGCATTTATTCGACATTCAATAGCATGGCCGGAGGCAACAATATCCTTCTGGGTAAGCTTGAGCTTTTCACCTGCAGCTAACTGGATTTGCATCTTTACCAGATCAATTCCTGTAACTAATTCGGTTACAGGATGTTCCACCTGAATACGGGTATTCATCTCAATAAAGTAAAAATCTTTTCCCTTTGAATCAAATAAGAATTCTATTGTTCCGGCACTCTTGTATTTTACTGATTTAGCTGCTTTTACCGCAATTTCACACATCTTTTGTTTTATCTTTGGGTCAAGGTTTACTGCAGGAGATTCTTCAATTAGTTTTTGATGCCTTGATTGGATAGAGCACTCTCTTTCGCCAAGATGAATAACATTGCCATAATTATCAGCTAATATCTGGACCTCAATATGCCTTGATTCATGAATATATTTTTCTATATAAAGGGCTGAGTCCTTAAACGCCTTTTCCGCCTCTAATCTGGCTGCATTAATCATCGGCTCAAGCTGTGATGAATCTTCAATAATTCGCATCCCTTTCCCACCACCACCGGCCGCAGCCTTAATAATCACAGGATACCCAATCTTTTGTATAATCTTTTTTATCTCAGCTATGCTGATTACAGCCTCTAATAAACCGGGCACAATAGGAACACCGGCCTTTTTCATTAACACCTTTGCCTCTATCTTATTTCCCATACTGGTAATTACATCCGGTGCCGGTCCAATAAAGGCAATATTATGTTCTATACAAATCTCTGCAAATGTAGCATTTTCAGCCAAAAAACCATATCCAGGATGAATGGCATCACATTCAGTAATAATAGCCGCACTAATTATTTGCGGTATATTAAGATAGCTCTCTGAAGCAGGGGCAGGACCAATGCATACCCTCTCATCTGCAAGTTGAGTATGCATGGAATCTGCATCTGCCTTAGAATATACGGCAACGGTTTTTATATCTAAATCCTTTGCTGCCCTGATGATCCTGAGGGCTATCTCCCCCCTGTTAGCTATAAGAATTTTCTTAAACATTTCCCCCCCTACTCCTAAAAATCGACCAATAACTGCTCTACGCTATTTTTTGCTCGGTCTTCCAAAGTAGCCTCTCTATGTAATTTCTTAGCTTTAGCTCGCAATTCTTCATTTCCTGAAATAAGGTATGCACGGCGTAAATAATCAATTGCTAGCAATGGGTTTCTTTCAAGTTGATATGCAACTGTTTCATAGTGATTTGCTAACTCAAAATAAGTCCTAAAATATTTCTTTAGATTTTCCTCAAACTTATTATCAAAGTTAATGTATTCAGTTCTAACGAAATCTGATGGAACCTTTGTATTTTCTGCCTTTATTACAATTGTTTCTTTTCCTAAAGCATGCGTGAGACCCACTTCATAAAATATATTGCACAAAGTATTTGATGACATACTATCATCAATAATTGCAATTCCCAGTGGTACTACAACTATCATTTGCCAGATTTTTAATAAAAAATCCCTTCCTGTTATCTCACTACCAGCATCAATTTCTTTCATTTCATATTTAGAAAGGACTTCTGTAAGTTTTTCCCTTATCTTTTTAACTTCTCTTGGAATTGGTGTTCCTATCTTAGTCATTACAAAACAAGTTTTTGGACGGTATTCAATCTTTGTTGTTTGGACATCACCATCAGTTGGTTTATATAAAATCATTTTGTACGATCCATAACTATAGGAATGTTCTTATAAGGTCCTTCACTTTTCTTATACGAAATGATTTTTCCTATAGATTTATCAATTTTTACATAGCGATCCGATTTTGGATTTCTTAGTTGTACCAGATCTTTTTCTTTTTTTAGCATCTCTAAGTCACCTCTCTTTTTAGTCTTTTTAGTCTTTTTATGCATGGTTCAAATCAGGGTAACAAACTGAGGATGGCTATATTTCTCTAATTCCCCCTTAGAAAAGGGAGTTAGGAGGTTATAATTCTCTGTAACCCTGTGGTGAACAGTTTTGAACCATGCCCAAAATACTTACGAAGGCTCAATCGAAAACAATGGCTGGTCATACTCTACCGGCTGCCCATCCTTTATCAATATTTCTGTAATTACCCCTGATACCTCTGCCCGAATCTCATTATCTATATCTACAACCCTAACCCGCCCAAGAACCTGAGATGGTTGGATAATTGAACCTGTTTTGACATAAGGGGTGTCTTTCCCTTCTGGAGAAAGATGAAATATTCCAACCAATGGTGAACAAATCTCTTTGTCTGCAGGTTCAGGAGCTGTCTCTGTATCTGTAGATAGTTTATCACCATCCGAAATAGAAGCAGCATCTCTATCAGAGATCATAGCCATTCTATCACTTGATAGGCAAATCTTTACCTTAAGATTGGTATCCTCAATCTCAAGCTCACTTAAACTATTTTCATCCATAATATCTATAAGGCTTTTGACCTGTTGACGAATATCCATAAGCTATATTCCTTTTGTAACTACTCAGGTTGTCTCCTTTCACGGTTCAGAGGTTAAGAGAGTAAACCATCAACCGTGAACCGTGAACCTCTGAACCAGAGTAATTATGCCCTTTCAATATACGCATTGGTGCGAGTATCAACGCGAATAACCTCACCTACATTTACAAATAATGGAACTTGAATAATTATTCCTGTTTCCATGGTAGCCGGTTTTGTTGCCCCGGTGACTGTATTCCCCTTAAATCCAGGGTCTGTCTCTGTAATCATTAGATTCACGGCTGTAGGCAATTCTATCCCCATTACCTCACCTGTATCCTCTCTTGCAAGAAGACTGACCTCATTATTTTCCTTCAAAAATCCGGCAGCTGTGCCGATCTTATCCTGTGAAACCTCTATCTGTTCATATGAATCATTATCCATAAACACATAATTATCCTGAGATTGATACAGAAAGTTTACATTTCTCTTGGAGATTCTGACCAGATGAAACTTCTCCTCCGGACGAAGGGTCTTGTCAACAACCGATCCAATATGAAAGTTCTTAAACTTAGCCTTGACAAATGCCCCCCCTTTTCCCGGCTTTACATGCTGGAACTCTGTACAGGTATATAACCCATTGTCCATCTCTACAATCATTCCCGGACGAATATCATTAGCAACAATCATTTCTACTTTCCTCCTCGTATAGCATCAATAATTCTAATAGATAGTATTATAGCAAATTTTCAAATATTGTCAAGGAATTTTTCTTAGAGTCATAGCTCAGGGTGAGTATCAGGGGCAGATGATTCCATTTCGCATAGATAAAAAAAGAATAGCATAACTGTTCACGGTTTACGGTTATCGATTTACGGTTCGTAGTGTGAGGCTTTAGCCTCGCTAATTAGGGCGAAGCTAAAGGTTTGCCTGTAAGATTCTTACAACCCTCTCAATAATTTCAACTTCTATAGTTCAAATTTACTACATGAATTTAAGCTATATGGAGTGCGAAAGCTTACCTATTTTTTCTCTGCCGGTTGTCCATCTTTTCCATCAGGCTTTGGAGCTTCTTGCGATTTTGAATTAACTATTTTTACCACATCCGGTTGCCCGCTTATCTTTATACCTTGCTGAGCTATCGCATCCTTATGCTGAAGAATCATTGCCTTTTGTTCAGCAGAAATACTTTTAGATGCGTAAATCGAAGCAAGGGCAGAGGCAACTGTCTTTCGAACCTGATGTTTTTCATCATCCATAGCAGCAATCAATGGTTCTATTGCACGGCTATCATTTAATTGTCCCAATGCCTTAGCTGATTCCTCCCGCACAGACCATTCTGTATCACCCAGACTTTTAATCAATAACTCTACTGCCTGGCTATCATAAAAATTGCCCAATGCCTTTACTGCAGCCAATCTGGTCTCAAAGTTTTCATCCTCCATGGCAATAGTCAGCAGTTCTACAACCTGTGAACTACTGAATTTACTCAATGCCTCTACAGCGAAAGGTCTAATCGTCCAGCCACCTTCTTTTAACGCCTTGCCAACAGGCATGATTGCACGAGAATCACCACACCGGACAAGTCTATCAAGCATCTTTTTCATATCCCGATTATAGCAGAAGCTGCCTTGCGAACATAAGTCTCATTATCAGCTAAGATAGTAATAATCGGCTCGATTACCTGCGAATCCCCTATCTTGCTTAATACCTCTATAACTGTTTTTCTCACACCAGGATCTTCGTCCTCTAAAACATTAATCAGTGGTTTTATTGCCCGTGAATCATTTGTCGCGCCCAGAGCATGGACAGCCGCTTTTCGTACAGATGGATCCTGAGAGCTCAGAGATTGGACAATAGGTTCTACTACCTGAGATCCCAGCTGACTCAGCGATTCTGTAGCTGCAACACGCACAGACTCATGACCATCACCAAGTGCATCCAGAAGAATCTTCACAGCATTCTTCTTTTTTGTTTCTCCAAGCTTTTTTATTGCCTTTTCCCGAACCTTTGGGCTTGAGTGCTTCCATTTGGGTTGAAAAAAATTGAGTAAAAATCCTAACATTTTTTATCCCCTTCTTGTAACTATAATATTGTAGATTATAGGTTGTAGGTTGAAGAGATAACACAAATAACATCATAAACCTACAACTTACAACAGACAACACAGATTATGCCGCTGTCGAGTATATAATATCATATTTCATCATACATTGTCAAGAAAAATCCGTAAAACTTGTACCTATACCCCAATCGTTATGAACCTGATGGTACAATCAAGATATGAACTGCTTCCTTATCGTGTACCAAACATATTGCAATAACAAGCATTACAGCATTTTATCCATACAAGGAAAAATCTGGCACGATTATTGCTTATATATTTATCGAAAGCAGAAATAGGTAGCTGCGAGTCTTAAAATGTTTATAAATTATTATAACATGCCCTCATTAACAGTGAGGGCATTTTAATTTGTATTCTCAAGTGAGCCGCTTGCATCTTGAATTATGGAGTGCGAAAGCTTACTTGCTTTCGCTTTCACTCAGGAGTCAAGAAAAATAAGTTGTACACCAAGAGTCACGCAAGACGCTTGGCTGGCAAGGCGTGAGAAGCGAGCATACTACTGTATGTAGGCGACAAACAACGAAGCCAGCCAAGATGGATCAGTGACACGACTGTACAAGTTATTTTTTCTTGACGACTACGCTAAAGCGGTAGCAAGTAAGCTACCGCACTCCAAATAAATTTCAATCCGCAAGCGACTACAATTTGTAATATACTTGGAGGATAAATGCGTTTTATTCTTCTATCAATTGTCTTGATAGCTTTATCTACACATGTTTATGGTAATGAAATATCTACTAATGCCACCAATCAATCACTTGAGGAAACCCCACAAATGACAGGCTGGAAGCCTGTCCTACTAACTACCAATCAATCACTCGATGAAGCCACTCCGGCACAAGACAACCTGTCTCTTATCTCTGCTTTGAAAGATACGGATGAAGCCATACGAATGCAAGCAGCTGAGACCCTGGGGGATAGTATCTCCGCCGGCAAAGAGGTTTGTTCCAAGGAGGCAGTTACTGCCCTGATCCATGCCTTAAATGATCCCAAATGGAGGGTAAAGAGAAATGCCGTTATATCTCTGGGGAAGATTGGCTCTCCTGCTGCTATCCCTGCCTTGATTAAATGCCTTAAGGATGAAAATTGGATAATTCGGGACAAAGCTGTCCATGCCCTTGGAGAGATAGGCTCTATAGAGGCTGCGGATGCAATTATCCATACATGCAAGGACGAGGATGAGTCTGTCCAAAAAGAGGCAATAGCAGCCTTAGGTAAGATACGGGCAACAAAGGCAATACTTTTATTAATCAATATACTCATCCATTCTACAGAAGATAAAGACATCATCTGTGATACAGATAGCAACTATGACAAATGCATGAAGCTGGCAGTATGGTCATTGATAGAAATAGGTACACCGTCAACCATTCCATTGCTTCGAATACTAAGGGATAAAAATCCTCAGGTGCGGCAATATGCGGCTTATGGACTAGGGGAGATTCGAGATATAAGGACAATTTCACCCCTGATAGAGGCATTATCTGAAGAGGATGAACTCCCTCGCCGTGATATTTCCTCTGCATTGATAAAGATGGGAACGACTGCTGTGCCTGCATTACTCCCTTATCTGGATACTAATGATATGGATCTTGAGGGATGCATTATCTGGATATTAGGGGAAATTGGTGATAAGCAGGCAACACCGTCATTAACAAAGATTTTAACCTCTGCCAGAGATTCTGCCTCTATAATCAACCCGTCTATATTGAAAAAAACTGTATGGGCACTGGGAAAGATTGGTGACAGCGAGGCATTGCCAACATTGATCTCATGGTTAAAAAATGATTATGGAATAGAAGAATCGGTTATTATTGCCATTGGCAGGATAAATGATGAAAAAGCTGTGAGGATGTTTACATCTGCCTTACATGGTGATGTAACAAATCTTCTATGGGATGAGATTAATGACTCAGGGATTGATATGTTAATTATTGCAGCACAAGATACGGATGCAGAGATTAGAAGGTGTGCTGCTGCTGCATTGGGAAAGACTCTAAGCAAAAAAGCTGTAGAGCCACTGATAGCCATGTTAAATGATGATGACTGGAGAACACAAAGAAATGCAGTGATTGGCCTGGGTGAAATAGGTGATAAAAAAGCTGTCCCCTATCTGATAAATCTTTTGAATCTAACGCCAGAGGGGCTTCCCCCTGCCATCTGGACAGTCAGGGGTAATGCTGCAATTGCCTTGGGTAAGATGAAAGATCCAGCAGCAATACCTCCGCTTATCCAATCATTAAAGGATGAGGAGAGCTTTATCAGGGCATGTGCAGCAGAAGCACTGGGCAGAATACAGAATACAGAGGTCGCTACACTAACAGTAGATACGGCAATTATCCCTTTAATTGAGTTATTGAATGATACTGATACCTCTGTGCAGGAGGCAGCTGTATCTGCTCTGATAAATATAGGCTCATCCTGTATCCCTTACCTGCTTAAATCCATAGACAGGACAAATACCACCAACCCTCAACCACCAAATAAGATACATGTGTTTACCATCTTCGGCAAACTGCAAGCTGCTGGTGCAAAGGATATACTGGTTGATAATCTATCGATAGGTGTATCACCTTCCAAAAAAGATAAGAAAATAACCGGCAGGGCTGCCTGGGCTCTTGGCGAGATAGGGGATAGAGGAGCTATTGAACCCCTGATTAAAAAACTAAGGGATGATACCCTTATCTATCAAGAATTACTGCCTCAAACAATAGAGGCTGTGGGTAAATTAAAGGCAGAGGAAGCCATCCCATATCTGATAGAATTCCTTCAGCAAGAGGGAGCACCTCTGGCAGAGAGAGCATCTTTAGCAGAGGAAACTCCTCTGCAGGAGAAAGCCTCTTTGGAAGAGGAAATAGCCTCTATTACCACCTCAGCCTTAGTTAATATCGGCACCGCTTGTGTACCATCCTTAATTGAAGTATTATCTCATGGAACTGATACAGCAAGGGCACATGCAACCCTTGCCCTTGGACAACTAAAGGATAAGCGAGCTGTTTCTCCTTTAACAGCAATGCTTAAGGATGAGGCATGGTATGTCCGCGGTGCAGCAGTTATCGCCCTTGGAGAGATAGCTGATGCGAGTGCCATTGAACCATTGGCAGCAACAGCCATGGAAGATAAGAATGAGGATGTCCGGGTATACGCAGCAAATGCCCTCGGAAAGATAGATGATGATGAGGTGATTAAATTTTTAATGATTAGCCTGGACGATTCAAATCCAGACATTCAACTTAATGCTGCCCTTGCCCTGGGTGAGAGAGGGTATCTGGAAGGGATACAGTTATTAATTGAGTATCTTAATGCCCGGGATCCATTAATTCGGAAAATAGTAACAGGCAGACTGATTAAGATAGGCACAATAACTATTCCAGCATTAATCAAGGCTATGGGACATAAAAATAATACCATTCGCAAGGTAGCAACAGATGTGTTAACCACTATGGGAGATGATGCTATTATCCCGCTTCTTCAAGTTTTCGAGTATCAAGATGGTGATCAGGAGATCGTGCGATGGTATGCGGCTATTGCCCTGGGAAGCCTTTTGGAAAAGACACAAGACATATCATTACAAGAAAAAATAATCCTGGCATTAAGCAGCAATTTGAATAATGACAGCTGGTATGGCCGTGGTGGGGCAGCAATTGCCATAGGGAATATATCTACCAATCAAGATACCCTGGTTGAGGCATTGCTCAAGGGATTAAATGACAGCAATGGTGTTGTCAGAACAACAACCGCTGAAGCCTTAGGCAAAATAGGTGCTCCACGGGCATTGAAGATGTTGACTATTATTTCCAATAATGATACGGAAGCATGTGTCCGTGCAGCCGCTAAAGCAGCTATCGCCAGAATACAAAGACAAGTAGAGTAGCATCCTTGATGATTTGTTATAGAACCAACTTAATTCGTAACCGTTCACGGTTGTCGGTTCTGAACTGACACCGTATATTGCTGTCATTTCTGTGCATCACTGTCATTCCTGCGTATGCAGGAATCTCCCCCTCAGGTGTCCTAACCCTTCCTTTTGGTCTCCACGGGCATAAGAGAGTTCTTTTGTATCTATCCACTGTGAACGGTTACCTTAATTCTTTCTTGATGGCTATACACACTCATAGATGCTGCTTTTACCTGTCCAATGATCGTGATGCCTGCCATGAGTGCCCATTTTACAGCTAAACCGGTTGCATATGAACGGGCAATAACCACAGGTATCTTTGCCTTGACAGCCTTGAGCACCATCTCTGAAGAAAGACGACCTGTGGTAAACAAAAGTTTATCCTCAAAATCTATTCCCTTGATTAATCCTGCACCCAGTACCTTGTCAATGGCGTTATGCCGGCCGATATCCTCTTTGAGGATAAGTATCTTGCCATCACCACCTGCTAATGCTGCTGCATGAAGACCTGTCATCTTAGAAAGGGACAAAAATTCCTTCATTAAGCTGCTGATTAATTCACAATCAAATTGGATGGAGCTGGTTATTCTGGTATCAACCATCCTCTGAAATGTAACCCCTCGACCGCAACCTGAGGTGATAATTGCTGATTCAGGTTTAATAATCTCTGCTTCTGTCTCTATGCTCACCCCTTTTTCACACTCATCAAGACACAAAACATCTCCCCATTGCTTAATTATCCCTTCAGTAAAAAGGTATCCAACGAATAGCTCTTTTGCATCAGAAGGGGTAGCAAGAAGGGTAATAAATTCCTCATCGTTCAGCTTTAATTGCAGCGGCTCTTCCATGGGGACAAGCATTCTTTCGTTTTGTTTTATGCCATCCCTTATCTTCAGGATGTTTATTTCTATAGTATTATTTGATTTCATGTTATCTCCAGTGTATACTGTAACCGTTCACGGTTGTCGGTTCATGGTTAGGAGACTTGCGTTGTCAATTCGTGTGCCAGTTGCCAAGCTTCAATATCTTCAAACCGTTCAATTCCCTGCCTTCGCAGGGACAAGCTTCATTGCTTTCCAACCGTGAACTGTGAACCTTTGAACCTTGAACCTGAGTAGTTACAAAAAACTTATCCAACTCAACCATATGCTGATCAATCAATGCTTCTGCCTTTAATACCTCTACCCTTCTTTTGGCGAGATTATTTTCTGCGACGATATTCAGGTCATCTATAGTATAGAGGAATACACCATCTATCTCTCGTATCTCTTCGGGAATATCCCTTGGAACCGCAAGATCAATGAAGAGTAACGGGCGGTTATCCCTCTTATTCATAACATCTATAACTTGTTGATTATTAATAATATGGTGTGGGGCAGAGGTAGAGGAGATAACAATATCTACCTGCTGCATCTCTTGCAGAAAACTGTCAAAATGAATCGCTTTGCCAGAGCATTCCTCAGCCAAACAACTTGCCTGTTCAAAGGAGCGATTAGTTACCAGAATAGTGCTGCATTTATGGGAGAGGAGGTATTTAAGGGTTAGCTTACTTATCTTGCCGGCACCAATAATCATGGCTGTTTTGCCATCAAGGCTATTCAAAATATTCTCTGCCAGGTCAACGGCAATAGAGCTTACAGAAATAGCCCCTTTACTGATACCTGTTTTTGTTTTTATACCCTTGACCACAGAAAAGGCATGAGAAAATAATGGGTGGAGGATCTTTCCTACGGTGTGATGCTTTATGGACAGGTTATAGGCAGTCTTTATCTGACCGGTTATCTGATTTTCACCAACAACCATAGAATCCAGACTGGATATTACCCGGAACAGATGCCTTACTGCCTCATGATCAATAAGAAAATAGCTTTTTTCTTCAAGTGTTTCAAAGGGAAGTTGGGAGTATTTACTAAAGACAAAGATAAGGCTATGCCTTGCTTCTTGATAGCTACCCTTAAAAACCCCATAGGCTTCAGTTCGATTACAGGTAGAAACAAAAACTACCTCCTGGAAAATATCATGAAGGAGTCCTATAACCTCACTATTTCTATCACCTGAAACAGCAACCTGTTCCCGTATCTCTATTCCAGCAGTATGATGACTTAATCCAAAGGCAAAAATTTTCATAACTAATAGTATAATTAAAGTGTTGCTGCTTGTCAAGGATATTTTACATGTTTTTTGTAATTACTCACAACTACTCAGGTTATCTCCCTTCAAGGTTCAAGTTAGTAGACGAAGCATCTCGCTTCGTATCTTGGTAGATGTAACTACTGTTCTTCATATTTCTTGAAATAGTTAATGAATCCACATAACTACTCAGGTAAAGGAATTCCCCACAGAATCAAACATAAGATTAGCCGCAGATTACGCAGATTAATAAGGAAAAGAGGAAAAAGATTACCACGAAAGCACGACATAATTATATTCTTTCTCTTCTTTCTCTAACAATCTGCGTAATCTGCGGCTAAATTCTTCTCTGTTTCTTCGTGGTAAATTCCCCTTGCTGAGTAGTTACGAATCCACAAACAATAGCGTGTGTTCGTCTGAACTGCTCACTGTTCAATTTTCATCGCTCTCCAACCTTGAACAGTGAACCTTTGAAATGCCTCTGTTTAGGTCAGTCCCTTCCATATGTTTCCGCCCTTTCGAGCTTCGTGGCAAATAGAGACCAGACCTTGCATTGACCTTCCTTTCCCC
>JACQYP010000030.1:0-6763 GCA_016208205.1 Candidatus Desantisiibacteriota bacterium | reverse complement strand
CCGCCAAAATGAAAGCGTCGGCTTTCCCTCTTGCTTTCGCAATAGGTTATCCTAATGACTACAACTTAAACCGATTTCGGAACTCAATCACACAGCCTGTATTCTCACTACTCCCAGCTCCGCACTCCCATTGACTTAAGTTTGCATGTGGGTTCACTACTGACCTGCCGGCTTTGGCTTTAGCAATGAGGAAAACTACCAACCCGTCATTGCGAGGAGCTACTGCGACGAAGCAATGACGCTGATGTGTTGTCTACCGCTGCTGACCCATTATCAATCCCTGCAGTCACATGGACAAGCCCCTGCATTCACAGGGACAAGCTTTAGTTTCTTGGATGTCCAATTTAGCGACAAAAGACCTATCCTATTGATTTTTAACATTTTTCGTAACTACTCAGCTTGCATGCGAAAGCCCGTTCATTTGGAGCGATGAGCTTACTTGCTTTCGCTTTGTTTTTACGGTAGCTTACTTGCTACCGTTTTCGCAGTGCAGTAACTTGTAGAGCAAAAGCAAGTAAGCTTTTGCAAAGCAAAGCGAGAGCAAGTAAGCTCTCGCACTCCAAATTTCGTGGTAAATTCCCCTTGCTGAGTGGTTATCATTTTCCACTTATTGACGCAGTGGAAATTGTAGAAGTCTGGATTCTGTGCTAATTTCTACTTTCGAATTTTAAGCCGTAAATGGTTACCTACATCCTACAAAATCAAATGTCATGAGATAGTAGTCGTCTAACGATAAAATAAGCGGTGAGAGAATCGAATCCGCTTCATAGTACATATTTTATTTATAATTTTTAAATTGACAAAGAGTTATGTAAACTGTCCCCTTTTCCGTCTTATGGTACTTCAACTGATTTCTGAGGCATTGTACTTGCCACCCACTGAATCCCCCGATGTCGCCGACGATTATTCCATGCCCACCAGCCAAACCATCTCACCGCCCAGTACATTAGGTTCTTCTGTAAGGTTGACACCTGTAGCACGCCCATTGCCTCAAGAAAGATGTTGTCGCTTTCTCTGCGACTTTTCTCTTGAGACCAGTAGAGATAATCGTGGATCACCGCAGCGTTTCCGTACTTACCCCATCTCGGGAGAAGCACCCAGAAAAGCCGTGGTACCGACGCAAAGTCTGTCTTGAACCCAATGGGTACATCAATTTGATTCCTGCTTCTTTCTACGCCGATGTCGTAACCAAATTCACTCCGAATGACCCAGGTCTTTCCGTCAGCGAGCGGGGACACGAGAAGGATTGCAGTAAATCGACTCATAGGAACTTCCTCCGTCTAACCATGCGGATGAGGAGCACCGCTGCAAAGGGTGTCTGTTCAATCCGCTTGTTGTGAGGTGCGAAGCGGCCAAAAGCAACAAGCTGTGCTTCTCATCCGCATGGTTGTGAGGACGCAAAGTGTCCTCGACAACACAAAAATAACTGGTGGGCTACTGCCCATCCAGTTATTTTTTCTTGTTAGACTTCTTTTTTCTATCTTACGCTCTGACTTCAACCCTGATATTACTTCCGGTTACAATCTTAAGCTCGACAGGTTGTTACGGAACTAACTTTCATCGATCATAAAAACTCCCAAAAGGATTTGAGCCGAACTGAAAGTAACCATGTTTATCCTCCAGTCGTTTACGAACCTCCCAATATCCTCATAGCCTCATCTTCCGGGATTCCACTGGCTATCATTTTCTTTAATGCTTCCTGAAGTCCCTCTTTTTTTCCTTCTTCCTTACCTTCTTTCATGCCTTCTTCTCTGCCTTTTTTCTCTCCTTGCACATATGTGGATTCATAAAAACTGGCTCTATCATGTAATGATTCCAAATAACATTTATAGGATACCTGTTCTTTTTTAGGCAATTTCATTACATCCAGCTTCTCCTTTGCCGCTTTCAGACCTTTCGCCGTAAAATTATCCTCTATAATCTCATTCTTTAGAAAATATACCCATTCATCCAGCCTATCTTTGGCTAAATCATTAAATTGATTTACCCTTATTAAATAATATTCAGGGAAGAGTTCATGTATCTGATCCTTTTGAAATTCTTCTTGTTGTTTTTTACTTAACTCCAGCTCTTCATGATTATGAATACCTATTAATTTTGTTGTGCCATGATATATATAATCATCTCCCTGCCCTAAGTCAAAATATAACAGGCTTACTGATATTACTTTTTTAATTTCCCTGTATGACATAGATTGTTTTATGTATTCTGTTATTACTTTCGCTGTCCCATATATTAACCGTTGTATATAATCCAGTTGATCTTCCACCTGAACCTCTACTATTATTATTTCTCCTTTGCTGTTTTCTACCAGCAGATCAACCCTGTTAAACTTATCCTCTGCTGTTTCCTTATTCCTATTTTGTCCAAATATAATTCAATACAGCAATTCTCATTTTTAACCCATTGCCGGACAGGGACAAGCCCTGTCCCTACAAAAATGCTTCAAAATACTTGTAGGAACAACCTGCCAGAGGTGCTGATTGTCCGTTGCCTTGTGAATGATTAACCGTTATCGACATAATGAGAATTGCTCCAGTTCAATACTGGATAACAAAACCTTCTGCTGTTCGCTGACTCATTACTCCATAAGGATGGCTTGTAAGCTGTCCTTATGATAGGGTTGTTTATACTCGATGTTCAAGTTTTTCAACATTACCGCATGGTTCAAAACTGTTCACCACAAGGTCACAGAAACACAGAGAAGAACAACCCCCTAACCCCCTTTTTTAAGGGGGAATTAGAGAAATGCAGCCCCCTTGCTCACTTAGTTTGTTACCCTGATTTGAACCATGCCAACATTACCGCATGGTAAATGAAATACACCCTACTTGCTCGATGTTTTTGGAATGCGGCAGCTTACTTGCTGCCGCTTTTAACTAAGGCACAGGAGAAAAGCGAAAGCAAGTAAGCTTTCGCATTCCATATCACCTATTATCATTCCCCAAGCATTATCATCTTGCATTATATTGGATGCATTTTCCCAACTATTGATTTTTCAACACTGCCTGAGCTGCAGCAAGTCTGGCAATGGGTACACGATATGGGGAGCAGGAGACATAATTCAAACCGGTCATATGGCAGAATTCTATGGAGCTCGGATTGCCGCCATGTTCACCGCATATCCCTACCTTGAGATCAGGCTTTACTGATCGTCCTTTTTCTGTGCCTATCTTTACCAATTCTCCAACACCCTCTCTATCTAAAACCTCAAATGGGTTCTTTTCCAAGAGACCTGTCTCTACATATCGGTCAAGGAACTTGCCCTCAGCATCATCCCTGGAGAAACCAAAGGTGGTCTGAGTCAGATCGTTTGTGCCAAAAGAAAAGAATTGTGCCTCAGAAGCTATCTTGTCTGAAGTAATAGCTGCCCTTGGCAACTCAATCATTGTCCCTATCAGGTAGTCAACCCTGATCCCCTTTTCCTTAAATACCTCTTCTGCTGTTTTTAGAATCAATTCTTTTTGTATCTTAAGCTCTGCTATTGTACTAACCAATGGAACCATTATCTCTGGAAGGACAATAATCCCTTCTTTTGTCAGGTCACATGCAGCCTGTATAATTGCCCTTGCCTGCATCTCAGTAATCTCAGGGTAAGATATCCCCAGACGACACCCTCTTAAGCCAAGCATTGGGTTTAATTCTCGCAGGTTTTCAACCTTATGGAGTAATTTCTTCTTTTCTATGAGTTCTTCCTTATCCTTACCGGTTATTTCAAGTCTGGTTATTTCCACCAGAAGCTCTTCATGCTTTGGCAAGAACTCATGAAGTGGCGGATCGAGCAGCCTGATGGTAACAGGTAATCCCTGCATGGCTTTCAGCATCTCATAGAAATCACCTCTTTGCATTGGCAGGAGCTTGTCCAAAGCCTTTCTTCTTTCCTGCTCATTTTCAGCAAGGATCATTTCCTGCATAATAGGCAATCTAT
Organism: Candidatus Desantisiibacteriota bacterium; assembly: GCA_016208205.1. The sequence continues at coordinate 2,835 of JACQYP010000030.1, read as the reverse complement.
CCTCAGCAAAGAACATATGCTCTGTCCGGCATAAACCTATCCCTTCAGCACCAAATTCTCGTGCCTTCTTAGATGCTTCAGGGTCATCTGCATTTGTTCTGATACGAAGTTTGCGAATTTCATCTGCCCAGCCGAGTAATTTTATCCCTTCCGGAGTCATTTCAGCCTCAATGGTTGGTGCTTTCCCAAGAATAACCTTGCCGCTTGAGCCGTCAATGGTAATAATCTCTCCTTCTAAGATAACATGATCGCCAACTGTAAACCGTTTATTTTCTTCATCTACCTTTATTGCCTCACACCCGGCAACGCAGGATTTACCCATACCACGAGCCACAACCGCAGCATGGGATGTCATGCCGCCATGAGCGGTTAATATCCCCACAGCAACAGCCATGCCGTGAATATCATCCGGTGATGTCTCCTTTCTGACTAAGATAACCTTTCCCCCTTGTTCTGCCCAGCTGCAGGCATCATCAGCAGAAAAGACAACTGCCCCTGAGACTGCCCCTGGTGAGGCATTCAGCCCGGTAGCCATTACCTCTAACACTACCTTTGGGTCAATATGCGGATGAAGAAGCTGATCAAGCTGAGCCGGGTCTACCCTTAACAATGCCTGTTCTTTGGTAATTAATCCCTCTTCAACCATATCCGCGGCTATCTTTATGGCAGCAGCAGCTGTTCGTTTTCCTGTTCTGGTCTGAAGCATATAAAGCTTTTGATTTTCAATGGTAAACTCAATGTCCTGCATCTCTTTATAGTGATTTTCGAGGGTATTGTAAATGTCTGTTAATTGAGCATATGCCTCCGGCATCTCATCATTGAGATAGGTAATTGGTCTTGGTGTCCTAATACCGGCCACCACATCCTCACCCTGAGCATTTGTCAGATATTCGCCATAAAAAAGTCTTTCACCTGTAGAAGGGTTACGCGTAAAGGCAACACCGGTGGCACAGCTATCACCCATGTTTCCAAAAACCATGCTCTGAACATTAACCGCTGTACCCAGACTATCAGGAATATCGTACAATTTGCGATAGGTTACAGCCCGCGGACTGTCCCAGGATTCAAAAACCGCATCAATAGCCATCTTTAATTGTTGTCTCGGATCCTGAGGAAAGTCAATCCGTTCTACCTCACGAAGCATCCGAAGATATCTGGCAACCACATTCCTCAACGCCTCTGTTGAAAGCTCATTATCTAAGGTTACACCCTCATCATGCTTTACCTCATCTAAGATAAACTCAAAATCGCTGTGTTTTAGACCAAGAACCACATTGGAAAACATCTGAATAAACCTTCGATAGGCATCATAGGCAAACCTTTCGTTGTTTGTTTTAATGGCTAATCCCTTTACTGTTTCATTATTCAAGCCAAGATTAAGAACCGTATCCATCATCCCGGGCATAGAAATCTTTGCCCCGGAACGTACTGAAACCAGAAGCGGGTCATGGTGGTCACCAAGTTTTTTCCCCATAAGTTGTTCCAGCATCTCCAAATTTCTGTCCATCTGTTCCTTGAGCCCCTCTGGATATTGCTTGTTGTTTTTATAATAATAGATACATGCCTCCGTAGTAATCGTAAATCCCGGTGGGACAGGGATGTTGATATTGGTCATCTCTGCCAGCCCTGCACCTTTTCCGCCTAATGAATCCTTCATCGTTCCTGTCCTTGCCGTTGCCAAAAAAATACACAAACTTGCTCATATTTTCAAAACCTCCTTAATCTTAATAATAAATAAAGGGGTATTCATCCCCTTCTTAATAATCTTCAAGTACAACGCTTCTTGTTTGTGTTATGCTCTCTGTATTACACCAAGATCTGGTCTTACTGTCAATAAGAAAGTGGAGTTAAGCCAGGGCAAATGCAAAATTTACACCCCAATCTTCCAGATTCCTTTCCGCTTGAAGCGTTGTAATATCGTTCTCTTAAGCTGTTTATTTTGTTATAAATATTTAGTGTTTTTGACACGGTTGCATCATATCCTTTTTCACGGTTTTGTCAACATAATCGTGAAAATGTTATAAAAATGAGGGTTTTTCACGGTTATGGTGAGTAAATAACCCAAGTTGCCACCTATGTTCGTTTGTTCGTTATTCACTTGTAGGGACATCCCTGCCAGAGGGGCTCCCCTCCTTGTGGGTGTCCATGCTTCAACCTTTGCGACAATTCGCCTGAGTTTTGTGGACAGGAACAAGCCCCCTGCCTTCGCAGGGACAGGCTCTGTCCCTACGACAATAACAAACCATAGACATGGATGTTAATAGGTAGCAACTTGGGTTATTTTAATAAATGCAAGTTGGTATTACAGCAGTTGTGTGCTGGTTCATCGGGAATCCCGTCTGCCTTCCTGTTATTGCCAACTCAATCCCTTTGGTTCTAATCTCGTAGATTAATGGCACCCAGGTATCTTCAGAAAGTGCCCTTAAGGTTAAAGGTATTGGTTCTAACCGTGGATCTATCCAGCTGCCAAGACGGAAAAGAAGCATTTTTTCTTCAATTCTATCCTTGCCAAAATCATCTGAAACAACAGCTATATCAATATCACTGTATTCTGTATTTTTACCTTCTGCATAGGAACCATAAAGGATAACCTTGCTTACTCTAATATGCCTCTTTGTCAGAATCTTAACTAATTCTTTTATTGGTGTTAAAATTGATTCATCAACCATTTGTAAACCTCTGTTATTTCCTTCATTTTCTTATGATAAACTTATTTAGGCATGGTTCAAATCAGGGTAACACTCTGTAGTCTGATGTCTGGTCGTCTGGTGAATGGCAGCTTGGTATTTACCAGATCACCAGACCACCAATCACCAGACGACCATTGTTACCCTA
>JACQYP010000029.1:12820-16792 GCA_016208205.1 Candidatus Desantisiibacteriota bacterium | reverse complement strand
AGGAGCAGCAATAAGTCGAGATGGAAGTTTCCAAAGTGCGTGGCAAAATGTAGGAGAGACAGGACAGTCAGATTCATTATCAAAAGCGAGAAAGCGGTTACCATTAAAGATATGGGAAAAACTTCATGAGTGGATAAACAAGCAAATAGAGGAAGAATTTAAGGAAAAGAGCTTGTGGAGAGGACATCGGGTAATAGGGGTTGATGGAAGTTGTGTTAGTATGGAGGATGAAAAGGAATTAGTAGAGGAATTTGGTAGGAGTAGCTCAAAAGAAAATGATAGTCGATTTCCGACTGCCCGAATGGTATTTGGGTTTACATTGAATACGATGACTGTAATAGGACATAGGGTTGGAAGTTATAAGACAGGCGAAAACAAATTATTTTCAAGCCTTATGTTATCGTTTTCAGCTGGGGATTTAATTATTGGTGATCGTTGTTATGCTGGAGCAAAGCTGTATGTAGGGTATATAAAAGCAGGGCTTGAATTTATTACAAGGGCACATCAACGATTAAAAGTAGAATTGTTAAAAATAGTCGAAGTATTAGGCGAGAATGATATTATTGTAGAATTACCCATCCAAATTGTATATCGTCGTAAGGATCCAAGCCTTCCCGAAGTTGTTTCTGTAAGGGCAATTAAGACAGAAGCAACGATTCGAGGGAAGAAAGAATCATTTTGGTTGATTACATCTCTGCTTGATGCAAAGAAGTATCCGAAACAAGAGATTATATTATTATACAAAAAGAGATGGAAAGTGGAAGGATTGATTGAGGAAATAAAGATATGGTTAAGTGCAGATATTTTAAGGTCAAAAACAAAGGGTGGGATTTATAAGGAATTATATGCGAGGGTTATTGCGTTCAATTTGATTCATTGGTTGATATTGAAAGCAGCCAAAAAACATCAAAAGGATCCTGAAAGGATTAGTGTTTCGGCTACACTTAGATTAACTGCTTCATATAGTTTGAAAATTGTTCAGGGGTTCCATATCGACCAGGGAGAAATGAGCCACGATTGAAGAAACGAGAGACAAAACATTATTCAGCATTAAAGATATCCCATGCAAAATGGAGGGTTATGAATGAAGCCGTTCCTTAAGTCAGTGCCATTCGGTGCTGTCCCTGGTTTCCCCGAGAGATGATATGGGCTAAAAACCATAGCAGCGTGTGCGTTGCACGCAGACAGGTCGCCCCTATGGGGCTCTAACTTGAAGGAATTGCCTACGGTTAGAGGTAAACCCGGGTGAGGAGGCACAAGTAGATTTTTGGGAGTGCAGGGAAGATGCATGGTAAGCGTTCACGGCTACGAAATTTATTTCCGAGTGCGGTAGCTTACTTGCTACCGCTTATAGCGTCTCAACAGTATACATACAAATCATCTCTTGGTAGTCGCACAGGCTTTAGCCTGTTCAATCTGTTTCTTCACCTGCTTGCTGGATGTTCCGCCTTGAGAATTCTTTTGATTTATTCCATATTCAGGTTTAGTAACATCAAATATATCATCTTCAAACGATTCTGAAAATTCCTTGAGTTCTTTCAGGGTAAAATCTGAAATATCTTTCTTAGCAGCAACAATCCTGCCGGATATATGGTGAGCCTGGCGAAATGGAATGCCTTTTCGTACCAGATAATTAGCCATCTCAGTTGCCCAGGAAGAATCTCCTGCTATAGATGCCCTCATCCTTTCATCGTTTATCTTCAAAGAGGTTATTAATTTATCATAGATAGACAGACATTGCTTTAATGTATCCACAGTATCAAACAGAGGCTCTTTATCCTCCTGCATATCACGATTATAGGATAAAGGAAGGGATTTCATGAGGGTAAGAAGGCTTAAAAGATTACCATACACCCGTCCTGTTTTCCCTCGGGTCAATTCACAAATATCAGGGTTCTTTTTTTGCGGCATAATGCTGCTACCTGTACAAAACGTCTCATCTATATCTACCCAATGATATTCGTGGGTAGACCAGAGGATAAGCTCTTCACTCAATCGGGAAAGATGCATCATACAAACCGAGGCAGCAGAGGAGAATTCAAGGATATAGTCACGATCGCTTACTGTATCAATACTATTCTCTGTTACAGTCGGAAAATCCAGCAAAGTAGCTGTATATTCCCGATCAATGGGCAGAGATGTACCGGCTAAGGCACATGCCCCTAATGGTAGAACATTCATCCTCTTTAAGCAATCAGTAAATCTTTGCGCATCCCGTTCAAACATCCAGAAATATGCCATAATATGGTGTGAAAACAAGACAGGCTCAGCATGTTGAAGATGGGTATGACCAGGCATAATAATCTCTATATTCTTCTCAGCCATTGATAGGATGGCAGATTGAAAAGACTTTATAAGGCTTATTATTTGTTTTGATTCCTCACGAAGATAAAGCCTCATATCAAGGGTTATCTGGTCATTGCGGGATCTGGCAGTGTGCAGCTTTTTCCCAACATCTCCAATCCGCTGGATAAGGGCATGTTCAATGTTCATATGAACATCCTCAAGTTTTTGATCAAACAGAAAGTTATTTGCTAAAATATCCTGACTGATACTATTTAATCCCTCTATAATCAGAGACTCTTCTGTATCGGTCAATATCCCACACTTTTTCAGCATCCTTGTATGGGCTATTGACCCCTGAATATCATAAGACGCTAATCGATAGTCAAACTGAACCGATGCTGTAAAATCTTCGGTAATAGTATCTGTTTGTTTACTGAACCTGCCACTCCATAGCTTTTGCATTTAAGATGCTCCCTTCCCAATAATAATATTTTAACACAGAGTTCACAGAGACGACAGAGGGACACAGAGCTTAAACTTCTTTCACTTTTCACTTTTAGTTTTTCGCTTTTAGTTTTCCCCTATCCTGTATACGATGATGTTGTAATCGATCCCAACCTTGAGTAAAAGCAGATATTCTTTTTAATCTCTTTCAGCTCATGTTCAGTCTTAATAATGGTTATCTTTACCCGAGGGTAGATATGTTCCATAGCAGCTATTTTACCACCTTTTAGATACTCCATCTCTTTCTGAAGGTTCTCGCTCCGTTGTTTCAGGTATTTAAGCTCAGTAGTCATGGCTATCTGCATTGATCTGGCAAGCTGGTAAGCCTCTTCCTTTTCAGGGGATAAGCTGCCAAATCTTTCCTTCATTGCTCGCAAGGTATTAACATCCATCACAGCCTTTTTTAATTCATCCTGAGCATGCTCAAGATCGTGAACAATACTATTCATCTCTTCTCTGATTTCAGGGTCTATGCCAACCTGGATTATGGTTACGGTTTCCGCCACATTCCCTATGGTCTTGGCACAAACCTCTTTGGTTGCCCGTATTTTTCCCCCAATAATTGCCCCTTTTTTCCCTTTGGTAACAAACACACTTCCCCCGGAATCTACGAGGCTATGAAGAATGAATTCTGTAATGATAACATCACCCCTGGCAGAGAGGTGTGCATTCTGGATGAATTTAGCCGTTATCTTTTCTTGTGCACGAATACTGTCCTGTCCAATGCCGACAATCCCGCCATGAACAGTAATACTCCCTTCTAATGATTCGACATAAGCCTTTTCTATATTTCCCTTTATTTCTATATCATCATCTGCCTTAACAACAAATCCCTCTCTTACATTTCCATCTATAATCAATGCTCCATTAAAATAAATATTTCCTGTTTCAAAGCAGACATCACCCTTAATCTTACAAACCGGATCAACATCTATCCTTGAACCATCCCAAATTATCTGCCCTTTAACAGCAGCCGTCAATTCTGTTCCAGCATCATTTACAAGAACATTTTTCCCTTTGGGTAAGGCGATATCCTTGCCATCGATTGCCGGAATATCTTGACCGGTAACAGACATACCTGGGACACCCTTGTTTGTAGCCTTTTTTTTTGCCAGAATATCCCCTGTCTTCACGGTTTGAATAAGTCCAATCACACGAAAATCCACACTACCGTCCTCGCTC
>JACQYP010000029.1:0-12774 GCA_016208205.1 Candidatus Desantisiibacteriota bacterium | reverse complement strand
TTCTGTGTTAAAAAAGTATTCAATTGTTGCATCTTTTCCATCGATTGACGCTCGTCCCTTGGCCGTAACCACCGGTTCATCGAATATTTTATTCTGCAGAATCTTCTGGATAATTATTTCATCAATACCATAAACAACCCCGGCTGCTGCCAGATCATTCTTGATCTCGTCTACGGTTGGCTTGTCTGTTTCACCCATAATTGGAATAATATTTACCGTTGCACTCATTTTATCATCAGATACCTTTACTACAGAACGCCTTTTTCCGCTGATAGTAATGGTTTTACCGCCTATTCGGACAGGCTTGGACTCCTTTCCGCTTACGGTCATAGTAATAGCCCGCAGATCATAATCAACTATTCTCTGATTATGAAGTTCTCTTAAAATATCATTAACCTCTACCCTCCTGCCTTCACTAATTGGAGGGAAAACGGATAAGAATACATCAACACCCCTCATATCAATCCTGAAGTATCCATTCGCTGATTGTGGTTTAATTTCCATATTCTTCTCCCATTAAACAGACTTTACAAGCTACCTCAAGTAACTAAGTACTTAAGATACAGCATATCATGGTATATATTGGTAGTCCCAAATGCCCAATTATCTTGCAACCCCTTGTGTTTCATTGAGTTACCCTTTGACATTCGAAGCTAATTCACGAGGTCTGAAATTACCGTAACTACTCACCACGGAGACACAGAGAGCACAGAGAAACACGGAGAATTGATGAAAAATGCCCTTATTTTTCATTTCCCACTTCTCGTGTAAGGAGAGGACAGGTACAAAACCTGCCCCTACAGTGTAGACTAATACGATAAAAACATCCTGGAGATACTCTGTGTTTCTCCGTGTTCTCCGTGTCTCCGTGGTAAATTCCCTTCGCTGAGTAGTTACAAATTACCAATCCAGGCATAGACGAAATCAGCGTACTATTTCTTTACGCAGACCATTTCCTCGCTGGCTATTCTTTCAAAATCTTGATAATTACGGATATCTCTATTCCTGTTTGTTGCACATCCAATAGACATGGACATGAGGGAATGTCTTTCTTTATCCCGCATAATATATCCTCGCTGGACATCATCCTTATGATAGCAGGCAGGGATGCGTCTATCAAACTCATTTGTTATTTGTTTGCTAATCATGTCAACATTATCCTGAGAGGTGATGACTACAAAATTATCACCGCCAATATGTCCGATAAAGTCATCCTTATTGCCATAGGTCTTTATAACCTCTCGCAAGACCTCAGCAACCAGATTAATCACCTTATCCCCGTGAAGTAATCCATAGACATCATTAAATGCCTTAAGGTTATCCAGATCAACCCGAAGCATACCGAGCTTTTTAGAGGGATCGCTGATTCGTTTAATAATATTTGCCTCAATACATGATGTCCCTGGTAATCCGGTTAAGGGATTTATATCTTTTTCATGTCCTATCCGTCTTAAATGAGCATTAATTCTGGCTACAAGTAAATAACAATAATCGGGATCTGCGTTGTTCTTGTATCCTGACTTAATCTGCGGCACAATGAATGACAATCCATATCAGGAAGAAAGACATCCAGAATAACCAGATCAGGCTTAATCTCATATATCCTTTGCAGGGCAGATTCACCATTTGGAGAGGTTATTGCCTTAAACCCTTCCATTTCAAGGGAGCCTTTGATCGCTCCTGCTGTCCATGGCTCATCATCAACAACCAATATCTTTTTAGATTTAACATTTTTATGGGATGCGGACTTAAATAAAGTCTTTTCTTCGGTAATGGCATTAGCAAAAGCATCTATAACCCTCAAGTCAAAATTACTTCCTCCACCTGACCTTAATTCATCCAGAGCACCGTCAAAAGAGAGTGGTTCTCTGTATGGTCGCAAGGAAACCATAGCACCAAAGGCATCAACCACTTTTATTATTCTTGCCCCAATAGGAATATCTTCTCCCTTCAAACCATCTGGATAGCCCTTGCCATCTAAGGATTCATGATGATGTCTGACGCATTTCAGGATATCATCAGGCATCCCAACATCACGAAGGATTCTTTCACCAATAACCGGATGTGATCGAATGGTTTCTGTCTCTATTTCTGTTAATTTTCCTCGTTTTTTCAATATTTCTTCATTAATGCATAGCTTTCCAACATCGTAAATAAAGGCAGCAATCTGCAATGCCCTTGTCTGAAGACGAGATATGCCTAACTCATGAGCAATAGCAGCAACATAAATCGATCTTTTTTCTGAATGTCCGAAAGAATAAGCATCCTTTTCTTCTACCATTTTACTTAAAGAATTAGCTGTTTTGTATGCTTCCTCAAAAACAGCATTATCCCCATGCACGGTAAGGGTTTTCATAATAGGTTGGACAAGATTTTTTATTCTTTCATAAATATCATCTTGATTTGCAATAGCAGTTGTTTCATGAAGAAAGGGGAGGCTTTTTAGTTTAGAGGCAACCTCTAAATTATCAGGGTCAATATCAAGGAGTTGTTTTAATGTTTTTTCTGTTAAGGGTATATATTCCTTATTAACTTTTGCCTTTTCGAGATAAATATCAGATAAAAGGACATAGCTATTGGCTTTTTCCGGATAGATATTAATAGATTCCTTTAATGCTATGATAGCCTCATTTGCCTTGCCTTGTTGATAAAGCCTTGCAGCAGTCTCATGATACCCCTGACTTTCCTGATCCTTAAGGAATCGTTCAATCTCACTCTTCTTGAATCTCCATCCCTTTCCAATCTTGATCCCTCGAATCTTTCCAGACTCAACCCATCTGTATACTGTCAGGAGTTTAAGGCGAAGAATCTCAGCTATCTCTTCTATGGTCAAGAGATCTTCCATCATGCCCTCCCCTATTGTTCATTTGTAACGAGAATGGTACCTCATTATGTATAATTATATATAATATACCTTATATTATCTTTTTTGTCAAGAGATTATTTTTTTTAATCATTATTATAAAGAGTAGTTACGAAGAAAGATTATATTTTCCCTTATGCAGATCTCTGCGTGCTCTGCGGTAAAATATCAAAATGAGAACTGCTGCACAACTCAAAAATTTTACTTGACTTTTAAGATAAATTTTGTTAATATAGGTATGTTATTATGGGAGGATTAAAATGTGTTACAAAAGGATACAATGGTTAAGTATTGCTTGTATTTTACATTTTTTGTTTGTCTTACCTGCATACCCTGCCAATCCTCAAGTAGAAAAAGGGTTTGCTGAGGCAGAGACGCTTTATCAAACAGGAATTTATGCCTTAGCTATCCCCAAACTTCAGGATTTTATCCAAAAACATCCGGAAAGTCCTTTATGTCCCAAGGCTAAGTTGATATTAGGCGAGTGCTTTTATCAACAAAAGGAATATGACGCAGCCTTGCTGGAATACAATTTTCTTGTCCAAACTCAAATGTCTATAGATATTGTACCAAGAGCTTTATATCGTATGGCTGAGATATACCTTTCTCAGAGAAGGGATGAGGATGCTATCTCTGCTTATCGGCAGATTGTAAAGAATTATCCAAAACTCCCCTTATCCGAGGATGTCCTTTGTAAGATTGGGGAATATTACTTTAAGCAGGGGAAATACCAGGAGTGTGAGGATACCTTTAAGCAGATGTTGAGGATGTTTCCCAATAGCTCTAATATATCCACGGCTTATTACTATCAGGGGATAAGTGCCTACTATAAAAAAGAATACGAAAAAGCAGCCTTATCCTTCAGGGATGTTGCAGATCCATCATTAAAACCAAATGCCGCTTATTATGAGGGTGATTCATGGTACAGGCAAAAGGAATACGATAAGGCAATAGCCGTTATCTCAAGCTTTATTACTGATTACCCAACGCATGAACGGAAACCAAACGCTCTTTTTATTGTGGGCTCGTCCTTTTATAATCTGGAAAATTATAAAGAGGCAAAGAATGCCTTTGCCATGCTGGAAAAAGATTATCCTGCCTATTCTAATATAGATTATATCAAATACTGGCTGGCAGAGTCATGCTATAAATTAGAAGAGTATGAGAATTCCCAAAAAGCGTATAAGAAATTGTCGGAAACCTGTCGGACAACAAGCCTCATCCCTTATGTCTATTATGGGTTGGGTTTTTCTTGTGTAAAGATTGGGTTGCTGGAAGAGGCAACAGAAGCCTTTGAAAAGGTGATAAGTAGTGGTGCTAAAGGGAAATTGGGGGTTGATGCCCTGCTTCAACTGGGCAGATCGTATAGAATACTCCAACGGCTTGAAAAGGCAATAGATGCCTTTAAGAAATTGATAGAAGAATATCCTGATGATGGGATAATACCTCAGGCAAAATATGAATTATTTGAATGTTATGTAAGTATGGATAATTTAACTGTGGCACAAGTAGTCTGCGATCAGATGTTAGATGCGTATCCAAAGGATACGCTCACCTGTTTTACACTGTATAAGCTGTCTAATGTGTTTTTTTCTAAAGAGCAGTATTCGTATGCAGCAAATTGTTATACCCGGGTATTGGAAAAATATCCTGAAAGTGAGGTGGCTGAGGATGCCTGTTATCAGTTGGGATTGTGTCACTTTAAGCTTGGTAATTATGAATCTGCCAGGGATTGTTTCAAAAAGCTCAAGCAGCAATATCCTAAGAGCCCTATGGCTGAATTAGCCCAGTATGCTATTGCCTGGACATACTCTGAAGAGGGAAGGTTCAAGGAGGCTATCGCTGAATATGGCAAGCTTCCTCCAAGCGGAGAATTAAATGCTGAGGCTGCCTATCGTATCGGTAACTGTTGGTTTAATCTTAAGGGTTATCATAACGCTATTGAATCGTATAAAAAGGTTATTGATTCTTATAAAGAAAGCAAGCTTTATGATGCATCACTATATCAGTTAGCCCAATGCTATTATAAACAGGAAAATTATCAGGAAGCCCAAAGGTATTTTGAAAGGCTGTTAACAGAGTGTTCAAGCAGTAAGTATGCCCCGGAGGCTATCTATTGGATAGGGTGGGGTTATTTTAATCAGGAAAAATATGATGATGCCATTATGTGGTATCGAAGGCTTATAGAACGCTTTCCAAAGGATGAGTTTATGGATGATGCCTGCGGACGGATTGCTGCCTGTTATTATAATCAGAAAAAGTACACGGAGGCTATCTCAGAATATCAGAGGTTGCTTGCCAGAGAGGATGTAAATGATGTCATTAAAATGGATGCCCTCTATCAGATACCAAATTGCTTATATCAACAAGGCAAATTAAATGAATCAATAGAAGGCTATCGTAATTTCATTAAAAGTCATCCGAGAGAAAAAAAGCTTTGCGGTGAGGTACAGTATAAGATTGCCAGGATATATTATGAAAGGGATGATGTTGCTCATGCAATAGAGGAATATAACCGCTTGATAGATGAATACCCTGCTTCAGCTAATATCCCGGATGCCCTTTATTGGCTGGGGAAATGCTTTATTAAGGAAAAGGATTATTCTTCGGCTGTGGTTACATTTCGTGCCTTAGTTACCCAGTTTTCTGAATCATCATGGGCGGCTGAGGCTCAGTTCAGAATAGGGGTGTCACTTTATAACGATAAGCAATATCCTGAGGCATCGCAAGAGTTTCAGAGGCTTATGGATAGCTATCCGGATAGAAAAGACCTTATTGGTGATGCAATGGATTATATGAAGAAGTGTAAGGGAAAAAAATAGAATTAACAATTATCAATTAACAATGGGGAGGGGGAAATGAAAGGATATCAAGTAATATTTGCGATTGTTTTTTTATCAAGCTGGATGTGGACATCCGATATTGTATTGGCTCAAACAGAATCAGGAACAGGTAGCAAGACTTCACCAAACACGGAAAAGACACTTGGGGCATCAGATGATGTTCTGCCGCCTTCACCCAATCCAACACCGCCTGCCCCTGGAGATACTAAAAAATCTTTGCCCAAGATAGAAAAGCAGGATATTGTTATCACCGGTGAAGACAGATCAAAGATTAAGCATGAAGAACAAAGGGTATCTATTGAAAAACAACCTGGAAGCGTGAATGTCCCTGCTATTGGTGTGCTGAAAACAGAAACACCAGAGATGTTGCCTGTGCCTAAGATAGCAGAAAATCAGGCAATAAGACCATCCAGACCATCCCTTAGCGTATCTCAAACACCAATTTATTCATTTTCTGTCAATTATGGAAGCAAGGAATTCTTGTCCTATGATTTTTCTCATTCCCGCCAGATAAAAAGGGTGAAAGATTCACAAAGGTTTTCCTATTGCTTTGGTGTGCAGAGGGAAAGGTCTGATGGATTTCATCATGGTACGGTCTCTTCACCGTTTGGATGTTTTAGCAGCGATGGATTGAACGGGGAGGGTGTTGTTTATTTTAAGGATTATTCTGTACGGACAGGTATGTCTTATTTCAGTCATGTTGTTACCCTTCCCTATAGCGGAACACAGACGAATAAATTGGAAAAGAGTGGATTTGCTGATTATGATATAAAGATACCTGGCGGTGCAGTCCTGACCCTGGGCATTGACTGTAATAAAAGTACCTTGTTTAAGGCTGATGCCGATAGTGCTTCCGGTTACTTGAAATTTACTACCCCATTTACGGCAAATACCCCACCAATTGCCCTTGGCAGCATTATTTCTCACGAAAAAGTAACCCGCGTAGGGACATCAAGTTATGATAACAGTTATTATTCACTGTATGCTGAATCCAGATATATCAAGCTCTCTAAGGTTAATCTTGATGTCAAGGTGGCTGTGGATGGTTATAAAACTATGGAAACTACATCGCAGGTAGATTATCTTATTGCAGCCTCTTACCCATGGAAGCCTGATACAATTTTTCAAATGAATCTGGAAAGAAAGCTGTTTTTGCCAAATGCCGGCGAGAGTTATGTCCATGAGGATTATACCGGTATAAATTCTATGTTAAAGCCGCAATCCGGCACAAAGATACGCCTTGGTGGGAACTGGTGTATGTCTCAGGATGTTTCCCTGGGTGCAACTATCTTCAGTGAAAATATTTCTGATTATATCAGCTGGGGCACAGCTACAGATATGCTTTATCAACCAACAAATATTGGTGATGTTAAATTATCAGGGATAGAATTAAGGCTGCAGCATAATCTGACAAAAAAATTAGTTCAATCTATCAGTTTTATCAGTACAAATCAAAAGAATAAATCAGATAGTAATAAGGTTGTGCCTTATATCCCAAATGCAAGATTAATAATTGGTCTGAAATATGCGGATAGCAAGAATTTATCTGTGTCATTGGATGGCGAGTACATAGGCGAGAGGTATGCATTGCCGGATAATAAGGATAAGAAATTAGACAGCTACTTTCTTGTAAATTTAACAGCAAATAAGCAAGTTAATGATACCCTGTCGTGCACCTTTGATTGGGAGAATCTGCTTGATGAGGACTATGAGATACGAGATGGATACTATGGCAATCCGACGATTATTAAGGTGGGATTGGAATTGAAGATTTAAGATAACATTTCACTGCAGAGACGCAAAGGCGCAGAGAAGATTTAGAGTTTATGTAATAACCGCTGTTAGACTGTTAGGAAAACAAAGGTGGTGAGGAATTTTTCTGCAATCTAACAGCCCACAGCCTTCTCTCCTAACAGTCTAACATGAGTAGTTACCTCTGTTATTTGATTGAGTTCCATACTCAGCGCCTCTGCGGTTAGTAATCTTTAAGGAGGAATTTATGTTTCAAAGTTATAATATATTGCAGTTATTAATCCAGGGCGGAATAGCCATGATTCCGCTATTATTCTGTTCATTGCTGATTGTAGCTGTGATTATTGAAAGGTTCTTGGCTTATCGTCGCATAAAATTTGATGTAGAGGATACATTGTACAAGATTCAGCATAGTGTGCTTAAGGGGAATATCTTAGAGGCGGTCAGCCTTTGTGAAGCAAAGACATCACCAATAGCCGTGATATTTAAGGCAGGTCTCTTAAAACATGACCGTAATCGTGATGAGATATTAGAGGCAATGGAACGGGCTCGCATAGAAGAGGGTAGAAGGTTGAAGAAATATGTCTGGTTACTGGGAACTATTGGGAGTTGCGCCCCATTTATTGGGTTATTTGGTGCAATTATTGGCATTATGCAAGCCTTTCATAATATTGCCGCTACCGGTTCAGGCGGGATGGCTGTTGTTGCCGGCGGAATAGCTGAGGCATTGGTTGCTACAGCCTATGGATTAGTTATAGCCATTGTTGCAGTTGTTGGATATAATTGCTGTATGGTAAAGATTGCTAATACAGTCGAAGATATGAAGATTTATACCCTCAGGTTGCTGGAGATATTGGTGGACAGCCGGGAGAAATAAAATAGATGAAAACCTTTATTGCTGAAAATACTGAACAAAATATAATCTGTGAGATAAATATTACCCCTTTTACAGACATGTTTTTGATTTTGTTGATTATATTTATGGTAGCTACACCGTTTTTGATGCAAGAAGGGATAAAGGTTAATCTACCTTCCTCCGGGGTAAGTCAGGCTCAGCCTGAAGGTGTAATCGTTACCCTGACAAAGGATAATAAAATATTTGTTGAGAATGAAGAGGTAGCTCTGGAAAACCTTGGTAATACTTTGATAAAAAAAGTCGGAGCATCCCAGGAAAAATTGGTTATTGTGCGGGGGGATAAAGATGTTTTTCTGGGTATTGCCGTAAATATTATGGATGTGGCAAAGCTTGCTGGGGCAACGAAGATAGCCATTGCTACGGTGGTGGCAGAAGAGGAAGAGGAGACTGCTGAGGTTGAATAATTTGGGAGGGAATGCGTTCCCTACTATATAAAAAATGGTAACCGTTCAGCCAGTTGCAAGTTTTTATTGTGAATAACTGTAAACTGTAAAATGGATAATGAAAAATTGAAAATTAGCGTATCTTGCATAGTTTGGCACTGTTTTGAGTTCTTTCATTTTACAGTACTTATTTTACAGTTCTTCATTAGTTGATTTTAGAGTAACCTGAATGTTTACAAAAAATGGAGGGGGAGAAATGAACGAGGAGATTACAAATCAAATGGAGGCTATTGGACAGGATGTTATTCGAAGGATAGAGGAATTGAAGCAAAGGATAAGCATGAGGCTGAATGAGACATGTGCAAGACAGATGTCTTACGATTATGATCTGGAAGCAAAGAAGGCTGCGTAAACAACAATAATTCTAATTATGAACTGCAGAGGCGCAGAGAATACAGAGAAATATATCTACCTGTGCAACTGTATAATTTTACCACAAAGGTCGCAAAGAATTCATGTAACCGTTCACAGTGGATAGATACAAAAGAACAGCTCTTGTGCCCGTGGAGACCAAAAGGAAGGGTTAGGACACCTGAGGGGGAGATTCCTGCAGGAGTTTACCCCATACTTGATACGGGGCAGGAATGACAGTGATGCACAGGAATAACAGCAATATACGGTGTCAGTTCAGAACCGACAACCGTGAACGGTTACGAATTCACAAAGGACACAAAGAAAACCTTTGAGAACTTTGTGTCTCCTTTGCGACCTTTGTGGTAAAAAATCTCGATTGCACAGGGTGAAATATATGATAACCGTTTACGGTTGTCAGTTTACAGTTCACAGTTTTTTGTAGACGTAAACCGATAACTGTAAACTGTAAACGGTTATTCATGTGTCTTTGCGCCTCTGCGGTTCATAATGAAAATTGCTGACAACTGAACGCTTTTAAGGAGAACAGATTGTGATTGAATCAAGGACACTCAATCGACCATTAGTAGCTTCAATAATTATCCATCTTATCATAGCTATGCTTTTCTGGTTTATTGTCATAAAGCCACCCAAACAGATTCAAAGATTGATAGAGGTTAGTTTGATAGAACTCCCTGTTTTTAATGTGCAGGAGCTACCACCTGAGCTTGAACCAATAAAGCCGAAAAGGGTGCGCGTAAGGGAGAAGATGAAAGACATTCCTTTCATAAAGCCGCAAATTAGACAAGACTACCAGGAAGTATCTCCTAAGGATACTATCCCTAACCCAAAACAAATAGTATCGTTGCCGATAAAGATGGAAAAACCGCTTTCTCTTCCTGTTGAATCGCCAATTAACAAGGTTGTGGCTGAGGAAAAACATGATGTATCTCTTCCAGTTGCTCGCTTCCCAGAATTACCAAAAACAGATGCAATAATAGCAAGGGTTCCAGCAGCTATTGCACCGTCGCCACCAGTGCCTCATTTTGCAAAGGGTTCTTCTATCCAGATTGAAGGCTTGGGAAAGCGAAGGGTAAAATATCAGCCTATGTTTAAGTTGCCAATATCTGTTGAAGAAAAAGGGGTGAGTTTGAATGGATCCCTGAAGTTTTGGGTGTCACCAGATGGATCAATAGACAGGGTGGAGGTAATTAAAACATTTGGCTACTCAGAAGTGGATAGTTTAGCCTGTGCCACTGTGTATAGATGGAGATTTGAAGAATTATCGGAAGAAGAAGGAGATTCTCAGTCAAGCGATTGGGGGGTTGTTAGATTCAGGATACAATTGAATTAACCGTTTACGGTTTACAGTTGTCGGTTTACCGCAGAGACGCAAAGGACGCAGAGAAAACGCAGAGTATGCTGTAGAATTCTTCATAGACCAAGAACTCGGTGGCAGATCACTTATTGTCCAATCATTAGTCTCCCTTTTTTCTCTGCGATTCTCGGCGAACTCTGCGTCTCTGCGGTAAACAATTACTTAAATAGCACATTTTTGCTTGACAACCAAGATATGTTATGGTATCCTAAAAGACATAAATTGTTGTGGAGCAAATAAATGACTTTTACTGTTATTCCGATTATAGCCGGGCTTATCAGTCTTGGTATAGGGGTCTTTGTTTTTATAAAAGAACCAAAAAAAAAGCCTAATAGGATTTTTTTTCTCTTAGGGTTATCTCTTGTTGTTTGGAACCTTACCTCTCTGGGTGTATACTGTGCCTCAAACGATAAGGGTGCCATCATATGGATAAAGTTATTCTATATTGGGCTGGTATTTATCCCATCCCTGTTTTTTCATTTTGTCTTAACTGTAATTGATGATCACAGCCTCTTAAACAGAAGGGTGTATAATCTTGGATATGGGCTTAGCTACTTGTTCCTTTTATTCGCAGGCACAGGCTTTCTTGGTCAGGATATTACCTATATCGGAGGTTATTATTATCCAACACTTGGCAAGATAGGAAATATATTCTTAATCTTTATGTTATCATTTGGGGGATATGGTTGTTATCTGCTTCTTTATAGGGGACTGAAAGCGGTTAACCTTATAGAAAGGCGGCAATTGGGATATTTTTTAGTCGGAGGGTTGATACTATTTGCAGGTATTGCTACTAATCTCCTTTGTTCTCTTGGAATAGGGGTATATCCATCCGGACATGCGGCAACAATTATCTATTCCTTTATTACCTCTTATGCGATTATAGAGCATCGCCTGATAGGGGTAGAGATTAGCGGATTAGTCTCGTATAAAAGGAAGCTCTTTTATTTTTTGGCAAATACGATACCAACAATTATTATCTTTGCTCTGGCTCTTGGGATTGAGAGATTATTTCAGAACTTTGTCTATGGTGGTTCATTAGCCTTAAGTATGATAGTGATTATGCTAACTGCATTAGTCCTTAATTGGGGACGAGGACAGATACAGCCATTTATTAATCAATATCTTTTTAGACAAAACCTATCCGGGTGGCGTCCGGTAAAGGGTATTTCTAACCAGATTGCCTCTATATTTAATAAAAATGTGCTGTGGAATACCCTGCTTAATGCTGTGGCAAATCTTGTTTGTACAGATAAGGCAGCTATTCTTCTCTTAGATGGAGCAAGACAGGAATATTTCATAGGTCTTGGTCTGGGAATAAATCTGGCAAGAAAAAAGACATTGCGGCTTAAAAAAGATGAAGGATTGGCTTTGTATCTGGCTGATAAAAAAAAAGTACTCTTAGCAAGTGAGGTTTCAAGGTCTAAGTTGCAAAATAATCCCTGGAGAGAGATACGAAGGGATATGGAAAAGATAGAGGGCATGGTATGTATTCCCTTGTTAAATAAGGAGGAATTATCAGGGATATTAATCCTGGGTGAAAAGTTTTCAGGGGAAGCCTATCGTGATGAAGATGTCCGGATATTGTCTCTTCTGGGGGCAAGGGCATCTATGGCTCTTGAAAATATATGCTGTTATAGTGAGTGTATAAAAAGCCTTACAAATATTATTCTCTCATTAATAGTTGTTTTAGAGTCAAAGGATAAATATCTTTATGGTCATTCAGAACGGGTTGCCGGATATGCATCTTCGATTGCCAAGGAGATGGGATTGGATGAGGAGATGGTAGAGTCGGCAAATATTGCCGGTTTTCTTCATGATTTGGGCAATATCGTGGTATCAGAGCAGATACTTCAAAAGACTACGAGGCTGAACAAGGGTGAATTCAGGCATGTCAAACAACATGCCGTTATTGGAGCAAGGATTATTGAACCCATATGCCTTAGACCTGAGATTGTTGATGGGATACTATATCATCATGAAAGATTAGATGGCTCAGGGTATCTGTTTGGTCTATCAGGTAAGGATATTCCATTAATATCAAGGATATTGGCTGTGGCAGATGTGTTTGATGCCATGGTAACAGATCGGCCGTATCGAAAAGCGTTTTCTATGGAAGAGACCATTATTGAGTTAAAAAATAGGGGTAATACCTCTGGTAGCTGTGGATGTGAGCTTGATTCAAAGGTGGTTAATGCAGATCGGAATAGCACACGTATAGAGAAAGA
>JACQYP010000018.1 GCA_016208205.1 Candidatus Desantisiibacteriota bacterium | reverse complement strand
CCTAAATTCAGACAACAAAACTCCTCAATTCGTTTCATCTCCCCCTCCCTTATCAAAATCCCTGTATATTCAATCAGTTCTATCTATTTAATCATATCGACAATTTTAAGAAAAACTTAAGGAATTAAGGGACACAAGGGAATTTTTGAGGTAATGCCTATAACTGCAGCAGTCAAGAAGTTGATTTTAAGCAATGCTGCTGTAGATAAACTTCGCAAGGTAGCCAAAAAGGAAGGGTTAAGAACATTACGAGAGGATGGAATACTCAAGGTTATTAGAGGAATTGCTACCATGGAAGAGGTTTTGAGGAGGACACAGGAATAAAAACAGGAAATGAAATGGTATGAGACACTACAGTCGTGTCAAGTCTCTATCGTCGGATAGAATCAGGATAGTTTTATTACCTCGAACCTCTGCATAATCTCATTTTCTCTCTGTCATTTCGACCTCAAGGAGAAATCTTTCCTCTGCCTTCATATCGTTAAGATCCCTCAGTCGAGTACTCCTTCGGGATGACATCGTCCCCTATTTGCGATATCGCAAGGTTGATACGGCACTACAGTCTATCTACTTGTTTTCACTTTTCACCTTTAAGCTCATTCGGTGGGCACTCTTCAGATTTTCAAGCGGACAGTAGGCATAATCTAATTGATAGCCCCCAATCTTCCATCCCAGACCAAGGGTATAATCATTATCAAGGGCATGGTATCCTGTCCGGAAGAATAATATATTTGCATAATTATATTCAAGCCCGGCAGATAACCTTAGATCCTCGTTTTTGTACCAGAAGAGATCCCCGGTCAAGAGCAATTTATTGCTTTTTTGTGCATAAACCTCACCGCCCATGCCAAATCTCAGACACAATGGAAGCTCATCCCGTTTTTTCTGATACTTAAGCCCTATGCCTGCATTAGAAACAGCCATAGCTGCTGAGAATCCCTTTTTTCGGTAGAGCCAGCCCATGTCCAATCCACAGCCTGTAGCTGTTTCCCTTTCAGCCAGCTTGCTTGTGATGAACTTCAAGCCATACCCGATGCAGCCATTTTCTGTTATTTGGCGGCCATAAGCCATTACTGCTACCCAATCATTCTGACACTGAACATCTTCTACAGAGCCATTAAGCCTGTAAATGGGAAAGTTACCGCCATTTAAGCAGATTAGCCCGCCGGACAGATAGCCTTTCTGTGTTGGTTGACCATACAATATGGACGAAACACTCATGTCCATCGAGCCATCAATACAGGAAAAACTTGCCTCCTTGTTCAGGCATTTTGCCAGGCAGGCAGGGTTGCAGGAGATAGCATCAATGCCATCAGCAATAGCCGTTTGTGCCCCGGCCATGCCGTTTGCCCTTGCTCCAATTGGAAATCTCAGCACCTCTGCCCCTGTTCCGGCATGAGCAAGAAAAGGCACAAAGGCACAAAGGCACAAAAGTATGCTTCCGGCAGGAGTTTCTCCCCCTTTGTGCCTTTGTACCTTCTGTCCGTACCTTCTGTCCGTACCTTTTCATATTTCCCTACCTTATAATCACAGCCTTTTTCAGGTCATTAAAATCACCGGCATTAAAATAAATGATGTATGTGCCGGAGGCAAAGGTTTTGTTCTCTTCATCACATCCATTCCAATCTATCCAATGCTCTCCTTTCGGCTTTGCTTCATCCAGCAGGGTTTTTACCAGCCGACCGCTGAGGGTGTATATCTTGATATTGACATGCTCTGGTTTGTCTAAAATATATTTAATCTGCATGGTTTCCTGGTTATCGGGATAAAACAGGTTATTGTATGGGGTGAATTTTCTTTCATCAGGCATGGTTGTAACCGTAGCTGTTATCCAACTGGATGTGCCGTATTCATTATAAGAATGCAACCGATATGCATAGGTTGTATGGGAGATGAGGTGGTCAGCATCAGAATAGTCGCACGCATCCTTGCCAACCATGGCCAGGGGAATAAATTCCTCATCACCCATCCTTCGTTCTATTTCAAACCCTGCCTCTGAGATAGAGACATCCTGCCAGGTAAGCAATACCTGTGTGCTGGAAATAACTTTTGCCTGAAGATTGACTGGTGTGTTAGACCTGCCGGTTTGTGGTGTCCATCCCGGCATATAGCCGACAAAGGTAGTATAACTGCCACATTGTATCAGTCCGCCAACCGGCTGACCAATAAGCCCGGATGACTGATATTTTGCTGATGAATTCAGTCCGCCTGTTTGAACCACTACCCACCAATCTATGCCGTCAGCAAAAGACAGATACGGGCAGATGATTGTTGCTATGGTTATTAATAGTCTGCTCATGGTAAGCTATGTCCTTTGGTAATGGGTCAGTAGGATAGATGGGTTAGCACCTATCCTACATTGATAGTTGTAGGATGGGTGAAGCGAAGCGAAACCCATCTGTCCTGCTACCCGCAAGCTTTCAAACAAAAGTGAACCGTCCCCACAGGAACTCTTTATCGATGTAGCCATCAATGTTCACGGTTGATGGTTTGCTCTCTTAACCTCTGAATCGTGAACCAGAGGCATTGATGGGTTTCGGTTGCCTCAACCCATCCTACATCCTTCCTTCTCCATTTATGGGAGGGGTCAGGGGAGGGAGATCAAACCATTCAACCTTCCTCGTTCTCCAACCTTTGAACCGTGAACCTGAGCAGTTATATCTGCCTTAAAATATCCCTGATCCCCTCTGTACTGGACAGCCCCCGGCTGCTTTGCCAATCTCAAACGCCAGCAGGGTATTTTTGCTTATAAAGAGCTGATTTTTCACCTTTTTATCTTTTAATTAATTATACTATAGCACATTTAGAATATAAATGTCAAGTTTGTTTTTTGCAGACTGAATATTCGATAAAGCGAATTCTGAATTCACACTACCCCATAAATCTGCCTCTAAGAGGGCATAGAAAGGGCAAGAGAGCATCCATGTTTATTCCATGATGATAGGGATGCCCTATTTTTGAGGGCAATAAGAGAAGGT
>JACQYP010000017.1 GCA_016208205.1 Candidatus Desantisiibacteriota bacterium | reverse complement strand
GAACTGTAAAATGAGAAATGTAAAATGAAAGAACTCCAGAAGAATGCTAAAACCATGCAAAATACACTAATTTTCAATTTTTCATTATCTATTTTACAGTTTACAGTTATTCATAATGAAAAACTTGAACATCGAGTAATATTAAAGCGAGACTTTAATGATCATTTATAATGAAGATTATACCTTTGACTCTCTACTTCGTGAATTGATTGAGAAAGATGGTTCTGACCTGCATCTTCGAGCAGACGAGCCGCCATTCTTCAGGATAAACGGGAAGCTCAATCGATCCAATAAATTCCCTCCATTAACCAAAGAAAATATAAAATCATTGCTTTATTCTATAATGAGTGAAGAAAGACAGCAAAGGTTTGAGCAATACCTTGAGCTTGATATGTCTTATACCATACCTGATGTCGCTCGTTTCAGGATCAATATCTTCCAGCAACAGGGCTGTATCGGCTCAGCTATCCGGTTAATTCCCTTTAAGATACAGACAATTGATGAACTTAAGCTGCCTGCGGTTATAAAACAATTATCCTTAATACAAAGGGGTCTTGTTCTTGTCACCGGACCTACAGGCTCAGGAAAATCAACTACATTGGCAGCCATGATTGATTACATTAACTCAAATCGAAAGGCGAACATCATTTCCATTGAAGACCCAATAGAATTTGTCCACATAGACCGTTTAAGTGTTGTTAACCAACGAGAGGTAGGGGTTGATGCCCCTTCCTTTGCTGAGGCACTCAAGCATGTCATGCGTCAAAACCCGGATGTTATCCTGGTAGGTGAAATGAGGGACCTGGAAACAATGGCTTCAGCGATTACTGCTGCAGAAACAGGGGTATTGGTTTTTGCTACACTTCATACCAACAATGCGGTGCAGACAATTGACCGTATTATTGATGTCTTTCCTATTGAACAGCAGCAACAGGTACGGTTGCAGCTTGCGGTTACCCTTCAGGCTATTGTTTCTCAAACCATTGTTCCTAAAATAAGTGGGGAAGGCCGGGCTGTTGCCTTTGAGATCATGATTGCTTTACCAGCCATAAAGTCATTGGTCAGGGATGGTAAGGCACATCAAATGTATTCTATTATCCAGGCAAGCGGTGGGTATGGGATGCGAACACTGGATCAGGATTTAGTAGAATTAGTCAAGAATGATATTGTTTCTTATGAAGAAGCTCTGGCGAGATCACCAAATCCAAAGGAATTTGAACAAAGGGTACTCAGGGTTAAGCCTAATGTTAAGCTGTCATCGTGAAACAATGAGATTAGCCACAGATTACACAGATTTTCACAGATTATGGGAGAAAGATGAGGAAAAGAGCTCCGATAACTCCTCAGGTTCACGGTTCACGGTTCAGAGGTTAAGAGAACAAGTCGGCAACCGTGAATTTTGAAGGGAGACAATCTGATGAGGTAGGATGGGTTGAGGCAACCGAAACCCATTAATGTCTCTGAGTAGTTACAAAAAACAGATTAAAAATCTGTGCAAATCTGTGTAATCTGTGGATATGTGGCATTGCAGGAGATAAAAAATGTCCAGAATAGATTTTGATAAATTTCTTGAAATAGCTGTAAAATGCAAGGCTTCAGACCTTCATCTAAAGGCAGAAAGCCCTCCACTTCTTCGGATACAGGGAGAGGTTGTGCCATTGAAACAGATGCCGCCTTTATCTGCCTTGCAGGTAAAACAAATAGCCAGAGGTATTATGGATGAAGATCAATATAACAAGTTTACTGAAACCATGGGTGTAGATGTTGGGTATGAAATTCCGCATCTTGCCAGATTCAGAACGCATATCTTTCAGCAAAGAGAGATGATGGGGATTGTTACAAGGATCATTCCATTTAATATTCCAACAATAGAAGAGTTAGGGATACCCCCTGTTTGTACGAATTTATGTTCCAGACCAAGGGGATTAATCGTGATTACCGGCTCAGCCGGGTGTGGAAAGTCAACCACACAGTCTGCGCTGATTGATTATATAAACCAGAAGTTTTCACATCATATTATTACAATTGAAGACCCTATTGAGTTTGTTCATACCTGCAAGGAAAGCCTTATTAATCAACGAGAATTAGGCAAAGATACACATTCTTTTTCTGAGGCATTAAAACATGTCTTCCGAGAGGATCCTGATGTTATCCTCATAGGAGAAATGCGTGACCTTGAGACCATTTCTTTAGCCGTAACCGCGGCTGAAACAGGACACTTAGTGCTGGGGACCCTTCATACAACCGATACTATATCCACTATAGACCGAATCATTGATGTTTTTCCACCGCATCAACAGCAACAGGTAAGGATGCAGTTAACCGTAAATCTTGTTGGCATTATCTCTCAACTCTTAGTAAAAAAAGCTGATGGGAGTGGAAGAATCGCTGCATTTGAGATTTTAGTAGCTACCCCGGCAGTGAGATCATTGATCCGTGAGGCAAAAACATACCAGATTGCATCTGTCCTTCAAACAGGCAAAAAACAAGGCATGATGAGCATGGACCAATCCCTGGCTCAATTAGTTCATCAGCATATTGTTTCCTATGATGACGCCCTCAATGTATCCATTAATCCTCGTGAATTCAAGCAATTGATAGGAGAGCTGGATATTCGGAGATAAGGAGAAGAATACAGAATACAGAGATAATACCTTATAATTCTGAATTCTGACTCCTGTATTCTGTATTCTATCTCACAAGATAGTCAAAATATTCTAACAGGAGGTGCACGCTATGTGCGCAACAACAAAAGAGGATGTCAGTAGGTTAGTTAAAGACAATGATGTCAAGTTTATTCGGTTATGGTTCACGGATGTGCTGGGACAGTTAAAGAGTTTTGCTATCACCAGTGCAGAGCTTGAGCATGCTCTGGAAAATGGCATGGGATTTGACGGCTCTTCAGTAACAGGGTATCAGGATATTGAGGAAAGCGATATGATTGCCAAGCCGGACTCATCAACCTTTCAGATGCTTCCATGGAGGCCAAAGGAGCAGGCAGTAGCCAGAATGTTCTGTGATGTGATGACCCCATATGGGCAGCCTTATGAGGGGGATCCGAGATATATCCTGAAAAAGGCTATAAAACGGGCAAGTGATATGGGATTTGACCATTTCTATGTTGGTCCTGAGCTTGAATACTTTTATTTTCAATCACCGGATAGTACAGAGGTTCTGGATAAGAGCGGATATTTTGACCTGAACCAATTAGATGCCGGCTCTGACATCAGACGAGATACTATCTTAACCTTAGAGGCAATGGGTATTCGGATTGAATACAGCCA
The DNA here is from genome assembly GCA_016208205.1 of Candidatus Desantisiibacteriota bacterium. Next base: position 26,195 of record JACQYP010000017.1, on the reverse strand, counting down.
TCATGAGGTGGCACCATCTCAGCATGAGATTGATATGAGATTTGCAGATGCCTTGCAAATGGCAGATAATGTTATGACCTATCGTTTAGTCGTCAAGGAAACAGCACAAAAATATGGGGTTTATGCTACCTTTATGCCCAAACCGATCTTTGGCCAAAACGGCAGCGGTATGCATGTTCATCAATCCCTGTTTAAGGGGAATGACAATGCCTTCTTTGATGCTAAGGATACATATCACCTGAGCGATACAGCCAAAAGGTTTATTGCCGGTCAATTAAAGCATTCTCAGGAAATGTCCTGTGTATTTGCTCAGTGGACAAACTCTTACAAGAGGCTTGTTCCCGGTTATGAGGCACCGGTTTATATTGCCTGGTCACAACGCAACAGGTCAGCCTTAGTCAGAATCCCTCTGTACCACCCTGGGAAGGAACAAGCTACCAGGGCAGAGCTGCGTTGTCCGGATCCATCATGTAATCCATACCTTACCTTTGCCATGCTTCTCCATGCCGGGTTAGATGGGATTGAGAAAGGGTATGAATTGCCGGATCCAATGGACAAGAACCTGTATCACCTTAGCTCTGAGGAAAGAGATGCTGCCGGGATTAAGATGCTGCCGGGCAGTCTGGGTGAGGCAGTAGCGATTGCCAAAAACAGTGAGGTTGTTCGCAAGGCATTGGGTGAGCATATCTTCCCAAGATTTATCGCCATAAAGGAGCAGGAATGGGAGGATTATCGGATACAGGTTACAGAATATGAGCTGGAGAAATATCTCTCGATTCTGTAAGGTAGCCGAAGCGTCCTCGCTTCAGAGTCGTAAAACAGTAGGAGCGCGTTGCAACGCTCCTACTGTAAACGATATTCTCTGCGTAGTGTAAAGGTTATTTATTCCCCTGCTAAGCGGATATTGGGGGCAGCGTAACTGCTCAAAATCCAGTGGAGTTTTGAGCAGAAATGTAAAATGGAAACTGTAAATCTTAAAATGTGAAATGAGGAGAAGAATCGCTTGCCACAGGTAACATGTTGGGCTTAAGGAATTCACTTATTTTTCATTTTACATTTCCCATTTTACAGTTTACATTAAATTCCACATGATTTTGAGCAATTACTGGGCAGCTGCCCCCAATCTTACCGTCCGTCTGTCAGTTACATATTCCCAACAAAATACCCCAATTCCCCAAGCCTTTTCTTAATTTTATTGATATGTGTTGTTTCAATAAGGATACGATAATTCTCTGCCTTGAGGATATACTTCTTTAATATCTCATCTGTGGCAATTAAAGAGATTAATTCCTTCTCAGGTGTTAATTTGCAGACTACTGTATTTTCTTCAATGGTTAATGGATTGATCCTTTTCAGGATACCATTTAAGAAATCCTGCCATATCTGCGGTGGATTTGAAGAGATATAATCCTTAAAAAGCATTACCTTTTGCTGAATATCCTTCTCACAAAAGCATTCCTTAAGAAATGAGTTGCAATCCACACGATAATGAGTATTACCTATCCTCTCACCAACCTTCTCCAGTGCAAGCCTCTTAAGAGCATCTTCCCCTTCCATATGGATAAGCAACCTTCCCTCATCCAGAATAAGATTTGCCTTTTGTTCTGCAATCTTTTCCATTTCATACTCTTTAGTCAAACCCAGGACATAAGCACCTAACTTGGTTAATCTTATATGCTGCAAACCATCAAAAACAGAAAGATATTTATGCTCCTTTTCCTGCAGGGATGAATTCTCCGGAAGATTATAGGCAATATCAAGGAGACCAAAGGCAGAAAACAAAAACATAGCAGATTTAATCAAGGGTATGATGATAGCATCCTTATAAAGTGTCTCTGATATATTAACCTTTATATAACCATATCGATCAGTTTTAGAATAATATAAGTATCTACTGGCTATACTCCGGTCAACTATATCCAGATATATGTCATTGTAACAGCAATGCTTAATCACATTTTCCATAGAATACCAGTGCTGATTAGACATTTTCTTTAAGAGGTTAAAGAAAGACATCTTCACTTTTTCTTCATACTCTTCATGATAACCGTAATATTGGAAAGCATCACCCTTTATATAAGACAATAAGCTATATAATTGATACTTTTTCAAGCCCTTATGTTTGAAAAAATTATCAAACAATTGTTTTAAGCTATTCACCGGGTTATTAATCTCTTCTATTGGTGATATTATCAGGAAATCAACAATCAGTTGAGTTTTTATACATTCCAGATCTTTATTCTCATAAAATTCTCTTATATGGCAGCACTTTTCCATTGCTTTAACAGAACCTTTCATAATCTTGGTCTGATTTTTATTAAACTTTATGTTTCCCTGCTTAATGTAAGCAACAAACAGGGCTAATTGTCTTAGAATCATGGCATTATCTGCATGGATAAAATCTGTCTTTTCAATAGTATCTAAGGGGATAAGGTCATACCCCTCTGGCAGCGGCAGGTATCTTTTAATTGCCTTTCTGAACTCATCTGAGAGATACAAACTACTATCTTTCCTGTTATAGTAGTCTGTTTGAACCTGAAATAATAGGTAGGCATTGCGGATGTTTAAGGAGTGTCCATCCTTTTCTGCTATCTGTATCCCAAACATTTTTTCAAGTTTTTTAATAAAATGTTTCCCGCCCTCCCAGACAAGGATATTTAGCACATTTTTTACACCCTCTGGAAGAAAAGGCAGTAACCTCTGAAACAAATCCTTATCTGCAAAGACAATCGACATGGCACAAGCAATGTCAGCCTTTTTCTGAGGTAGCGGATTTTCCTTAAAGAGATGCCTGAGATATTGTTGATATATCTTTTTAAGGGTATCAGAGTTATAACCTTTATCGATTATTCCCTCTATTTTGATAAGTTCATCCTCAGTTATTCCCTTTGACATGGTTATCCTTTTGAGACTGAGCATGTTTAAGCTTGATATGATTTTTACAGCAAGGGCAGATACCTCTTGCTTTGGATCATTTGCAAGATATTTAAGCACCTTTTCTCCCCAGATGAAATCATGGTTAGCGATAATACTGATCACATATTTGCGTGCCATTGGATTGGAATGATATGCAGCCTTTTGTATCAGGTTTTGCACCCTTTCATCCTCAGGTGCAATCGAGACACAAGCAAGCATAATATTGACATAGAATTCCCATGGCTCTGGTTTGCATGCTTGAAGTAATGTGGGGAATATCTTCTTGCCAAGGTTGATACAGGCTTCAATGGCTGCCTGACGGACTGCATGAACAAGTGGACTGACGGACTGCATGAACAAGTGGATGTTGCACGACATATTCTAAATTATGTACGAGAGAATTTATTAATTCATCGACATCTGCAGGGCTATCTTTTGAAATAACCTCAAATACCTCCTTAAATCTCCAGAGAAGCATTAATCGCAAACGAATATTGCCTGCAGAATTCAGGATATGGCTGATTTGCGGAAATGTTAATCCTGCAAGGTTAGTCTTTTCGGTCATATTTTTAAGCTCAGAAATCACACAATCAATGCACATCCTGCCCTTTTCAGTCGAACAGATTAATACATTGTGTTTATAGCACGAGCGGCAGTTTGGACCATACTGTCCCCCATCCGACCATTCGGTAGCAACCTCTATTTTTTTGAAGGTATTCATTAGTAACATCGATTATCCTCACTTCTGAAATTGGTAGCACAGGCATTCCTGCCTGTGCTCAATAAATTGGGTCACAGGCTGAAAGCCTGTGACCAATCCTATCCTGTAACAGTTGAGATCAGGTTCTCAAAGAGTTCACTTCTCAACCTCTGAAGCTGGAGCATCTTTTCCTCAATGGTATCCATTGAATCACAGACAGGAATGTCTGTGCTACCATTTCATCCCAGCACAAACTCCACATCCTTTTCATCAAGTGATTTTATGGAGGCACCATCGGTTGAGATCAGGTTTTCAAAGAGTTCACTCTTTAACCCCTGAAGCTGGAGCATCTTTTCCTCAATGGTATCCTTGGCTATCAGCTTATAGCTGAATACTGTTTTATCCTGTCCAATACGATGTGCCCTATCAATTGCCTGATTTTCTGCAGATTTATTCCACCAGGGGTCAAAGATAAAGATATAATCGGCTGCCGTAAGATTAAGCCCAATCCCACCGGTTTTCAGTGTCATCAGAAAGACCTTGTATGTTTCATCATTCTGAAACTTTTCGACCATAGCCTTTCTATCCCGGGTAGCACCTGTCATGAGCAGATAATCTATACCCTCTCTTTCCATGTCCTGAGCCAGACAATCGAGCACATCTAAGAAGTTGGCAAAAACCAATACCTTGTGACCATTGGCAATAACATCAAGGATATTTTCCAGGATAACCTCTCGTTTTGGAGAGATTATTTTGCCATCTGTTTTTGACTCAGGGATGGAGGCTATCTGGCGAAGCTCACTTAATGCCTGCAGGATAAAGAATTGTGATTTGGTAATGCCGTTCTGGGCTATTTGAGACTTGACAGCATGATGATAAAACCGTCGCCTTTGTTCGTAAAACAACCCCTGCTCAGGTGACATCTCTACAAACAGGGTTTGTTCTACCTTGTCAGGCAAATCCTGCAGCACATCCTTTTTCACCCGCCTGAGAATAAATGGATAAATCTTTTTCTTTAGTTCATGCATGGCATCCTTATCACCATCTCTCTGAATTGGTGAGGTGTAATATTGATTAAAATCCTCTATACTGCCAAACATAGCTGGATTAAGGAATCGAAAAAGGGAATACAGCTCACCAAGGTTATTTTCAATGGGTGTTCCGCTTAAGGCTAAACGATGATTAGACTTAAGAAGCATGACCGCCTTAGACACCTGGGAGTTGAGATTTTTTATATTTTGTGATTCATCAAGGATGATATAATTAAATTCCTCTTCCTTGAATTCCTCAATATCGTTTCTCATGGTTGCATAGGTTGTCAGGATAATCTGGTTTGTCTTTGCATCATTTAAGCTTCGGTTGTTGCCATGATGGATGGAGTAGGATAGCTGCGGGCTGAACTTCTCCAATTCATTTGCCCAATTAAAAAGCAGTGTTCTGGGCATCAGGATAAGGGAAGGCTTCTTCTCATCCGGATAGATAGAGGCAAGCAGGGCAATTGCCTGAATGGTCTTGCCAAGCCCCATGTCATCAGCCAGACATCCGCCAAGTGAATGCTGCTGGAGATATTTTACCCACTTAAACCCGTGTTTCTGATATTCACGAAGCTCTCCGTTTAATTGTGGAAAATCCAATTGTGCCTCTTTCAGGGTATTGAATCCCATGAATATCTCACGGGATCGCTTGAACGACTTCTGAGCAATCTTTTCATCGATCAATTCTTCGATAATGGGCAGGTCAAAAAAGGAAATCCTTGCATTTTTCTTATGCTTTTTGAATATTCGCTGCAGCTTATTGATATAGCCTGCATTAATTATCGCATGGCTTCCATCGCTTAATTCAATATAAGAGCTTTTTTTGTATTGATTCAGGGCATCAAAAAGTGAGATATTTTCCCCTTCTATCTCTAAGGTTACATCCCCTTCTAAGAAATCAATGCCATGCGACATGGAAAGGCTTATGGTTGGGGTAACTGCCTTTATCCGATAAGATTTTAACTTCTCAGCACCAAGGATAGCAAACTGAGTGATAAGGTTCGTCAGCTCTTTATAGACAAACTCTCGGGCTAATGATTCCTCGATGATAAACAGGTTATCCTCATAAAAAAAGTCATTTTTCTCCTTCAGTAACTTTTTATACCTTTTAAGTAGTTTATCAATCTCTGTAAAACAGTCATAAATCTCCTGACCAATAAGGTCACTGACAACAATCTTTTTCTCCAGCTCATTTAACAGGACAATCCTTGACACATCATAATTATCAAAGAATTCTGCATCAAATCCAGGTGAAGAGGTAGAAATCCGCAGATATAACGAGTTATCTGCATCCACCTTTTCAAAGATAATGGTTGGCAGGGTTTGTTTGGGCTCACCTGTTATGGGTTTATAATCCTCATAAGAAACAGATATATTTTCAAAATAGGAGTAAACTAAGGAAAGATATTTCTCAAGGTTTATCGGCAGGAGTGAGGTATTAAACGCAGAGAGATTGTCAAAGTTTTCACCCAAAGGCTGAATCTGATAAATCGTATCCTTAACCAATACAAAGGCTTCGGTTAAGAATGAGAAGCCTTCAAATGTATTTCCATGGATGGAAAGAACAACCCGGCTATTTATTGCCTCATCTTTTTTATCTAAGCAAACAACAATCTTAGCCACAGCCGTTTCATTGCCGGATGTGCCGACCTCTGCAAACCTGACAGGCTTGTGCCCGGGCAAAACAAGGTTGCTGCAATGCTGCAACTGCCAGATAAGGTATTCGTGTTCAGTAAGATATACCCTGTTTTCCGGGTTTTCCCAATCAATACGGAAGCTATTTTTATCCCTTATATTCTCAATAGCTTTCAATAGTTCACGAACATGCCCGTTGTAATGCTCATAGTTTGTTCTGCTCTCTTTCCCATTCCTGCCAACAACCGCAACATAAGCACCCTTTTCGTCCCGATTCAGCTGAAAAAATATAGGAGAAGCAACCTCTGTTTTCTTGATAATAGATTTTTTCCTTTTCAATCTTTCAAAAACATCAGGCTTAGGATTGGTAGACACCTGTGGCAACCTCCGATTAATTACATACAGTTTGCAAACCGCTATAATCATTATTGCAAAATATAACTACTCACCACGGAGACACAGAGAACACAGAGAAACACGGAGAATTGATGAGAAATGCCCTTATTTTTCATTTCTCACTGCTCATGTAAGGAGAGGGCAGGTGCAAGACCTGCCACTACAGTGTAGAAGAACACTATGAAAACACCCTGAAGATACTCTGTGTTTCTCTGTGCTCTCCGTGGTAAATTCCCTTCGCTGAGTAGTTACTGCAAAACTATTATTTTAACATATTATATAATAGGTTGTCAACATCATTTTTTTACTTGACATTTTCACCAATATCTTATATACTTTTATACCTTTGTACCGGTTTGGAACAGGCGGGTTTGGAACCCGCCCTTTGTACCTAAATGTAGGAATGCAACTACTCAGGTTCACAGTTCAGAGGTTAAGAGAGCAAACCATCAACTGTGAACCTTGAACCTGATAACCTGAGTAATTATGGGAGGAATATTAATGAGTAATCATCCAAGACTAATCATTGCCGGAACCAATAGCGGGTGCGGGAAAACGACCATTGTTCTGGGAATAATGGTGGCATTAATAAAAAAAGGTTATCATGTCCAGCCATTTAAGACAGGTCCGGATTATATTGATACCAGTTATCACTCTGAGATAACCGGCTTAAAATCACGCAATTTAGATACATGGTTATTGGATAAGGATGTTGTTCTTGAATTATTTGAACACACAACCCAAAAAAACCAAAAGGCTAATATCTCTATTATTGAAGGTGTAATGGGATTATATGATGGCTTTATTGGCGAATCAGATGGGAAGGGAAGTACTGCTCATCTGGCTAAACTCCTTAAATCCCCTGTTATCCTGATTGTTGATGCTCAGGGTATGGCAACAAGTGCTGCGGCTATAGTCATGGGTTTTAATGAATTTGATCCGGAACTAAATATTACAGGTGTTATCTTTAACAGGGTTGGCAGCCTGAGACACTTCCAAGCCTTGAGTAAGGCAATAGAAGATAAGTGTCCTAACATCAAGGTGTTGGGTTATCTGCCAAAAAATGACAAATTAACCATTCGTGAAAGACATCTTGGGCTTACCATGTTAAATAAACAGGAGACAATAGAAAACATTCTCCCTCTACTTACTGAAGAGATAATCGAGCACATTGATCTTGAATTATTAGTAAAGATAGCTCAGGATGTCTATCCTGTTCCATCTTATACCTCAACCATATTCCCAACAATCCTTCCCGCAGGAAGAGTAAGTATTGGTGTGGCTATGGATGAGGCTTTTTGTTTTTATTATGAGGATAATCTTAATATCCTCAGATCCCTTGGAGCAGAGTTAGTCTATTTTAGTCCGTTAAACGATATTCAACTTCCTGTGGTTGATGGGCTTTATTTTGGCGGCGGATTTCCAGAGTTATTTGGTAATAACATTGAGTCAAATATCAGCATGAGAACATGGGTAACACATGCCTCAAACCTTGGTATGCCTATCTATGCTGAGTGTGGCGGAATGCTCTATCTTATGGATAGGCTGATTACCCATGAAAATAAAACCTATCCTATGGTTGGACTCATTTCTGGAGAAGCAAGGATGCAGAAAAGATTAACCAAATTGGGATATTGCATGGCCATCATGCTTGAGGATAATATCCTGGGGCAAAAGGGAACAACTATCCGTGGGCATCGATTCCATTGGTCAAATCTTGAGAATACTCAAGAACCGAATGCCTACAAAATAAATGACAATGAAAAAGCCGGATTTATTAAACCAAACCTGTTAGCCTCATATATCCACATCCATTTTGGCACACAATTATCACTGGCACAGAACTTTGTTGATAACTGCTGCCGGTATAAAGAGGTGCGGATGGAAAGAAGAAAGCAGAGATGGTGAAAGAATAGGTCAAGGAGTCAGAATTCAGAATCCAGAAGTCAGAATGGGAAAACCTGCTCACATTACTCGCAAAGGCAAGCAAGCCATGTAGGGTGCATTCCATGCACCATAACATTTTTCAGTAAAGGAGAAATATATTGTCAACACAATTAGAATTAGCACGCAAGGGTGAGATAACGACACTTATGCAGGAGGTTGCGCAGAATGAAGGGGTTTCCCCTGAGTTTGTTATGGATGGTATTGCAAAAGGAAAGATAGTTATCCCAAACAATATCAATCGAAAGGCAAAGGCAGTAGGCATTGGTAAAGGACTCAAAACCAAGGTGAATGCATCCATCGGCACATCATCGGATATTGTCGATTTTAACATGGAATTGGAAAAGGCACGGGTGGCTGAGCAGTATGGTGCAGATACATTGATGGAATTATCTACTGGCGGAGACCTTGATATGATCAGGCAACAAGTCTTAAAAGAGGTAAACCTGCCTGTTGGTAATGTTCCATTATATCAGGCAGCCATCTATTCTATCCGTGAATATGGATCAGTAGTAAAGATGAAGGAAGATTTCATCTTTGAGGTTATGGAAAAACAACTGCAGGATGGTCTAAGCTTTATGGCTGTCCACTGTGGAATCAATACCATCACCTTAGAAAGATTAAGAAAACAAGGGTATCGACATGGCGGAATGGTCAGCCGCGGCGGTGCGTTCATGACTGCATGGATGACCCATAATGGAAAGGAAAACCCCCTTTATAGTCAATTTGACCGGGTAGTTGCACTATTCAAAAAATACGATGCAGTTTTAAGCCTTGGTAATGGTATGAGAGCCGGTGCAATCCACGACTCTACTGACCGTGCACAGATTCAGGAGCTGATCATTAACTCAGAATTAGCCGGTCAAGCACAAGATGAGGGTGTTCAGGTAATTGTAGAGGGACCGGGTCATATCCCCATAGATGAGATAGAGGCAAATGTTATCCTGCAAAAACGACTTTCAAATGAAGCCCCATTTTATATGCTGGGTCCCATTACTACAGATGTTGCCCCTGGATATGATCATATTACTGCCGCTATAGGTGCAGCCCTTTCCTCAGCCTATGGAGCTGATTTTATCTGCTATGTAACACCACCGGAACACTTAGCCCTTCCGTATCCAGAGGATGTAAAGGAAGGGGTAACCACCGCAAGGATTGCTGCTCATATCGGCGATATGGTAAAATATAAACACCGGGACAGGGATCTTGCTATGGGTCATGCCAGACGAGAGTTGGATTGGGAAAAACAGTTTGCCTTGGCAATTACATCAGAAAAGGCACGAGCAATCCATGAGGAGAGAAAACCTGTAGACCCCGGTACCTGTACCATGTGCGGCGAGTATTGTGCCCTCAAGATAGTAAACGAGCTGTTTCCGGCTCCGAATTGTAATAGATGATTGGGTAACCATTCACGGTTCACGGTTACGATTATTAAAATAGGAGGATGGACAAGGAAGGTGTTGATTTTCAATAAAATATTCGGGGGGGGGGTAATTCCTTGCTACACATGGAGTTACATCAATTCAGGACTTTTACTGCTTATTGCCTTTTGGCTAAAGGGAAATCCTTATGCTTAATTGAGGAGGTATCCCGATGATCTATGCTTAAAAAGTCAATATTATGATAGTGAATGACCGCCTGAGTGATCTTTTCTCCATTGAGGCTATCCTCTCTGATCTTAATGCAAACATTGTCAGGGCAACATCCGGCCCAGAGGCATTAAGGTATCTTTTGAACATGGAGGTTGCGGTAATAATTCTTGATATAAACATGCCGGAGATGGATGGGTTTGAAACCGCAAGGCTGATCCGTCAAAGAGAGCAAACAAGCCATACCCCCATCATCTTTGTTACTGCTTATGCCAAGAGTGAACTTGACATTAAAAGGGGTTATGAACTTGGTGCAGTGGATTATCTTTTTATCCCAATTGATCCGAATGTGCTCAGGAGCAAGATTGTGGCGCTTATTGATTTATTCAATACAGCCAGGATAGTCCAACAGTAAGCTGTTGATCCGGCAAGTAGCACAGACATTCTTGTCTGTGATTCTTCAGATGATGTGGACAAGTGATCTGAATCACAGGCAAATTTCAATATAAATTCATCTCCCCTATCCCCAGCTATCTCCATTAGCTCCTTTTCTTATATATATTTCTCTGTGTCTCTGCGCCTCTGCGGTTCAAAATGAAAATTGCCGTCTCCTGCAAAAAATGCCTTGACATTTTCTGTAAGTTTTGATACACTATTCAGGTAGGCTTGTCTCTGTGAATACAGGGATAGGCTGTAGGCTGTTAGGTTTGTAGAAAAACCTCATTGCTTTTGTTTTTCCTGACAGCCTGAACAACCTGAGTAGTTACAGATGGGAGGTTTCTATGAAGAAATGGTTATTGCCTGCAGTTATTGGATTATTTATTATTTCATCAACTACCTTTGTTGTCTTATTAATTGCATCTACCTCTGAGATAAATGATAACGAGGATTTGTTGCCTGAGGAAATAAGTGTTACAAAACAGGAGCCCAAAGAAAAGCCTGCTAAAATAGTAGAAGTTGTGCCTGAAAAGATTGAAAAAATACCAGAGATACAACCTGTACCTGTATCCGTTAAGCAACCCATGAAACCGGTTAACCTTAAGGAAATTGTGACTGTACAAAAGAATGTTCAACCACCTAAGTATATGCCTTCATCAACAGTTACACCTGAGAAACCTAAAAAAATAGTTAAAATTCAACCCATAAAAGAGGGGAAAGAAATAAAGCAGGAAGAATTAGTAGTAGTTGCATCCAAACCAGAGGACACAATAAGCAAAGATCTAAGTAGATTAGCAGAGGAAAAGAAACAGATTGAGGATGAAAAAGCAAGGCTTAAAGAAGAAAAACGGTTAATGGATTACCAGCTTCAGCAAATAAATAATGAAAAGCAAAAGATAGCCCTTTCTCCCAAGGGATCTCCTGAGAGTGAGCAACAGCTTTTGCAGGCAGAAAAGGATACTATCGAGCTTCAGAAAAAAATAGCAGACCTCCAGACCAGACTTGTATCTGTAGAAACCGACAAAAAAAAGCTTGCAGAGGAAAAAAAATTGCTTGAAGAAGCAAAGAAACAAGCTGAAGAAAACAGTATTCTGGCTGCTCGCGGCAAAAAAGAGACTGAAAAGGAAAAGAAATCGGTTGCTGAGGAAAAGGATTTATACCAGGAACGCTCCCTGCGGGTTGAAGAACGAATCTCTTTGATCATGGATGCTTACAATAAGGAATCAGATTATGCTATAGCTGATGCGAAAAAAGCAATTGCCAGGGCAAAGGCAGCTGATGCAGTTAAATATGAACCTGTATGGCTGAAAGAGGCAGAAGAGGCATTGGAGCTTGCTGATGCAGCACAAAAAGCAAAAGATTATGGTAAAAGTCTTGTCTCTGCCGTTGAATCAAAGGAAAAAGCCAATGCCGCAGAACGAAATTCAAGAGAAAAGCTTAAGAACTATAACTCAAACATGGTTGGAGAATGTCTTAGGCTTATATCAAATTGGGCACATTAAATAAGTGAATAGTGAACAGTGAAAAACGAAAAGTGAATAGTGATTTGCTCAGAAGCGAATTCTTTTGGAGTGCGAAAGCTTACTTGCTTTCGCTTTGTTTTTACGGTAGCTTCCTTGCTACCGTTTTTGCGGTACAGCAACTTGCAGAGCAAAAGCAAAGCGCGAGCAAATAAGCTCTCGCACTCCAAATTTCGTGGTAAATTCCTCTTGCTGAGTAGTTACACTTATTAAGGATTTAAGAAATGGAGCAACAAGGTGCATTTGGCTGGAAAAAGCCTATTCAAGAAGAAATCTATTTCTATGGCCGAGGAACTGAAACCAAAGAAATACTTGAACATCTGAGTGACAACCAGAGTGTCTTTTTGGTTGGCAGCAAGAAGATAGGCAAGACATCGTTAATTACACACCTTTTGAGAGAAGATGTCCAGCAGTTGCAAGGGATACTTCCAAAACGCCACATTTTTGTCTATATTGATTTCAATGATTCTCATTACCAAACTCCAGATAATTTTTGGGCTGATGTTATCGGCGAGTTGGATATTATCCTCAATGCCCAGGAAATGAGAGAAGGACAACCAAAACAACAAGAAAAGAAAGTAACACCTCTGGCAGATGAAGATTTAGAACATAAGGGAAAGGTCGAAGATACTGAAAAAGAAAAAAAGCCTGCCCGATATAGCAATGAAGAGCTTACCGGATTTATAGAAAATGCTGCAAAAAAGCATCAGATTACTATTGTTATGGATGGGTTTGAATGTCTTGTAAAAAAAGAGGCATTCGGATCTGAATTTTATAGCACATTAAAGCAATTGGTTGGACAAATAGGCAACCTTTCTTATCTGGTTTCAAGCAGTAAGGATTTTTCTCAGGCTTATCGGGAAAATGATGACCTTCAGGCTACATCCCTTTCCGAGATATTTACCACCATTCATCTTGGACTATTAAAAAAACGAGAGGCAATGGCTTTCCTGAAACAAGAAAACTCCCATGCAATCGATATGGATAGAAGAGTAGTTGAATGGGGATATGAGGTAACCGGCGGTCACCCCTATCTACTCCAAATAATAGGGTATCATCTTGATTCCTCATCTATCAAGACAAATGAGCAGCTCACGGCTCATCGTGATGAGATTATGGGCAAGGCAACTGATGAATGCAGCGGCTTTTTTATGCATCTTCTTGAAGACCTTTCTGCAGAAGAAAGAGAAGGACTATTGGCATTGATACGGTTTAAGCCTGTACGAAATATGATTGAGCTTTTGGCAAGAAAGTCGCTTGTCAGGGATCGCAAGAGTCACAAGGTATTCTCTGATTTGTTTGACAGGTTCCTGCATGAGTTTTGGGGTGATCTTGCTGAAGACAAACCTGTTAGAATACAAGTTCAACTTAGACAAAAAGTATTTTTGGCAGGGATAGCAACTTCTTTCTTCTCTATCTTTCTGGGTACCTTTGCTCTTCTATCCTCAGCCCTTGTTCTGGGAACATTCTTGTTTGGACTTGGGATACTCTGCTTCCTGATTATATTTATGTTCTTTAATGATGAAGGCTATTCGCTGCAAAAGATGCCAAAATTATAAACAGTCAAACACATTCCCATTTGCAAAAATTTTTGTTGTAAGTTGCAAGTTGTAGGTTTATGATGTTATTTATTCTACCTCTTCAACTTACAACCTACAACCTGCAACTTACAACATCCCTCAATAAATCAGGAGGCATTAACAAAGAAGATGAAACGCAAGAATGCCCGAATATTAATAGTAGACAATTCTCTGTTTATGAGAAGAATGTTGCGAAAGATGCTTACTGAAGCCGGTTATGATGTTGCCGGAGAGGCAGCTGATGGGGCAAGTGCCATACAAAGATACAGAGAGCTGAAACCTGATCTGGTAACCATGGATATTGTTTTGCCGGATATAGAGATGAATGGGATTGAAACCTTGAAGTGGCTGACTAAGATCGATCCAGAGGCAAGGATAGTAATGGTAAGTGCAGTGGGATATGAAGAGCTGATCAATGAAGTCATATCTGTCGGGGCAAAGGATTTTGTTGTTAAGCCGTTTAAGCAGGAGATCTTGATTAAGACTATTCAACATGTTCTGACAAATAGGTAAGCGTTCAGGTATCAGGTATTAGTTTTTAAGAGAGTTATACTCAACAAGGGTATAATCTGCGATTTTAAGACATAACTACGAAAGGTCGCGCAAAGTCTAATTGGTCAGCAAGCAATGACGCTCGCAATGACGCCTGAGTCGCTCTTTGCGTAAAATCGCTATTTGTGGCCTTGCTGAGTATAGAACCTCTTATGCCGAGAAGCAAGCAAGGTTGTAATATCCTCTACGGTCTTGATTTTCCTTGTGTTACCGGACTGCTGATACCTGACACCTGAACGCTTACACAAATAGAGGTTAACATGTCTGATTCTTTCCGAGCATTAGTTATAGATGATTCCGGGGCAACGCGGCTAAGGATAAAAGCTGTTCTGGAAAAATGTGGATTTGGAATAATCTGGAACAGCATGACCGGGATTGAATCAATAGCCAAATGCAAGGTGCTAAACCCTCAATTAGTAGTAATAAATGTCCCGGATATAATGGGGGTAGAGACGATAAAGAGAATCCTTGCCCGTGATAATATGGTTAAGATAATAATTCTTGGTCGTCCGGGTCAGGAAGCCTATATTGGTGAAGCTATGTTGATTGGAGGAGCAGCCTATCTCATGGAGCCGTTTAAGGATGAAGATATGGCAGATATGGTCTGGGATATTTTTCAGTAAATATCCACAGATTTTCTTTTTTATCCACAGATTACACAGATTTCACAGATTGAAAGAAATTTTTTTGATCTGTGCAAACGAAATTCACTTTTCCTGCTTCTTTTTGGAGTGCGGTAGCTTACTTGCTACCGCTTTTATCTGTGAAAATCTGTGAAATCTGTGGATGTATTTTGATTATAGGAGCAATAAACAATGGAACTCACGGTCATGGAAAACGAGGCTAATATGAAGATTGATGCATGTCATAGCCTTGATGAGTTAGAGCAGATAAGAATAGAATATCTTGGCAGAAAAGAGGGCAAGCTTACTCATCTTCTGCGAGGTTTGGGAAAACTTCCGGCAGAGGAGCGGCCAGAGGCAGGCAGTCGAATAAATAGCCTGAAAGAGATCATAACTACCCTGCTTTCAGATAAACAGGCTGCAATTATCTCTATCCAGCGAGGCAAGAAGTTACTGCATGAAAAAATAGATGTTACCATGCCGGGATTTGTCCCTGAGATGGGGAAAAGACATCCAATTACCCATGTTCTTGAGGAGATAATTAATATTTTCATGAGTTTAGGGTTTGAGGTTGAAGAGGGACCAGAGGTGGAATACTCTCATTATAACTTTGATGCCTTAAATATTCCGCAGGATCATCCTGCCAGGGATATGCACGATACCTTTTATATCTCAGATTCGGTTGTCTTAAGGACTCATACCTCACCGGTTCAGATTCGGGTGATGAAGGAGAGGAAGCCGCCGCTTAGAATTATTGCACCAGGCAGGGTCTATCGACGGGATGCAGATGTCTCCCATTCTCCAATGTTTCATCAGGTGGAAGGGCTTTTGGTTGATGAAAAAACAACCTTCGGTGAATTAAAGGCTGTGCTTGAGGCATTTCTTGTTGCCATGTTTGGCAAGGATACACCGGTAAGGTTCAGACCAAGCTTTTTCCCGTTTACCGAGCCATCCTGCGAGGTAGATATTGGCTGTGTCCTCTGCAATCAAAAGGGATGCGGGGTTTGCAAACAAACCGGATGGCTTGAGGTGCTGGGGGCAGGTATGGTTGACCCGGAGGTGTTCAAAGGGGTAGGCTATGACCCTGAAAAATATGTTGGGTTTGCCTTTGGTCTGGGAGTTGAGCGACTTACCATGTTAAAGTATGGCATTGATAATATCAGGCTCTTCTTTGAGAATGACTTAAGGTTTTTGAAGCAGTTTTAGTAGACGAGCCGTCTCGGCTCGTGAAGAATACGAAGCGAGACGCTTCGTCTACAGTTCGGAGCATCAATAGATGAAGCATGGTGGGAATATCTGGGAATTTATAAGAAAAGGGGTTGAGCTTGAGCAAATAATGGATTTTAGTGCCAGTATCAATCCATTTGGTCCGCCGGACCGGGTTCAAGCCGCTATTTGCGATAGTATAAAATTCATCAGACACTATCCTGACCCGGAACAAAGGGATTTGACAGCTCATCTGGCTGATTTCTTAAGAATTAAGGAAGAATATATTATTGTCGGGAATGGGTCATGCGAGACTATCTATTTATTGGCTAATCTGTTGCATGGGAAAAACATCCTTGTCCCTTCCCCTACTTTCAGTGAATATGAAACAGCCTTAGTCGGGAATAATGCTACCCTGAAATTTCCGAAAGAGGAAGAAATAAACGGTTTTTGCTTTCCTTATGAAGAGGTTATAGATGAGCTTTCATGGGCAGATGCCATCTGGATTTGTAACCCAAACAACCCTACAGGCAAACTAATCGAACATTCCATGCTGACAGCCTTATTGGATAATGCTATTAAAACAAATACATTAGTAATTGTAGATGAATCATTTTTAATGTTTACAGCCTCGTATAAAGATGGAACCCTTCTAAATGTCATAGATAATTACCCAAACCTGATCATCATCTCATCCCTCACCAAATTCTTTGCTATACCAGGGATACGGATAGGATATATGGCAACAAGTAATTCTGCGATATTAGATAAATTAAGAAAACAAATACCTCCCTGGAGTGTAAATATCTTTGCCCAAATGATTGTGCCGGGCATGTTGCAGAGGGATGACGGGTTTATAATCAGGTCCATAGAGCTTATCGAAAAGGCAAAGGATGAATTTTTCAAGGGATTAAGTGAGATAAAAACACTAAGGGTGTATCCATCAGCAGCCAACTTTTTGCTTATCAAACTCTGTGGAGATACTCATGCTGATGAGCTTTCCGAGCGATTGGCTCAAAAAAATATCCTTATCCGCAACTGCTCTAACCTTCGAGGGCTTGATGATACCTATATCAGGGTTGCAGTTATGAGAGAGAAACAGAATAAGGTATTGGTAGAGGAAGTAAAGATAGGCTGTAGGTGAATAGACTGTAGGCTGTTAGGGAAATAAAGGTTTGGTGCGTTCAGGGAACGCACCCTACATCTTTTGGATTTTTCTGTAGGGCTCGTTCCCCTGAATGAGCCATCTTCTCCTACAGTCTAACGGTCTACAGAATGTAGAATGTAGGATGGGTTGAGGCAACCGAAACCCATCAATGCCTCTGAATTACACATTACAAACAGGTTAAACTAATGTATCTAAGCTCACTCCAGATAAGAAATTTTCGTAACATAAAAGAAACGCAGCTTCAGTTTAATCCTGGGGTAAATATTATTCTTGGCCAGAATGGACAGGGAAAAACAAACCTATTAGAGGCAATATACTTTCTTGGTATTGCCCGATCATTTCGCACATCCTGTGATTCTGCCCTGATTGCCCGGGACATGAATGGTTTTTCCTTATCAGGGACAGTGATTCAGCAACACATTCAGGACAAGATAGATGTTTTTCTTGAAGATACAAAAAAGATAAGGATAAACAACAAGTTTTTACCCAGGATTATTGACTTGATCGGACATTTACAGGTGATTATCTTCTTTCCAGAGGATTTGCATCTGGTAAAAGGGACGCCGGATATCAGGAGGCGGTTCCTCGACATCCTTCTCTCTCAATCAAATCCACAGTACCTGCATTATCTTCAGCGATACCACAAGATACATAAGCATTGCAACGAGATACTCTGGCAATTAAAAACAGGACAGCAAGAGACGACTATATCCGAGCTTGATGTATGGGATATCGGGCGACAAGAAACAGGCAGTCAGCTTATTAAGGCAAGGGAAGAGGCAATAGAGGTTCTCCAGTGTTTGGCATCAAGTATTCATCATCAGGTAGCCTTTCCCACTCTTCTTATGGGAGAGGAAGAGAAAAGCGAGATATTAAAAATATCCTACAAACCATCGATGTTTAATAAAGAAAAAAGGAGGGATGAGATAAGAAAGGGACATACACTAAGCGGACCTCATTTAGATGATATGGCATTTCAGATAAATGGGATTGATGCAAAGAGATTCAGCTCTCAGGGGCAGCAACGGACAGCAGCTATCTCTCTGCGGCTGGCAGAAATGGAGTACCTGTCCCAACAAACAAAGGAATTGCCGGTATTGCTATTGGATGATATTTGCTCTGAATTGGATGATGTTCGCAGAAGCTACCTGATGAAGGCTATTAATCGAGGCGGACAGATATTTATTACCACTACTGATCTTTCGACAGTCAAAGAGTTGATGGATGGGGCAACGGTGTTTACGGTAAGAGATGGGTTGGTAAGCTACGCTCCACAAGCATAAATTCTGTTCGCACAGGTCGCAAGATATTGAGTTGTTTCTGGTGTTTTCTTTGTGCCTTTGTAGCAAAAACTTGAGTCCACGATAGAAAATCCCACCAATCCCTAATCCATTACATTTTTTCACATTTTATAGTTGACAAATCACAAAAATTGTGGTATATCTTTAATAAGTTTAGTGGGGAGGTAGGAAGTATGCAAGAAGAAAACAATCTAAGCACTTATATGAAAGACATTTCTGTTCTGGTAAATCAATCTGCCCTTAATGGCGGACATGATCCCTTGCTGAAAAACAAGATTAGGGAAAACTGTTCCTTTGTGGCGACCATAATTGATAAGAATGATGCCTATCAAGAGGGACATGCACAACGAAAGGCTGGATATGCTGAATCTCTTGCCTCACGACTTGGCTTAAATGAGGTTCAGCAAGAGACTGTTTCCTTGGCAGCTCTTTTGCATGATATAGGAAAGCTCTGGTTAGATGCTGAGTTATTGTTAAAGACAGGAAACCTCTCTTCTGAGGAATTAAAGATAATAAGGAAACATACCTTTCTTAGTGAACGAATCCTGATGTCTGTTGGGTTTCCATGGGACTTGCTTTGTGCTGTTCGTTCCCATCATGAATGTCCAAAGGGAAATGGATACCCTGATGGTCTTCAGGATAATGAAATTCCTGTTGAGGCATCTATTGTAAAAATTATCGATGCCTATGGAGCCATGACAGATAATAGGCCATATCGAAATATTCTGCCTGTAACTGAAGCAATAAATGAATTAGAAAAAGGTAAGGGGACTGAATTTGATGGGGATATAACCAATGTTTTTATAAAGATGCTTCAAGAAAGAGGCTCAATAGGGATGGATGAGATAAATAAAAGTTTTCCCATTGCTCCAAGAAAAAAGATACTTGTAGTTGATGATGACCCATCTATCTGTGCTATAATTGGGATTAAATTGGAGCATGAAAACTTTGAGGTTATTACTGCCTCACACGGCTCAGAGGCTTTGCGAAAGGCATACTATATTCTGCCGGATCTGATTATCCTTGATATTATGCTGCCTGATATGAATGGATACGAGATTTGTAAACGGCTAAGCATGGATCCCAGAACATCCGGTGTCCCTATTCTGGTGTTAACTGTTCGGGATAGCTCTGAAGAGGTTATTGCCTTTGAAAACGGTGCTGTGGATTTTATAAACAAACCCTTTGAATTGTACTCTTTAGTAGCTCACATCAATGCCCATTTGAAGAGATTTGATAGAACAATGTTATTAAATCCATTAACAGGTCTTCGTGGAAGAACAATTATAGATACTGAGATTAAAAAGAGATTAGCAAATAAAGAAAGACCATTTGCTTTAATGTGTATTGATGTTAACGGACTTAAGGCGTTTAATGATTTCTATGGCTTTTTGCAAGGGGATAATGTTATCAAGTTAGTAGCAGAAATTCTTTCAACAAGTGTGAGAACAGGATTCATTGGACATAATGGCGGAGATGATTTTGTGGTGCTTATTGAGCCGGAAAGGGTAGATGTCGTTTGTCAAAAGATTATCTCTTTGTTTGATGAAAAGATCCAGGGATTGTATCACCCTGTTGACTATGGAAGGGGGCAAGATAGAGACAGAAGATTAAATGACACCCCTATCCTGACACTGTCTATTGGTGTGGCTGTTAATGGTGAGAAACAATCATTTAAGAGATCATTAGATATCTTTGATGCTGCCTCAGAAATGATGGAATATTGCAAATCCTTGCAAGGTAGTGCGTATCGGATAAGTGAAAAGTGAAAACAAAATAAATAACTACTCAGGTTTACTGTTCAAAGGTTCACAGTTCACGGTTGGAGAGCAATGAAGCTTGTCCCTGCGAATGTAGGGAATTGAACGGTTTGGAGATATTGAGGCTTAGCAATTAGCACACGAATTGACAACGCAAGGTTCCTAACTGTGAACCTTGAACCGTGAACCAGACAACCTGAGTAGCTACCAAATTGAATAACATGTGGTATATTAATATGTCTGGATAAGATTTTTATGTTTTAAGAGGTAATATGCAGATAGAACCAGATGTCTCTGTAAGCATTGGCAAATTAAAGCTAAAAAATCCTGTGCTTTGTGCCTCCGGATGCTTTGGATATGGACAAGAATATGCTGAATTAATAGATTTATCCATGCTTGGAGGTATTATTCTTAAGGGAATTACCTTGAAGGAACGGCAGGGCAATCCCATGCCAAGGATTGTTGAAACACCCGCAGGTATGCTTAATAGTGTTGGCTTGCAAAATATGGGTTTGCCACGATTCTTGCAAGAAAAACTACCCTTGTTGTCAAATATTCCCACAGCTGTTATTGCCAATATTTGTGGTGAAACTCCAGAAGAATATGCTGTTATAGCTAAGGGATTAAGCGATAAAGCCGGTATTAATGCCTTAGAGATAAATATATCCTGCCCAAATGTTTCACATGGAGGGATGTTGTTTGGTCAGGATATGATGCTTACCTTTGAGGTTGTTAATCTGGTTCGCAAACAGACATCCCTGCCTTTAATTGTAAAATTAAGCCCAAATGTAACGAATATTGCCTCTATTGCCCGAGCAGCAGTTGATGGGGGAGCAGATGCTGTGTCTTTGATAAATACATTGATGGGTATGGCAGTTGATATTAAAACCCAAAAGCCTCGTTTGGCAAATATCACAGGTGGACTGTCTGGTCCAGCTATTAAACCTGTTGCTTTAAGGATGGTTTGGGAGGTTTGCAAATCTGTAAATATTCCTGTTATAGGACAGGGGGGAATAATGGATTGGGAGGATAGTCTCGAGTTCCTGCTTGTTGGGGCAACAGCCGTTTGTATTGGTACGGCTAACTTTGTCAACCCTAAAGCAGGTATGGAAATAGTTCAGGGAATAAAAGATTATATGAGACAGTATAAGATTGTAGATATAGGAAAGATAAAGATGATGTTGTAGGTTAGAGAAGTTATCGGTTGTAAGTGACGACTACAACCTACAACCTACAACCTACAACCTACAACCTACCCTCATAAAACCTACCAAGTACTAAAATCACACAATTATTGAAAAAATACTTGACAAAACAGAGGTTATCTGATATAGTGCTATATGTAAAAATGTTTTTAACTCTGGGAGGGGTTAACGATGCGCAAGTGGTCTATTTGTTTGCTATTTGTGGCAGCTATTGCTGTGTTCTCGGCTGCATGGTGCTTTAGCCAGCCTGTACCTATAGGTATCCCTAAGATAAATATCGGCGTAACAGAGGCAAAAACCCCTCAGGATGTTGCTCTCTCCCTTCAAATCATATTTCTTTTAACTATTCTGACCTTAGTCCCAAGCATTGTTATGATGACTACCTCATTTATTCGGGTAGTGATTGTCCTCTCATTCATTAAACAAGCATTAGCTACCCAGCAGGCTCCTCCCCAACAGGTCATCGTCGGACTTGCATTATTTATCACCTTTTTTATTATGGCACCAACCATAACAAAGATCAATGAGACTGCCTTTCAGCCATACCTTGCAGGTAAGATGAACTTTCAGGAAACACTGAAAAAAGCATCCTTGCCACTAAGAGAATTCATGTTTAAGCAGACCAGAGAAAAAGATATTGCCTTATTTGTTGACTTAAGTAAAATGCCAAGACCCAAAACAAGGAAGGATGTAGCTACTTATGTTCTTATCCCTGCCTTTATGATTAGTGAATTAACCTCTGCCTTCTGGATGGGAATATTACTGTTTGTACCGTTCTTGATGATAGATATGATTGTTGCAAGTGTTTTAATGTCTATGGGCATGATCATGCTGCCGCCGGTTATGATATCATTACCCTTTAAGATACTTTTATTTGTTATGGTTGACGGTTGGAATCTATTGATTCACTCATTAGTGGCAAGTTTTCATTAATGTAGGACAGGCATTTCTGCCTGTCTATGCAAGGCATTCCTGCCTATTTATCAGAACAGGCAAGAATGCCTGTTCTACTTTGGCTAAATGTCTACAAATTGAGGAGGTGAAAAAACGAATAGATGTTATTTAAGTTGTGTATTGGAGTAAGGACTGTTGCAACTTAGGTAATAGCCGAAAATTAGGTGTGGTTTGAAAATAAATTCACTACAAGACACGAAAGGTAGAGACACAAGATTTTGTGTCTCTACAGTAGTGAACAGTTTAAACCATGCTGAAAATTAAAACTGGGAGGTAAGAGGCTATGCCGAGGTACGAAGAATTGGGTGTTTGGCAATTAGCGAACAGATTAGTCATGGAAGTGTGTCGCATTGTCAATCGGTATCCGAGAGAGGCTGCTTATAATGACCTTGCTATTCAAATGAAGGGAGCATCTATGGGCGTGGCTATGAATATTGCTGAGGGACATTCGCAGCAAACTCTTCATGAATACAGGCATTTTCTTGAAGCAGCTATGAACTCTTTGAGGGATATTACCTTTTTTCTAAAGGTAAGTTATCAGAATCAGCTTATAAATGAGGCTGCCTATAACCTTCTCCTTAAAGAGTATGAACGGGTGAGATGTCTGGTGATGTCTATTGTCAAATGGATTGAAAGTGAGACAATCAGTAGTGCGGTTGCCGCGTAGTAGACGAAGCGTCTCGCTTCGTATCTTTAAGGGTGCGGTGGCTGCTTAAGTAAGCTAACTCATTGCAGGGGTGTATGTAGCATATGCCCCTGCAATAAGTATAGGCTGAAGGTAAGTAGGCTGTAGACTGTTAGGATGAAGGGTATTAGGCTGGAGGCTGTTAGACTATTAGGAAAACAAAGGCGATGTGAGTTTCCTACAACCTAACAGCCTAATTACAATATTGAGGTATTAAAATGACCGAAGGATTTGCTGTAAAATTAATTCAAGAAGCATTATTTTATACCATTTTGGTCGCAGCACCTATGTTAAGCGTGAGTATGCTTGTGGGTCTGGTAATCAGCATCCTCCAGACTGCAACATCTATTCAGGAACAAACCCTGTCATTTGTTCCTAAAATGATTATTACCATGTTGTCAATGATTGTCTTTGGGACATGGATGTTGAAGACATTGATGGAATATACGATACGGTTGATAAATACATTTCCGGATTTAATCGGGTAGGTTATTGGTAATCGGTTATCGGTGATTACCTGATTACCGATTACTGATCACCGATAACCGATTGACGAGGCTGTAATGGAGTGTTACGACTTATTTGCCACCCAGTTCCAGGGGTTTCTATTGGTTTTTGCAAGGATTTCAGGGATATTTGTCATAAGCCCGTTTTTTGGCAGCTTGAGTATTCCACTGAGAATAAAGGCAGGGCTTGCCCTTTTTATGGCTCTGTTGATGTTCCCGGTGGTAAATCATACACTGCCGCATCTGTCAGGAAATGTAGGTGAGTATTATATCCTTGTTATCTCTGAGGTATTGATAGGCATAATCATTGGATTCTTTTGCACTATAATTATGTCTGCCTTTCAGGTCTCAGGTGAATTCTATAGCGTGCAAATGGGGTTTGGGTTTGTAAATACAATAGACCCATTTTCTCAGGTAGAGCAGCCAATTATTGGACAGATTATCGGACTTTTTGCCATGCTTATCTTTTTAACTGTAGGTGGACATCATCTTATAATTACAGCTGTTTTTAACAGCTATGAGGCAGTACCAATATTTTCCTTAAAAGCCTCACATCTTGTTTACGATAAAACTGTTGCGGTATTTTGCGGCATGTTTCTTACGGCTCTGAAGATTGCCATGCCGATTATGGGTGTCCTGTTCCTTGTATCTCTGTCCATGGGATTGATGGCAAAGGTGGCACCAATGATGAATATTATGGCTTTGGGCTGGGCAACAACCATTGTTATAGGTGTCGGCATCTTGATTCTAATTATGCCATTGATTGGCCAGGTGGCACAAAATGTGTTTAACTGTGTGTTTTCTGATATAGATGAATTGTTTTCTGCCATGGGAAGGGTGAGGTGAAAGGTAATCGGTTATCGGTAATCAGGTAAGCGGTTACTGATAACCTGATAACCGATTACCGATTATCTGCGAGGTAATTATGTTAAACCAATATGACACTCAATATCTTGTTGAATATGCTGGATATAACCTTGCACCGGTAGAATTTTTGCGGCTTGAACGAGAAGAGGGGGGGAGGGAATACGAGAAAAAGCAGGTAGAGCCGGTAGATACCTTTGACCTTCAGTTATTTGCCCGAGCTGAGGATGAGGGACGAACCGAAGAGCCGACCCCGAGAAAACGGCAGCAAGCAAGGGAAAAGGGACAGGTTGTCAAGAGTATGGAGCTTACCTCTGCATCCATTACCCTGATAACCTGTATTGCTATGTCCATGCTTGGATATTATATGTTTACCAAGATGATTGGTTATTTTGCGTATTGTTTCTCTCATATGCACGAAGTAGAATTTTCATCAGACAATATCATGAGCCTTTTTCCGGTAATTATCATAGCCTTTTTTAAGGTTACTCTGCCTATTATGCTGATTGCGGCGATAGTTGCTGTTATTGTTGAGGCATTACAGGTGGGGATATATTTTGCCCCAAAGGCGCTGAGGTTTGATTTTTCGAGGATGAGGTTTAATATTGGCAAGATATGGCAGAGGCTTATTCCATCCAAGATTGCCCTGATTGAATATGGCAAAACATTCTTTAAGCTTGCGGTGATTATCTGTATCTCTTATGCTATTATCCATAAGGAATTTTTTCAAATCCTTAATCTTTTAGATGTAGGATTGATGGAAGGGTTTACATTTATTGCCGGTTTGACATTTAAGATTATCATCTATGTTGCCATATTTTTATTAATAATAAGCCTTTTTGATTATCTTCATCAGAGGCATGAGTATAAACAAAGCTTGATGATGACCAAGCATGAACTAAAGGATGAATGGAAACAGTTAGAGGGTGACCCCTCGGTTAAAAGAAGGATAAGACAAAGGCAAAGGGAAACAGCTGCAAAAAGGATGATGGCTGAGATTGCCAGGGCAAATGTGGTTATCACCAATCCAACACATCTGGCTGTAGCTATAAAATATGATTCTGATTATATGGTTGCACCGACTGTGGTGGCTAAGGGTAAGGGGTTGATGGCACAACGCATTATCGATATAGCTAAGGAAAATGATGTGGCAATTGTAGAAAATAAACCATTGGCTCAAGCATTGTTTGAAACAGTGGATGTTGGGTCAGAGATTGCACCTCAATTCTATCAGGCTGTAGCTGAGATATTGGCATTTGTCTATCGGTTAAAACAAAAGGCAGCGTAGTTAGAGTAATAGCACACGGATAACACGGATATTACGGATTTTCACAGATTTTTTATTTTAAAAAATTTATCCGTATTAATCCGTCTCATCTGTGTCATCCGTGTTCTATTCTTAAAGGTGATAAACATGGCGGATACAAAAACAACATTTGCGATTCCACAACGGCACTGGCTGCAAAGGGCAGACATGGGGAGAGCCTGTTTCTTTTTGTGTGTGATTATCATGCTGGTCATGCCCCTGCCGCCTGTGTTTATTGATATGTCCATAGCCCTTAACCTTACCATGGCTGTGATGGTTATTCTGACTGTTACCTATGTTGTTAAGGCTACGG
>JACQYP010000002.1 GCA_016208205.1 Candidatus Desantisiibacteriota bacterium | reverse complement strand
CTATCCGGTATTCCTTGCCACTGGAGGGTTACATCCGTATTTTGCATACCATCGGTCAATACCTCAAAATCCCAGACCTTTGGAGAATTTGAAACTAATGGAGACTTGTAGATACAGGCAAATTTGCCAAAAGTCTCAGAGTCATCAATTGGAAAGTACAGGCTGACATACGGAGGATACCCATCCGGCGGCTCAAACAAGCAATATTTGTTATATCCATCGTTGGCATCACCTGCTATACCAAGATAGTTATCCTTATCAATGCTTTTATCCGTGGATACAGATAGCTTTACCTCCCAATTCCGGGGATCTTGCAACAACTCAGGGGCAAGAGCTGCCAATGGCTGACTCGGAATAGCAGGTATCTTCAAATTACCCGACATGGATGAGTATAGCCAGCACCCTTCCCATGGTTTCATAGCAGGATTATCCTTATATCTGTCCATGATGTATCCTGCTTTACCGTTCTTGTCTGTTCCGTATTGATAAATCCCATCCTTGATTATCCTGCCGTCAGATACCTTTTCTGTTACTGTCCCATAAGAAAAGAGGATATTATTCCAGCCTACACCAAAGATAAAGGGATTGCCTATAAGATTCCAGCCGGATAGAATAGGAATACTATATGTCCCATTTTCTAATGCATGTCCGGTAAAATTCGTGGTTATGGTGCTGCCTGTCTTAAGCCAATAACCTACACCCGGTGTAATTGTCCCAAAATCTCCTTCTTGTTCATAAGCTACATACTTGCTGGCAACAAACCTTGAGATACGACTCCCGGGGAAAATTGCCTCAGGCTCAGGATTTGTCAGAAGCAAGGGGATGGAGCACAGATTCCAATTATTAGAAAATGTACGGCTTACAGTAATTGTCCCCTCTTTTTCACCCCCAATCCGCAGGATAAATCTTCTTGTATTATTGCCAGAGGGAACAACAAACTTGAATGCCGCCAGCTCTCTTAAATCAACTAATTGCTGATTGACCTCTATCAGATTTATCGGATAGTTTGATGGAATACTTGAGATATCCCATGAAATAGTTACCTGTGCCCCTGCCCGCAGGAGTACATCGGTATTTACATCAAAAGCCCACTCCTCAACACCTATGCTCAAATCCTTTAATGCTCGGATATCCTTAGTAAATCTTGTTCCACCCGGTGAAGTGGTATAAAGGGAAACACATGGCTTTGGCGTTGACGGCTCTTCTTCAAGGTCAAATGGGTCAGTATATGTATCTTGAGCACCAGGGTCCATTCCAAAATAATTACCATTATCACTGACACCTTCTGATGTTTCTATAAAAAGTCTTACCTGCCAGGCAGGGGAAGAAAGAATGGCAAAAGGCGAGAAATGAGGAGCATTTACCCTGATAAAATTATCCTTTGTTGATCGCGATATTGTTGGCAAAGGTATCCATGCAGCTGTATTGGTATTGCTTGTACTTGTGCCGTAATAAAAAACAGCTAATGTTTTTTCTGCCTTCTCAGATAAGGATGCATCATCATAGCGAAAGGTGAGGGGAATGGATTGCAAGGGTTGAAAGGCAGATGATGTGCCGCGAAGTTCAATATTATAAACCTGACTTGATAGAGAATATCCCTGTGGTATAACCGGGGCATCTATCTTTTGAATACTTACAGTGCCATTTCGGTTAATCGTCCTTGCCGGAATACTGAGGGTTATTTTTTCATCCTTGCTGGTTATGTTTTTAGCCTGATTTGCAATTACCGAAAAACCCTCCACAGGATAACGCCATACTGCCGGCAGGAAATAAGAGTTGCGTGCAGGAGAAAAATATGGCGGGATCCCCTCTGTTGAAATGGAAATATTCCCCTGTCCCCCTTCGAAGCCAACACCCCATACCCCGGCAATAGCTGGGCTATCCATAATCAAATCGTGCCATTCTTCTGATCCTGCTGTCCACACTATCTTTTTCTTTGCCATGCCATCCGGGTCATACAGGGTTGCCGAACATGTCCCGATATTGCCTGACTCTGCCAGAGGTGCTACCTCATCCTTTAATTTCAGGGTAAAGGTTGCCTGATCATTTACCGCAAAATACAACACACTGCCATTCTCTGAGCTTAACCGGACATCTTTACCCTCAAATATTAAATCCGTTGCAGATACCTGCCAGAGGGATGAGGAATCCTGCTGGATAGCTATTTGATAATCACCCCGGATATTATCTGAAGGAATAGTTATGGTAAATGATTGATTACCCGGCTCACAGGTCTTTGTCAGTTTAAGATTACCAAACGGGTCAGTTATGGAAACCACAGGGGTAGTTGATGAGGTAGCCCCTTGCAGCCTGTTTATGGTTACAGAAAGTGGGCTATCATCTGCATCATGGACATAACATATAAGGGGATGGTCAGTTACATTAGATTGAAAATAGCAGCTGGAATTATAAAACGAAACATCATCGAAATAGATTGTCCCTTGTCCTGTCTCATAGCCTAATTTGATGGTAGTCATAGGGCTATTTCTGGTATAACCGCTTAAGATATACTCTGTCCACTGGGAGGTCGGGATAAAGGACTTCCCTTTGCTTAAAACCATATCCCCATCAGGGTCAACACACTCAAGATATGCCTTACTACTGTTATTATTATCTGTCCTGACCATACACCGTAAGATATAAACAGAGCCATGTTTCCAGTCGCTTGGTTTTTCTATAGAAAGATATCTACTGTTTATCTGGGGCAATGAAGAGATATAGCCCTCCTCCTGCGGTGGTTTTAACCCGGCACCATCTATCTTAACACAATAATCACTCATATAGCCTGGACTATATATGTCTGCTCCAAGCTCTGAGGCTGAAGGAAACTTTATCCAATCACCTATATCATGGCTTTCAAATCCTTCTATATTAATCCTGTCTGTCCCTGCTCCGAATGCATAACCTGTCATTGCTACAAAGCAGAATAAGATAACCGCAATTTTTTTTCTCATTATAATCAGCTCCTTTATGTTATATAGTATATTGCATACCGTCACAAACTGTAAATAAAAAAGTAGTGAGGGTCTTTAGACCCAATATGATAAGACTAAAAACCTGCTAAAGGTACTTGCTACGGTGCTTGTTACGAATATCGTAAGCGTTTAAGTGTTTTGTGTGTAGGGTGTCTGGGAAGAGAACCTGAAGCGAGGACGCTTCAGCTACTATAACGGTTACTTACAGAGCACACTTATCCATAAAAATACAAGCAAATTCTGTGCCAAAGCACGAAAGTTGTTTATTTTATTAGGATTAAGCAATTAAACAATTATCAAGTTATTTTTTTACCATTAACAGTGTTCAATAATTGGACATGTGTAAGTACAGACTGTCTTATTATGAAAAGTTTCGAGCTATGCAATCGAGTTTTTTTAACGCAGAGAACACAAAGATTACGCAGAATTCGCAGAGGTTGAAAAACCGTTTTCCTTAACAATTCTCATTATGAACCTCAGAGGCACAGAGACGCAGAGAAATATATGTAAAAAAAGGAGATGATGGAGATAGCTGGGGATAAGGAGATAAATTTATATTGAAATTTGCACCAAAATCTTCACATTTTCATTATTTCTATCGTTTCCATATTTATTTATATTGCTCATTTTTATATCTCCTCTGCGTCTTTGCGTCT